>JAZPYW010000152.1:0-9362 GCA_045544415.1 Erysipelotrichaceae bacterium
CTTCGGATCCGGTGTACCGAATGTCTGTGCATTCTCCATAGCCGCGAACTTCATATTTTCCATCATCTTCTCGAAGTTCATACCGACCTGTACAGTACCTTCTGCCTTCTTGGCATTCTTGGCGGCCTGTTCCGCCATCAGACGGAAACGTTTGGCGATCGCTGCGAGCTGAAGGCCCATATTCGCTTCATTGATCGTGCAGATGTAATGGAGTCTGTCTCCGAGTTTCGAGACGATATAGGATACATATCTGCGGAAATCTTCAATAGTGGATTCTGCTTCCCAGCCTCCCTTTGTGATCAGCCAGGCAGGGGAAGTGAAGTGGTGAAGGGTAACAACCGGTTCAAGACCGTTCTCGATGCAGCAGCTGATCACTTTCTCATAGTGCTTTACTTCTTCCTCATCGAAGTGTCCTTCTTCCGGTTCGATACGGGCCCATTCTACCGAGAAGCGGTAGGCATTGAGTCCGGCTTCCTTCATCATTCGGATATCTTCTTCATAACGCTTATAGTGGTCGCAGGTGATCCCGGACGGTTCCGTAAAACTCGTATGCGGGAGCTGTTCCATCAGCCAGTAATCGCTGTGAATATTGTTTCCTTCGACCTGATGGGCAGCCGTAGCCGACCCGATCATAAATCCTTTATCGAACATCATTAGCCCTCCTGAACTTTCTGTATCCTTCCTTCGGTGATCCCTGCTTCATTGCAGGCATCGACCCGTACATAATATTCTTTTCCTTTGACCAGTGCTCCGATACGCTGTTCCTTCTGATAAGTCAGGAAACTGTGATAGAGCTTATCCGGAGAAGTGCCCCAGAGGATGTTGTGACAGCCTTCTTCTTCAAATGTGACGACCATATCCAGATCATTCGTACGTTTGACGGTATAGGAAGGAACAGCCGGTCTTTCTTTATCGGCCTTGCCGAATACCCGGAATCCCGAGATACAAGGTCTCTGGCCCATCGGTACTTCGCAGATCGTCAGACGCAGATAACGTACTTTCTTATATTCATCCTTTACGAGGAAGTCATGCGGGAGGTCGGTGTCTGCCTGGGACTTGTCTTCAAATACGGTCCAGTTTTCACTATCAGTGGATGTCTCCAGGATCCATCTCGTGACGTGTCTGCGGTCATCGATCCATCTTGCCTGAGAAGTGCCTTTGATCTCTCCGGCCGGCTGCTGATCAGTGATCTTGTCGTCCGCAAAGTTGATCTGTACGGCCTTCACATCCATCTCTTCACCAAGATCCAGTAAGAGCCACTCTCCCGCTTCATTCGTGGAAGCTCTCCACCAGGTCCTCGCATTCTCATCGATAGCCTTATCTGCTTCTTTTCCTTCTTCAAAGGAGGAGGTAGTGATCTTCTTCTTATAGCTCAGCAGATAGAGATCCGGTTTGGCCCACGGATCATCGTTATCCGCATCGATCGGCCAGTCTCCGTAATTTGTATTGCAGAAGAGTTCTCCGTCTTCATCGAATCCGGCTCTCCAGAGTCCGGCTCTTCTCTCAAAGTCGTGGTTGATGCTGATCTGCATCGTAGAAGTATGCCAGTATCTTCCCTTCGCATCCTTCATCGCCGAACCATGTCCGGCACCGGTCATGAATCCTCCCGGTTTGTAGGAGAACGGATTGTTTTCAGCCGGAGCGAACGGTCCTAAAGGGCTGTCGCCTGCATAGACGGAATCTCCGTAGGTATTGTACTGAGTTCCCGGTGCTGCATACTGCAGATAGTACCTTCCGTTGTATTTTGTCATCCAGGCGCCTTCGATATATGGTCTGTCGCTGAACATACCGCGGATCAGCGGTTTGACATTGGCCGGCAGCATCGATTCCGGAATACCCTGTCTCTTGACGAAACCCTGATACATCATCTCGACTTCTGCTTCCGAACGAGGCAGTTTGGCGTTGTCGTAGCCGACGCGCTCATAGCCGAATTCATACGGATGGCCTTCGATGAGTTCTTTGACTTCTCCCAGCTGCTTCATCGTTTCCGGGTCGACTTCTACGCCATAGATCGGAGTCTGGTTGGAACAGCCCCAATAGAAATACATCTTTCCATCATCGTCATAGAAGACATGCGGATCCCAGAACGGGAAAGTCCCGTCGATCTTTTCGTATGGGCCGTTGAGGATATCTTTTGTACGGTAATAGTCGCAGTTCTCTTCTCTACGGGAAGCACAGAAATAGACGTACTCTCCGCGTACACAGACATCCGGAGCGTAGTCGTATAACGGCAGTTCTTTCGGCAGAGGATGGGAAGTCCAGTGCGCCAGATCTTCCGATACCCATACTTTCAGCTGCATGGATGCGAAGATATAATATCTGCCCTGAAACATGATCAGGGAAGGGTCTGCCGCTTCACGGCAGATCTGGAGTTTTCCGACCCGCGGGTCCATATTGAACTGATAGCGGTAGTCGATATTCAGGGGATTACAGTAATAGTTCATCTTATACCTCCCTTGTGTATGTATAGGTGCCCGGTCCGACTTCTTCCCAGAAGCCGTCTTCAAGCTCGATATGTGTGTCGACCGGAGTCTTCAGATCGATCGTCAGCCTCTTTCCGTCTCTCTTCCAGGATACTTCGATAAGGCCGTGATCGCACTGATAGGAACCGGATACGGAACCTAAGCGTTCATCACTCACCGGCCGGAAATGGAGTTTGGAGAAGCCCGGCGCTCCTTCTCTTATGCCCAGGATATAACGGTAATAGAATTCTCCGACACTGCCGAAGGCATAGTGATTGAAGGAGACCATATTATCGGAACCGGACTTGGATTCATTGACCGTTCCGTCTTCTCTCAGGGCATCCCATCTCTCCCAGATCGTCGTAGCACCTTTTTTGACTTCATAGATCCAGCCCGGACAGCCATCCTGAAGGAGGAGGTCATAGGCCAGTTTCTTATCTCCGTGATCAGCCAGTAAAGGCAGAAGGAACTGTGTCGCAAAGAAGCCGGTACCGATCCCTTCCTTCTTAACTTTATTTCTGAATACATCATATACCCTGGACCACAGTTCTTCGTCTTCTTCCAGTACATACTGCAGAGCCATCACATAAGCGCCCTGATAGTCCTCTTTCATCGAACCGTCTTTGCGGATATAAGCTTTGAGGTAAGCTTTCTTGATCTTGGATAATTCCTTCCTATACCGTTCGACTGTATCTGTATCCCCGAACATTTCCGCATAGCGGATCATGATCCTGAGATCGTTGATGATGAAGGAGTTGGATACCGGACCATGATGCATGGCCATGAATTTCATATCGTTTCCTAAGGAGAGCCAGTCTCCCAGGTTCGGTTTGACGGAGAGATGAAGGATACCGGTCATGCGGATCTCGCAGTCCATCAGTCTCTTCATGGAATCATACTGTTCCTTCACGAAAGAGATGTCTCCATAGTGCTTATAGAGCTGATCCGGAACGATGATATTGCAGGAAGACCATCCCAGCATCGTCAGGAAACCGATGCCTCCCGGACCCTGTGCAGGTACGGTAGAAGGAACGTAGCCTTCTTTATTCTCTTCCTGTGTATAGCGGATATCTTTGAGGAACTTCTTCCAGAAATCCCTCGTATCGTAGTTGTACATACCGGTACGGGCATAGACCTGACCGTCTCCGGTATAGCCCATACGTTCATCTCTCTGCGGACAGTCCGTAGGTACTTCCACATAGTTGGAACGCATGCCCCAGAGCTGATTCTGATAGACTCTCTCGACCAGCGGATCTTCGCAATGGAAGCTGCCGCTTCTTTTCATCTCATCATAGAGGGCATAGGCTTCTATGAGACCTTCTTCGTATTCGCTGCCGGATATCTCTGCATAGCGGAATCCCATATAGGTGAACTTCGGATCATAGACTTCATTCTCATCTCTTTTTGTATAGACGATCTCAGCCTTGGCTTTGCGCAGATTCGTCGTATAGAGGTCTCCGTTCTGATCGAGTATCTCACCGTGACGTACTCTGATCGTATCACCGTGCATATGTTTCGGATCGATCGTGATGAATCCCGCAAAGTTCTGTCCGAAATCGAGTATCGTCTTGTCTCCTTTGTGCAGGACTTCTTTGACGCTGATCTTCTCCTGTTTCTTTACCGAGACGATGGTCTCTTCAAAGTCTCTCGGAAGCTTTCCGGTATATCTGACTGCCGGATAGATCTCTTCATTATTGTCCGGATCATAGACTTCTCCGTCATAGAATCCCGCATAGAGATACGGGCTCTTTACAGCCTTCGCATCATCCGAATAGAAGACTTTCTTTCCTTCTTCCATCTCTATTTCCAGGATCCAGGATACGGCCGGTCTATCTCCGTAGATCTGTGTCTTATTGTCGAAAGTGAATCTTCCGCAGTACCATCCCTGTCCCAGTTCGACACGAAGAACCGAATCCTCCTTCAGCATGTCTGTGACATTATAGACGTCATACTGGACTTCCAGAGGGTAATAGGTATAGCCCGGAGTGAAGAAACGGTCACCGATCTTCTTTCCGTCGATCGAGGCATGGTAGATACCTAAGGCAGTGATCGTCAGTGTCGCTTTCTTTGGGGAAGAGACCGGGATCTTCTGTTCGAATACTTCTACCGTTCCTTCTTTATAAGGACGTTCTGTAGTGATGAAATGTTCTCTCAATTCGTTCATATATCCTCCTGTATCTTCTGAAGATACTTGGCGCTGAGACGGATGCTGGAGAGAGGATCTTTATCGATCCAGTTGCGGTGTGTCTCCAGAGTCATCCCTTCGATACCGTTCTCTATAGCGATCTCTTTCATTCCCTCGAGATCGAGAGTTCCGGTCCCGAGTTCGACCGTATCGTATTTGACGATCGGCGTCATCGAAGTCTTCTCCAGACGGACGCCCCGGTCGGTCACATGCCAGAGCTTCATGCGTGAACCAAGCCGTCTCATCATCTGCTTGGCATCAGCACCGGCATCGATGAGCCAGTAGGTATCCAGTTCAAAGTTTACATATTCCGGATCGGAGAGTTCGATCAGCAGATCGTAAGCTGTCTTCGCCTCATTGACCCGTACGAATTCGATATTGTGGTTGTGGTAGAGAAGGCTATAGCCGTCTTCTTTCAGCTTCTTTCCGGCTGCATTCAGTCTCTTCGCCAGTTCTTTCACCGCTTCTTCCTTCTGATAGTCAAAGCGGTACATGCCGGTGATCACGATATATTTTGTGTCAAAGGACTTCGCATCCTTCACGACATTCTCATAGTCCTTCTCCAGAGAACCGAGGTCGGTATGGAGGGAAAGGACTTCCAGGCCTGCCTCTTTGAGGAGGACAGGCCAGTTGTATTTTCCGCCGTTTCCGCTCGGCATACCGGCTGCTTTGGTCAGTACCCGGACCAGGAACGGAGTTGGGTGTATCATATAGCGGTTGACTTCGATACTGTCATAACCGCAGTCTCTGATCTCTCTGAGAACTCTCTTCGTATCTTCTTCCGACTTCGTCAGAGTCCCCAGCATCATCTGCTGGACCGCTCTTTTCATTACTTCACCTTCTTATACTGCTGAAGGATGCGGTTGAGCTGCTGAATGGTCTCGGCCTTGACATCGCCTGCCTGTTTCAGCAGGGAGATCAGTGTCATACGGGCCATCATCTTCTTGAGCGCCGGATTATCTTTGACACTGTCGGCGACATCACCTCTCTTGGAGGCCATACCGGACATCATCTGTTCGAGGACGGCACCGGCTTCCGGGTTTCTTCCGATCTCACCGAGGGTATCCTGGACGGAGTAGTATTCTGGATCGATCTCCGAGGCATCGAACCAGTTGGTGACCTGAGAGACATCCTTATTCAGGACATAGGAAGGATCTGCTTCTTCGACATAATGCAGGATCACTTCATCATGGAGTTCTCCGCTGCGTACTTCGATATGGGTATCCTGATCCAGTTCTACGCTGAATTCGAATATATGGTGACGGATCTTGGTCTCATGGAGCTGACCGTTCACATAGAGGCTGACTTCCGGCTGATTGGAATATACCTTGATTGTCGTAGTCTTCTCGTTGCGGTTGACATAGCGTCTTCCGGCGATATAGACGAACGGTTCTTTGGACCAGTAAGCTTTATAGAGGTAGAAGGCATCCTTGCGGATCTTGCGGTCCATCGTGACGAGTCCTTTCTGGTTCTGTCCGTGCTTGCCGCCTTCATCTCTGCCGTCTGCCGCAAAGTCGAACATATTCCAGACGTAGGTGCACCAGAGCCACGGTCTTTCTTCGATCATCTTCGCCATGTGTTCATGGTAGACACACTGGTAGGTCTCGCTGTAGTCGCCGCGTTCCGGATGGGAATTGTGGAAGGCAGGGTTCGTATCGGCACCATATTCGGAGAAACCGATCGGCTTATTCGGATACTTATTGTGCCACTCATCAAAGAATTCCTCATTCTGAGAGAGTTCTCCCAGATACCAGCCGAAGTAGAGATTGTAGGCATTGACATCCGGGATATCCAGGATCGGAGAATCCGTCTCCAGCATGAAGACATCGGCCATCGTCGTAAGACGGGTCGGATCCAGGCGGTGCGCCAGATCGTTGAGTTCCCGGTGGTTCTCTAAGAGATCTTCATTGACCGCCGACGCAGCCGTGATCTCGTTGGAGAGTCCCCAGACGACGATGGAAGGGTGGTTGTAGTTCTGAATGATGAGTTCGCTCATCTGGGAGAGGGTATTTCCTCTTCCGTCTTTCATATGCATCGTGATATACGGGATCTCGGCCCAGGCGATGATGCCGTAACGGTCGCAGAGGTCGTAGAAGTACTGTGCGTGCTGATAATGGGCGAGACGGATGGAATTGGCACCGATCTCGCGGATGATGGCCATGTCTTCCTCATGCATCTCTTTAGTCAGGGCATTGCCGCAGCCTAAGCGGTCCTGATGACGGGAGACGCCCCGCAGAGGATAATTTCTGCCGTTGAGGATGAAACCTCTCTGCGCATCGATCCTGAAGGTACGGAAACCGTAATCGGTCTCGACCTGATCGTTTTCTATAGAAGCAGAGAGATGATAGAGATACGGATCATCGATGCCGTCCCAGAGACGGATATCGTTCATCTCGATCTCTGCCTTCGCATAGCCGTTTACCGAGGATACAGTCACGGTCTTGTCTGCGGTAGCGAAGGTGACATCTGCATCTCCTCCTTCGAGCCATGCCTCAGCTATGACTCTTCCGTTTTTCTTCGGGAAGCCGTTTTCATCTTCCTCTAATACCGGAGTGACACTGAGTCCTTTTCCGCCCTTATATCCCAGTGCGAAATGGACGGCCGGTACGCTGATCAGGTTTACATCGCGGTAGAGGCCGCCGTAGAAAGTGAAATCAGCGCTCTGCGGATAGACATTGTTCTGGGAGTTGTCGACGAAGACCGTCAGGATATTATGATCGGTAAGTATTCCGGTGAGGTCATAGCGGAAGGTGGAATAGCCTCCTTCATGTCTGCCGAGATGTTCATCATTGAGATAGACATCGGCACTCATCGCTGCACCGGTGAACTCGATCCAGGTATTCTCATTCGAGAAGGGAAGTTCCCGGATATAGGCGCAGGTCCCGCGGAAGTAGTCGTTGCCGCCATCCTGTCCGTCCTTCGCATTCCAGGTATGAGGAAGGCTGACCGGAGTTTTTTCAGCGTGTTCTATATCGGTGAGGGTATGGACATCCTTGCAGAAGAGCCATCCTTCTTTTAATGGTGTAATAGTTCTCATATATTCTCCTTTATTAGAAAGACAAGAAACCTGCGTCTCTTGTCTTATGGGTGTTTACTGATTGAGTGCCTGTTTCTTTTCGGCGATACGTTTCTGGACTTCGGCCATTTCTGCCTTGCCGAGCCTGCATCTGGACATAGCTAAGAGCGTGCAGATCCAGCCGATGATGGCCAGGCCGTATCTCAGGAACATCGTCATCCAGAAGACGCCCGGAGTTGCCGGATCACCCGGCTGAGGCAGAGAAGCCGTATAGCCGATCAGTGCGACACCGCTGGTAGCGATGGCCGCAGAGAAGGAAGATACAAGCTTATCGATCAGGGAGTAAGTACCGGTGATGACAGCCGGGATGTATTTGCCGGAACGGTCGAGTTCGTAGTCGATGATGTCAGCCATGAATGCGGTATTGGCTGTCGTGACACACATTGCGAAGCCGTTGCAGACGAGTGTGAGCAGGACATAGAGGATCATCGTGACACCCATCTTGGCGATGGAAGCAGGGTTGATGATGACGAAGAAAGCGATGATCGCGATATTCGCAAAGATACAGTTTCTCGTCCAGGTCAGCATGGATTCCTTATTGCCGTGGGCTCCGGCATATTTGGCACCATAGATCGCAAAAGCAATGGATGGCAGCATACCGATGACACTTAAAGTCGTACCTAAGCCCATGTTGCCGATGAGGATACCCAGCAGCATCGTATTGACGACGGATGCGGACTGTGCCTGCTGAGCGATCTTGTCGGAAGCTGCGGAGATGATGTAGGCCTGAAGAGGTTTGTTGTCTTTGAGGACCGAGATCATATCTTTGATCTTGAGATGTTCCTGATTCTTTCCGGTACCTTTGAAGTTTTCCGGCTTATCGTAAGCGGAGACACCGATGCAGACCATGATGACACCGAATAAGGAGATGCCGACACAGACGTAAGCTGCGACGCTTAAGAAGGCCTGATTATAAGTACCGCCGAATCTCGGCAGAAGAACGATGTTGAGAAGGATCGTCAGCATCATCGGTACGAGGTAGTTGAATACCGTGAACCAGACACCGACGGTCGGACGCTGTTTCGGATCGTTCGTCAGTAAAGCCGGTAATGTCTGAGCAGTCATATTGACGATCGTATAGCCGATGACATACAGCATGTACAGCGCCAGGAACATCGGGATACCGAATCCTTTGCTGGAAGCCCAGCTGAACATAGCCAGAAGACCGATGGACTGGATCAGCCAGCCGCCCACTAATAACGGACGTACTTTACCGAACGGAGTATTGACTCTATCGTATAAGAAGGCGAGTACCGGGTCGGTGATCGCATCGAAGATACGGGTGAAGGTCAGAAGGCCTCCGACGACCAGGGTAGAGATCCCGAAACCGACACTGGCGGCATAAGTAGCCAGACCGATCAGGGTATAGACGGCCATTCCGTTGAAGCCGTTGCAGGCAGTCAGGATGATCTGCCAGAGTTTGGCGCGATGATAAACAGCAGTTTCATTGTTCTGGACTTTTTCCATGAGATGAATATCCCCCTTTTTATGCATTTATAGAATATATAAAGAAAGCGCTTACTGTGTTATAATATTCATGAATATGTAATGATATTAATTATGCTGAAAGATATGCAATAAAATTAGTACAAAATCATTAATATAAATACATGATTTAGGAGATCTTTTATGGAAATCA
>JAZPYW010000153.1:0-5813 GCA_045544415.1 Erysipelotrichaceae bacterium
ACTCTTCTTTTCTCTCCTTCCATTTCCACTTCCGTTTCCCTGCAGGAATAGAGATACCCTTCCGATTCATACTCGTCGAGACGTCTCTTCGTATCCTCGCTTATCCGGTATACTTCCCCGTAGACCTTATGTCCCTTCCTATATACAGCACAGGGAAAATGACCGTTGTCATAGAGACAGTAGTCATTCAGCACCGCATCGCCGAGATACTCGGATGCATCCAGGAAGGAAGAAGCTCTTCTTCCCTTCATCAGTGTTCCGTAGGTAAAGATCTCATACATGTAAAACATTCCTCCTTTGTCAGTGATACCAGGGTATGCCTTCGTGCCTCAGTACCTTCTTCAAGAATGTATAGATGTAGGCGATCCTGCCGGCATCGCTTTTGCGGGATATATCTTCATAGGAAGAAAAGAAGTTGTCCGTATCGATCGAGTAGGCATAGCGTCCATCCGAGAAATACAGTTCCTCTTTCTGTCCTCCTTCGATCTCATATACTGCTTCTTCGAGCTTTCCGGTGATGAACGACATCCGGTTCTCTTTGATCAGCTGTATCAGGAAATCCTTATCTTCCTCCGGGATCGTATAATAGCCGGGGTCTTTCTCATGACCTTCCGAAGGAGAGGATTCCTCAATGAAGATATTGTCTCTGATACGGTCATAGACCGTCAGAGAGGATGTTTTATCCGTTTCTTTATAGAAGATACGATAGCGGAATATGATCCCCTTCTCTGTTTCTCCTTTTTTGACTTCCGCCCTCATATCTTCTCCTTTCTCATCAGTTTCCGATCGATCCCAGATTATTGAATACGCTGTACAGCTGTCCGGTAAAGGCATCCAGGAAGGCTTCCGAGAGATCGTCGATGACCCATTCGTTTTCTTCCTTGTGCAGTGTCACGGTCGCAGAGGATGACTTTGTCGTTCCTTTCTTTTCCAGCTCCTTGAGTTCGTCATACCAGATCTCGAAGAACTTATCCTGCAGCATCTCTTCCGTAGCGCCTCCGAAAGCCATTCCCAGGGCTTCAGTGATGTATTTCTTCATGACTTCGACCATTCCCTCACCGAAGGCAAAGGTCTTCATATGGACCTCTACCGAGGCTTTCTCGCCTTCGATCTGTTCATTATCGACCGTGCAGGTCTGTTTCTTCAGCATCTTTCCGAACTGTTCCATCGTCTTCTTCTGCATCTCGGAGACATTCTCCTGATCACTGTCGATCAGCTCCTGCGGAGAAGAAGAAAGTTCTTTCAGTCTCGCTTCCACGACCGACTTCGGCGACTTTGTGCAGCCCGTCAGGATCAATAGCACCATCAGCATACAAAGGATCTTTTTCATACTTCCGACCTCCTCAAATATTATTATAGGCATTGATATGTACAGAAAAGTGTACCGTCGGTTAAAATAGGAATGAGGTAAAAACTATGAAAATACTGGTCATCGACGGACAGGGCGGCAAGATCGGCCGTTCTCTCGTAAAAACGATCATGGAACGCTTCCCGGAAGAAGAACTTCTGGCAGTCGGAACGAATGCGATCGCTACGGAGAATATGATCAAAGGCGGCGCCAAAAAGGCAGCTACCGGAGAGAATGCGGTCGTATACAACAGCCGGAAAGCCGATATCATCATCGGTCCTATCGGCATCGTCATCGCGGATGCATTATTGGGAGAAGTGACTTCGAAGATGGCGGAAGCCGTAGGTGCTTCCGATGCGCAGCGCATCCTCATCCCGATGGAGAAATGCGATACCGTCGTTGCCGGCGTAAAGAAAAGCAGTATCAATGAACTCCTGGAAGAGACGATGACACTGCTGGAAGAAAGGATCAGAAAATAACTCATGGATCTCTCGCATATCAGACTGGCGATCTTCGATTTCGATGATACGCTCGCTTATCACCTGAACAGAAACTACATGGATATGTTTACCCCGGAGAATGCACCGGTATTCCTGGCCGGGACCTATACGAAGCCGGAGAACTACTTCGATGAGATCGAACCGTGCAAAGCACCGGAAGAACTTCAAAAACTGGTCGAGGAGATGAGAAGACAGGGTGCGAAACTCTACTGTCTCTCCGGCATGTGGACTTCCCTTCATCTCAAGGCCAAAGGCTCCTTCGTCTGGAAGCACTACGGGGAAGATGTCGAGATGGTCGCTGCCCGTGACCAGCAGACCAAGGTCCTCGTCGTCAACGTATTGAAGAGAGTCTATGATCTGGACTACAGCGAGATCCTCTTCGTCGACGATATGGAACAGAATATCGAGATGATGAAGGAACTCGGCGTCACGGCCATCCATCTGAACGATATCGTCAGACAGTAAGAAAAGAGGTACAGCTATGTCAAACAGACAGTACAAAGACGAACTCAGCGGCCCGTTCATCTACCGCGATAATAAGAATCGGGTCATCTATTCCAACCCTCTTCTCAAAAAAGACTATCTCGTCAACAACTCCGAGGCAAAGACTTTTACCGTGTTCCAGATGCGCCTGCCGATCGCGGTCCTCGTTGGCATGATCATCAGCCTTTTCAGTGAAAACTATGTGCTAGCCATTCTCGCAGCGCTCATCATATATGCCGGAACGACTCTGGCATTCTGGTTCATCTACATCCCGAAACTGCCGGTCATCGAGAAATATACGAAGGTCCCGAAAGAGAGTTTCCTGGACCGTCTCGCCAAGTCTTCCAGAAAGAGACTCTTCCTGCTGATCTTCCTGGTCGTCTCCCTGGCCTTCCTCGTCGTATACAACGCCATTGCCAGCGGCTATACCGGCTTTACCCTCTATGCGAACTTCGCGATCGCCGTAGGCTGCGGTGTCTATCTGGGCATCCTGCTGATCGCCCTGATGAAGAAACAGTAAGGTACGAAACACAGCTGCAGCTGTGTTTTTATATACCCAAATTGAAACAGATGGTCTTTCCCGGATAATTCATTTCCAGTTCATAGGCACTGACTGTGCGGTTGATGTGTTCCGCGTGCCGCTCGTCTTCTACGGGGATGATGGTGATATAGGTGTGGTCCGGCATATGGACTTCCGATTCCTGTACCAGTATATAAGCACCGCAGTCTTTGCAGCGGTACAGAGTACGGCTTCCGTCGTCCCAGGTATGGAGTCTCTTCCCTTCAAAAGTACTGCCATAGAAACGTACTCTTTCATAGCGGGACCAATTAAATTTCTTCTCGTTGCGAAATACACAGCATTCCTTCATTCTCTCTTCCTCCTGTCTTTATCGTAGACAAAAGGAAGGATCCTTCCCATGAAGCATACATAGAAGATGATGTGTATTATTCAAGTAATACTTGAATCATATAAAAAGACTCTTTCGAGTCTCGTTTTTATCTTGCGATCTTCTTGACGGTCCTGCCTTTCAGCAGTTCTCCGGTCACGGTCGTGATATCTCTCGGTGCTTCCGGATCTTCGATGAGATCGATCAGTTTCCGGGCGGCCGTTCTTCCCAATGCAGAAGTGTTCTGTTCATAGGTCGTCAGTTTCATGATCTTGGCCATATTGATGCCGTCATAGCCGATAATGGAGATATCGTTTGGAATGGAGAGTCCCAGCTCATTGATGGCTTCCATGCCGCCGATCGTGGAATAGTCATCCGGGAAGATCAGCAGGGTCGGACGCTGATCCGTACCGAGGACTTTCTTCGTCATCTTGTAGCAGCTCCTTATGTCATGGTAGCCGCTCGGGACGATGTGTTCTTCCGGAGTATAGATCCCCAGTCTCGCACAGGTACGGCGGAAGGCGCCGACACGCTCGACTGTGACATCGGTCGGATCTCCGTAGATATAGGCGATCCTGCGGTGGCCCATCTCATAGGCATAGCGGACGATCTCTTCCATACCGATGGAATTATCGGAGAGGACGGTCGGAACGTTCTTGTATATATGGTCGATGACGACGACCGGTACATTGGAGGAGACCAGTTCCAGGATCTCGTCGTTCTTGAAGTTGGCCGTCATGATGACGACACCGTCAAGATTGCGGTATTTCACGTGTTTGAGATAAGTCGTTTCCTGACCGGCGATCTTCCGGTTGATGAAGGTGATATCGTAGCCGCTCGATTCTGCTTCTCTTTGAAGGGATTCAAGGATGAGGGAAAAATACTCATGCGCAAAACCGGCTCTGTCGTCCGCAAAAAGGACACCGATATTGTAGGTACGGTTGGTCTTTAAAGCTCTGGCTGAGACATTTACGGCATAGCCCATCTCTGCAGCAGCCTTCCGTATCTTCTGCTTCATCGCCGCGGAGATGTCCTCCTTGTCGTTGAGAGCTTTGGAGACGGTCGCTACCGAGACATTGCATTTCTTTGCGATATCCTTGATCGAAACCATAATAACTCCTATATCTTTGCGATCATATCCTTGCGAATATTGCTGTAGTGTTCATCGATGAGCCCGAAATCCATCTCTTTATAGGACCATAAGGCCCTGCCGATCCCATACTCATCAAGTACGGAAGTGATGCATTCGAGCCAGCGCAGCGTATCTTCCGGATCAGCCCGGTCGATCGTACCATATTCTCCGCAGTACAGTGCTACATTTCTTTCTTCCGAGACCCGGACCGCTTCTTTAAAGATCCTGCGGAAATAATCTTTTCCTACAGTCTCATCTTCCGCAAGTTCCTGATCCAGGAAGTGTTCATCGATCTGTATCTTTGCGAGACGTGCATATTCTCTCCCGCTTAGCGGAAAGCCGCAGCGGAAGCTTTGATCCATCCCGTTGATCCAGTAAGCACCCTGGTGAGTGAAGACTAACGGGGAATAACAGTGACAATTATACACGATGTTTCCATCTGTTGGAAGAAGCAGATCCTTTACGGCTGCCGGAGAATTGTGTCCGTATCCTCCGACTAGTATGGATATCTCAGGTGCGTATGTACGGATCCTTCGGATCGTTTCTTCGATGATCTCATTCCATTTCCCCATGACGGCCGGATCATCGACTTCATTGAGGAGTTCGAAAGCGAGACCTTCTCTTTTCCCG
Organism: Erysipelotrichaceae bacterium; assembly: GCA_045544415.1. Taxonomy (GTDB): domain Bacteria; phylum Bacillota_I; class Bacilli_A; order Erysipelotrichales; family Erysipelotrichaceae; genus Colivicinus. The sequence continues at coordinate 4,981 of JAZPYW010000153.1, forward strand.
AAGCGTTTCGCAAATTCTTCCCAGAGCTGATAGAAGAGCTCCTGAAGGACTTTACTGTTGAAGAAGCCTTCTTCCTGTTCACCGTCGTCAAAGCTGTATCCCGGGGTCTTATGGAGATCCAGGATCATGTTGAGACGGTATTTGGTAGAAAGATCCATGCATCGCTCCAGTCTCTGAAATCCTTCCTCGATAAATTCATTTCGTTCATTCAGAACGAGTTCGTAGTCGACCGGTACACGGACGTGGTCGAGACCCCAGGAAGCGATCCTTGCGAAGTCTTCTTCTTTGATAAATGTATCGTATCGTTCTATAGAATGATCGCACTGGGAGAACCAGCCTCCCAGATTGATCCCGTGCTGATAGCCTTTAAACAGTTTCATTATTTTCCGTATTCCAGATTATGTCCGTCTTCCCTGGAGAAGATGTGACATACATTTCCATTGAAGCAGAAGCGGACTTCTTTACCGTCATAATCCGCCGGTCTTCCTTCGGTCGGGACGATGATGATGACATCCTTTCCGTCAACAGAGAGATGGAGGTGGCAGGAAGGACCCATGAGTTCGGATACTTCGACATTGCCGCGGATACCCTTATCGGAAAGGACCACATGATCCGGACGTACGCCCAGAGTGACCTTCTGAGATGGAACATCCAGTTTCTTCAGGCGTTCCTGTTTCTCCTCGGAGAGTTCGATATCGAGACCGTCTACCGATACGGAATACTTTCCGCCCTTATTGATCAGTTCGGCATCGAAGTAGTTCATCTGCGGGGTGCCGATGAAGCCGGATACAAAGAGGTTGCGCGGATGGTCATAGACTTCCTGAGGAGTGCCG
>JAZPYW010000154.1:0-2338 GCA_045544415.1 Erysipelotrichaceae bacterium
GACGAGGATGCCGAGGATGTAGCCGATGACCGGAACTACCAGGAAGACGGTCCAGATCCTGTCGGATACAGCTGCAGTCTGTACAGCTGCTTCGGCGTTGTAGCCGGTCCAGGCGATGCACAGCAGCATGAAGGAATTGACGGCAGCGTTCTTCAGCTTGGAGATGAATGTCTGCAAAGAGAAGGTGACACCGGCCGCTCTCGTACCGGAGACGTAAGTCCCGTATTCGGTCGTATCAGCCACCAGCATGTATATGATGACCTGCCAGCAGGCCAGGCCGACACATTTCAGGGCGATCAGGATGATGGAGACCAGGAAGTTGTCGTAGCCCAGGAAGAGGGCGAGCAGACTGACGGCGATCGAGAAGACGAGTCCGCCGATCAGCAGATAGAACTTGTCGATCTTTCTGGCCAGTATCGGAAGCAGGGAAGAGACAAGGATGACCGGCAGCGCTGCCGCTGCGGCGATATATAACTGTCTGCCGCTGTCTCCGAAACAGATCAATGCGACATAGGTCGACATGATGGATTCAAAAGCCGTCATACCGAAGATGATGAAGGCAAACAGACAGACGATCAGATATTTATTGGACTTGAGATAATGGAACATCTGCTGAAACGTGAACTTCTCTTCCTTCTCCGCTTCGGTCTGTTTTCTTCTCTCTTTTCCGAAGAAGAGATACGGGACCATCAGCAGACAGCCGATCCCGCAGAAGAGTACCGCACCTAAGGACCAGCCGAGTTTTCCGGTGACCGTACCGACGAGAACGACCGGAACGATACCTCCCAGCATCGCAAAGAGTTTATTTCCGGAGATGAAGGAGGTCCTCTCCTGGATGTTGTCGGTCATGACCGTAGCCATGGCAAAGGCAGGGGCATCGAGGAAGGTATAGAAGGCATCGAAGATGATGTAGGTGACGATGAACCAGATGATCTGCAGATTATGGGAGAGTTCCCGCGGTATCGAAAACATGATGATGGCGATGATGCCGATCCCGAAGGTACCGATCTTGACCCACGGCATGAACTGCTGACCGTTTTTGAAACGGAAACGGTCGACGATGAAACCGAAGAGAGTATCATTTACCGCATCCCAGATCTGCGGCGCAAAGATGACCGCCGCTGCCGTAGAAGCGTCGATCCCCAGACCCAGTGTGAGGTAGGTAGCCAGAAATCCCGCATATCCCCATAAAAGATTCTGTCCGAACCAGAAGAGATTGTAGGTGGCATGTTCTCCTCTGGAGGCGATGAAATGTTCATGATTATTTTTCATACAATGATCCTCTTAAACTCATTATAACCGTTTCTTTCCTGCATATAAAAAGCTTTCTGATGAAACAGAAAGCTGTATGTATCGATGATCAGAAGCAGAATATCAGAGAGATGATCTTGAAGAATGCATAGAAGACATGGATCATGAAGATACAGAAGAGGATCAGACCTCCGGTATAGGCGATGCCTCCTCCGGTGATCTTCCATATGACTTCCAATAGAGGATTTCCATAGGTGTCCTTCAGAAACATGAAGTTCCTGTGGAAGATGGTATCGATGAGATAGATCACAGCGACCAGTATGAGGATGATGCCGATGAATCTCCAGACCCCATGATACAGAAGAGGGATCTCCCTGTTGACGAAACGGGTCAGGATATAGGCAATGATCAGATCGTGATAGAGGAACTGATGGATGGTATAGAAGTTGAGAGCCGGAAGAGCCGAGGTCGTCGGGAAGAGGACGGCCATGATGGCGGCCGGCAGGAAGAGTGTCAGCAGCATCCCCGGGAAGATCGAATTGCCGACCCAGAATGAATCGCAGACGATGAAATAGGCAGCGAAACTGCATATCTCCAGAGGAAGGTTTTCCGACAGTTTGGCATTTGAAAAACCGATGAGGATCAGTTTGACCACATCGATGCCGATCAGGATGAGACCGGTGATCCTCAGCATGATGAGTTTCGCATGAGGATCCAGGGAACGGTAAAGGAACGCATAGACTGCGACCAGAATGACGGACATGATCAAAAGAAGGACGTGTGTCTTTGAGAACTGGCCGTAACCCTTCAGATCTTCACTGATCTCATCTTTATGTATCCAGAAGTATTTCATTTCAGTTACATTATAGTTTTGAACCAAAAGTGTAGGAAAGCCTAACAGTAACTGAGGAGGATAGCTTTTCACAGGAATATTGATTATGTGTATAAAATGATGAGATTACTATATAAAAAACAGCCTCCCCAGAGACTGCCCCAACACAATCATTGTCTCATAGAAAAATCGAAAAGAACAGACTTATATTTTATTAATTATCTGTTACGATGAAGGTGTAAATAGAAGAGAAGA
>JAZPYW010000155.1:0-3652 GCA_045544415.1 Erysipelotrichaceae bacterium
CCGGATGCCTCACTTCCTGCCATCAGCAATGCGTTCGCCAGCATCGGACCGATGCACGGGCTCCAGGCAAAGGTAAAGAGGAAACCGAACAGGAAGGCCTTGAAGATATTCACGCCGGAGAGCTTTACTTTATCTTTCAGAGAATATTCTCTGTCAAGAAGCGGAATGGAGATGAGTCCGCATTCATGCAGGCCGAAGAAGATGATGACCGTTCCGCCGATCAGGGAGATGATGTCTTTATAGTCATCGATATACTGCCGGATCGAAGATACCGAGATAGCCAGCAGTGTGAATGTGAGACACATGCCCAGAACGAAAAAGACGGTGTTGAAAAACACGTCTTTTCGTTTATAGACGATGTTCCCCTCTTCATCCTTCTCATTCGACCCCGACAGATAGGCCATATAGACCGGAATCAGGGGCAGGATGCAGGGAGAGAGGAAGGACAGAAGTCCTTCCAGGAATATCGCTAAGTAAGTTACTTTCATAAAACAAGGTTAAAGAGGACCAGGATCAGGAAACCCAGAATGATCCGATAGATCCCGAATATCGTAAAGCTGTGCGTCTTGACGTAATTGATGAGCCTGCGGATCACCAGCATACTGACAGCGAATGCCGAGATGAATCCGGCCAGCAGTACGATCCATTCCAGAAAGGAGAACAGATAGCCGTATTTGACGATCTTCAGCAGGCTTGCCCCTAACATGACCGGAATGGCCAGACAGAAGGTGAATTCGACACCGGTCTTTCTCGATACTCCCAGCAGGAGTGCTCCGATGATCGTAGCACCGGAACGGGATGTTCCCGGGAAGATAGCCGCAACGACCTGGAAGAGGCCGATATAGAGAGCGGTCTTATAGGTGATCTCTTTCAGGGAATTGACCTGAGGTCTCTTTCCTCTGATCAGGATCTCAACGACGATGAAGGCGATGCCGACCAGGATCAGCGCCAGGGCGATGCAGTTCGGATTGTAGAAGAGCTCATCGATCTTATCGTCGAAGAGGACACCGATGATCCCTGCCGGGATGCAGGCGATCAGGATCTTGATCCAGAGGTCGAAGACATCCCTCTTCACATAGGAGAGTATCCCCTTTCCTAAAGGCTGTCTGCTTTTGCCGAACGGCCAGATCTTATTCCAGAACAGGAGCACGACGGCGATGATGGCACCCAGCTGTATGACGACATCGAAGATCTTGTAGAAGGCCTCATTGCGGGCCATATCGGCTGTGACCGCGATCGGAAAGAGCTCATTGAGGATCATCAGATGGGCCGTAGAAGATACCGGAAGCCATTCCGTGATCCCTTCGACGATACCCTGAATGATGGCGATAATGATATTCAGCATAGCTTACTCCTAATTGAAATTGACCAGTTCTTCCTTCGGATACGGAGCTTCCTCTACCTTGTCCGCATAGAGGACACAGGTATCGTAGCCTTCCTCATCCTTGAGACAGTGTATCGTACCGCTCACATACTGATATCCGTCTTTGTTGATCTTGGACGGATCGACATTCACGACGGTCAGAGCCAGTGTCTGTATGTCGTTGGCACAGCACACCATGGCTTTTCTGCCCATGATGACCGTATTCACATATTCTTTGATCGTCTCTTCGTATTTGACTTTGAGCGTGATCTTCGCTTTCTCGTATTTGAGCGGATTATCGACCGCATCCATATACCAGAGTCCGTAATCCAGATCATCGATGACCAGCGGTTTGCTGACATCGAAGAGCTTGTCTTCGATCTTGGAGAAGAGCTCTCCGTTCTTTCCTTCAAAGATGACTTCAACTCTCTGATTGATACTCTTCATATAGTTTCTCAGAGATAGGATATCATCTTCCTTGCAGCGGTTGAAGATGACCATCTCCGCATTGACCACATGATTGAAGACGAACTGCTTCATATTGTTCATATAGAGACGGAAGTTCTCCGCATTGAAGACCGTCATGGTCTGAGCCAGTTCCCACTGTCTGATGAAACCCTGCTTATACAGCAGATTATCATCTTCCATACCGTTGAGTTCGATGAAGATCCTCTCCGGACGATACTTCTGATCCAGCTGCTGCATCTTGTTGCGGGTCAGTTCACTGAGACCTCCGAGATAGACGACTTCGGAATGAGTCGCTCTCAGGAATTTGTCATCATACAGGACATCTCCCTGTTCCAGAGCGATGATCAGTGTCTTCTCCCCTTCGTTGAAACGGGGATTGAGGAGAGATTCCCGGATGACGGTCGACTTGCCGCTGTCCAGAAATCCGCTGAAGACATAGACCGGCTTAGCCATGGAAGACCTCTTTTAATTCCTCTTCATGAAGTACGGTACCGATGACGGATACGAGACTTCCCTCTCTTGCCGGACCGTAGTATACATGGTACTCATTTAAGACGTAGTTGAAATATAACGTTCCTTCTTCACCCTTCACATAGCCCTTGACACGGATGATATCTTCATCCATATGGGAGAGGATGTCTTCCATCTCCTGTTTTGTGAAGACGTGTTCCGGAGTGAATACGACGTTGTTGAACGGTTCATCTTCATCGTGGTGGTGGTGATGATGGTGATGATGGTGATGATGATGGTGTTCTTCCTCATCGTCATCATCGTGGTGGTGATGTTCATGTTCGTCATCATCTTCGTCATGGTGGTGATGATGTTCGTGTTCATCATCGTCATCATCGTGATGGCAGTGGCAATGGCAATGCTCTTCCTCATCGTGATGATGTTCTTCTTCCAGGCATTCCGGACAGATCTCTCCGCCGTTGACGATGATGTCGAGGAGCTCCTCGATCGTGTATTCTTCGATCGGTTTCGTCGTGATCTCCGCTTCATCGTTGATGTCTTCGATCAGCTTGATCGCATTCGTGATCTCTTCTTCCGTAGCGACATCCAGATGAGACAGGACGATCGCATTGGCAGTCACTACCTGATCATCGAAGTATTCCTTGAAGTTCAGATGATACTTACGGCAGGTCTTGACATCGACGATGCAGATGTGGGAAACGATACGGAAGTCTTCATCTTCCGTAATGGTCTTTAAGATCTCGGAGAGCTTGCCGACACCGGACGGTTCGATGATGAGGTCGGATACACCCATGTCTTCGATCTCTTCCAGAGCATCTTCGAAGTCTCCCTGCAGACTGCAGCAGATACAGCCGTTATTGATCTCTTTGATGTTGAGGGAGGAATCAAAGAAGGCAGCGTCGACACCGACTTCTCCGAATTCATTCTCCAGCAGCATCACTTTCTCGAATTTCTTCTCATTTAAGAGTTTCTGAATAAACGTCGTCTTTCCGGCACCTAAGAAACCGGATATCACATATACATTGATCATTTCTATATCCTTTCTTTCACATACAGGTCTTACAGACCCTTTTCCTCTTTCCTTGTGAAACAGATCTCTTCGTAGCCGGTAGAATCATCATAGCGGCGTACACTGTCGTATTCTTCGAGTATCCCCAGTACCGCTTCACAGGTCGTATTCACGATGCATCCGTATTTCAGATGTCCTCCGAATACTCTTCCCTGTCTGTCGGATACCGAGATATGGAGATGGGCTTTGCCATGGGAGATCGTTCCGGTAAGAGAGACGATCTCGAAGTCCTCTTCTTTTTCCATGGACTCCTGAGCCCCTGCCAGGCGCACAGAGAGCGT
>JAZPYW010000156.1:0-6111 GCA_045544415.1 Erysipelotrichaceae bacterium
CATCCTCGGCATCCTCGTCCTGGTGCTGTTTTATAAGCTCAGAGACAACGATGTCCAGGTCATGGCCCGTTTCAACAACGGCGAGATCTCCTACGAGGAAGCCTCCGAAAAGCTCAGAGAGAGATTCGGACTCCCGGGGAGGCATTCATGAGATCCTTCATCGTCCTGGGCAACCGTCTCAACGATGACGCTTCCCTCTCGGTCAAAGGCCTCAAGAGATGCGAGATCGCCCTGAAAGCCGATCAGATCTTCCATCCGGAAAAGATCATCCTCTCGGGAGGTACTGCCAATCCGAAAGCCGGGATCTCGGAAGCGAAAGCTATGTATGATCATCTCGTCTCCAAAGGTCTTGATCCAAACAGACTCCTGATCGAAGACCGTTCTACCGATACTACTGAAAACGCAAGATTTGCCTTATCTATCGCCAGAGATCAGGGTGCTGATGAAGTCGTCGTCATCTCTTCGATCGAACACTTCGGAAGAACTTATCCGAAAAATGCCATCGCCTGTTTCCGGGATGTGATCACTTCCTTCCCGGAGATCCATCTGACTATGTATACGGAGGAATACTGACATGCCGGAACTTTATGACATCATCAAGACCTACGGGGCTCTGCCGCCTCTCACTTCATTCAAAAAACCATTATTCATCGGGCCTCATCCGGATGACATCGAATTCGGATGCGGCGGACTCATCGCAAAGATGAAGGATGCCGGTATCACCGTTTCCTATCTCATCGCTACCGACGGTGCAGCCGGAGGAAGTGATCCTTCTCAGACACCGTTTGAAGTCGAACAGCTGAGAAAAGCGGAATCGCTGAAGGCAGCTGTCTTTATCGGAGCGGATAAAGTTTATTTTGCCGGACTGGAAGACGGCGGAGACTACGATGTCAACGATGCGATCAAGGCTCTGATCCCGACCGTTTTAAAAGTACAGCCGGACATCATCTTCGCCCCGGATCCGAAACTCAGGACCGAGTGTCATCCGGATCATCTCAAGATCGGTGAAGCCGCAAGAAGACTCATCAAGCTCGTCCCTTATCGGGAATCATTGAGAAGAAACGGGATCGTCGTTCCGGATGATATGGATCTGCCTCACGGCATCACCATGGCCTTCTATTTCTCGGATGACACCAACGTCAAAGAAGAGATCACGATGGAACAGTTCCGGAAGAAGATCGGTGCTCTGAAATGCCACGTCTCCCAAATGCAGGATCCATCTACCGAACTCCTGCTGAACTACTTCTATCTCAAAGCACAGGAGCTGGGAAAAGGAAGCACGACCGGTCTTGCGGAAGACTATCAGGTACTCCTCCCGCTGCTTCAGCACTGCTACACCGAAGGGATCCATTATTAAAAAACAGTCTGCGTTGCAGACTGTTATCGTATCTGTTCGGCGATCATCTTTCCCAGAGCTTCTGCTCCTGCATCGGAAAGATGTATCCTATCATTCAGCAGATAGTCCGAATGTTCCCGGATCTCTTCATCAAAATGAAGGACACGTATATTCTCTCCCTCCGGGGAGAGATTCTTTTCTATGGAGATCACGATGACTTCTCCTTCACATAATTCAGAGAGTTCCCGATAGTCCTTTTCCTTCAGTCCGGCACTCTTATCGAATACCAGTACCGCTCTTCCCTGAAGAGCTCCCTGTTCTTTATCGCTCTTCATCGCATCATAGATACTGTCATAATCGTAATGAAGATCGGTCCGGAAAAGAGCTTTGCCGGTCAGTTCTCCCAAATGTGGATAGGAAGAGATGAGCGCATCGTTTCCATAGAAGACGATCTTCTCTTTTTCCATTTCCTCGCCCTGTTTCTCATGAGCCGCTTTATTCTCTCTGTAGATCTCGAGATAGCGTTCATAGACCGTATCATAGATCGCTTTACTGTAGGCTTTGACACCGTCTCCGATCACGTGGATGCCGTCATAATAGAAGTATTCCGAATATCCCTTCGAGATCTCATCCCAGTAGATGATATGCATATTCGGATATCCCTTCGCAAAATCATCGAATTGTCTATTGTAGGAAGGATCATCCGCACCTACGGCATTGATCCAGAAAACTTCCCTGTCTTCGACGATCTCCATCAGTTCCTCGCTTCTCTTCTGCGAGAAATCTCCATTGTTGGAAAGAGACAATACGATCGGTTCGCTCAGTTTTCCTTCTTCTTTCAGCGCCCTCAACACCTGTTCTCCGTAGTACAGGCTTCTTGAGATCTCGCAGTCGAAATATCCCTGCGGGAAGTATCCGTACAGCGTGCTTACCGCATCCAGCATGATGGAGTCTCCCACACCGACGATCGGCAGCGTCTGCATCCAGTCGCTCACGGCTTCTTCATCACTCTTGCCGCTGTTATATAAGGCTTCCCAGGCTTCCTTTTTCGCCTGAGCGTTCCGTTCGACTTCCCGGTTCTTCTCTTCGATCAGTTTCCGGTTCTCTTCCAGTTTCTCTTCCAGTTCCTTCATCTGCTCGGAATAATCTTCCGCTCTCAGCGCCTGGACGCCTCCGAAGATCCCCGTGATCAGAAGGAAAGCAGATAAGGCGAGACGGAGCCCCTTTCCGTTCTTTCTTTTCCCGCGAAGAAACGGGATCTTGAAGAGGGCCGCAAGGATGAAAGTCAGCAGGATCATGAGCGGGACGGCAAGCCACGAAGACAGAGAGAGACGCTGCAGGAGATACCAGATCGGATAATGGATCAGATAGATCCCATAGCTGAATTCCGAGATCATATAGAAGATCTCATCGCCATTCTCTTTGACACCTGCATCAGCCGCTGCATAGGAGATCAGCCGCATCGTGATGAAGCCCGTCATCAGCATCGAGACTGCGTAGAGTCCTGAGGAGGATCCCACGAAACAGAACAGGACGAAGAGGATCAGGATATATACATAGAACAGGACGTTTCGGACCTTGTGGTCTTTCGGGGCCAATGGTCTGATAGAACTGTGCAGGAAGGCGGAAAGGACACCGGACAGGAAGGAGAAAGCCCGGGAGAAAAGCCCATAGTAGGCAAAGCTCGCAGCACTGCGGTTCTGTATCAGGAACAAAACATAGCTTCCGACGATCAGCAGGAACAGACATAAGACCGGGATCCCCTTCGAGATCTTCCGGCTCCGTTTGAGACCGATCACCAGGAACGGCAGGATGAGATCATATTGGATCAATAATGATACATACCAGAGATGAAGGAGCGGTGTAACTGCACTTCTCGCAAAGTAGTCCTGACCGGCGGATGCCTGATAGAGATTATTGTAAGAGAAGAGTACCGAGAGGATCTCTTTCTTTACCGTGAACCAGCGTATCTCGGGAAAAAGAGAAAGCAGAGCTGCCGTACACAAGGCACATGTCAGCATCGGCAGATAGAGTCGCAGGAGACGACCGAGATAATAATCCTTCAGAGATACTTTCTTCTTCTGCAGAAGAGATCTCGTGGAAAGAAAACCGTTGAGTACGAAAAATACCGTAACTGCCAGATAGCCTCCCGGCAGCAGTCCCAGATGATAGAAGAGTACAGACAGGCAGAAAAAAACCCGTATCCTGTCTATTTTTCTGATATGCTTACTCATAAACTTCTATTCTATTGTATTCCTCTTTTCATGATTTCATTCATCGAATTCGAACAATGTTCAGATAAAGAAAACACTCCTCTTTCCTCTGCGGATCAAGGAGTGTTGTATATTGATAGTTTTCTTATTCTTTCAGGTATTTATACTGATCCGGGTCAGTCTTCCAGAGAAGCGCACTTCTCCAGTAGTTCGATGATCGGCAGATGCTGAGGGCATGCTGCTTCGCACTGGCCGCAGTGCAGACAATCGGATGCCTTTCCCCTTCCCTGTGTGACGATCACATATTCTCTCTTCGTACGGAAGAGAGGAGAACCTTTTCTGCGGTTCTCAACATTGAAGATCTCCGGGATCGGAATGGACATCGGACATCCCTCTACACAGTAATGGCAGGCAGTACATGGGATCGATTTATCCGCATTCAGTGCTTCCTGTGCTTCTCTGATCACTTCTTCTTCATGAGCATCCAGAGGCTTGAAATCCTTCATAAAAGAAAGATTGTCTTTCATCTGTTCCAGAGAACTCATACCGCTGAGGACAGCGAGAAGATTATCTTTTCCCGCTACGAAGCGAAGAGCCCAGGAAGAATAGGACATACCGTTGTTTTCCCTGTCGAATATCGCTTTGACAGTGTCGATCGGATCAGCGAGTATGCCTCCCTTGACCGGTTCCATGACCGTTACCGGTTTGCCGTATCTCTTGCAGATCTCGTAGTTTTCTTTTGAAGCTACGCCCGGATTCTTCCAGTCTGCATAATTGATCTGCAGCTGAACGAACTCTACATCCGGATGTTTCTTCAGAAGCTCTTCCAGAAGTTCCGGATCGCCGTGGAAAGAGAAGCCGTAATGACGTATGAGACCTTCTTCCTTCAGTTTGCGGACATAGTCCCAGATCCCGTAATCTTCATATTTCTGAACATTGCTGCGCTGTACCGCATGGATCAGATAATAGTCGAAATACTGTGCTCCGGTCCTTTCCAGAGAGACCTTGATCTCTTTCTTGGATGTCTCTTCATCGATACTGCCGTCCGGCGATACCATGCATTTGGAAGCCAGCGTATAGGAATCTCTCGGATATCTCTCTACTAATGCCTTGCGTATCGCATCTTCCGAACCCTGATATACGTATGCCGTATCGAAGTACGTTCCTCCTGCTTCCATAAACAGGTCGACCATTTTCGAAGTCTGAGCCACATCGATCGATCCGTCTTCATTCTTCGGCAGACGCATCAATCCGAAACCCAGTTTGAGTTTTTCTTTGCCGGTGTAAACGCTCATAAATAATCTCCTTCTATCTTTATCGCTACATCATTACTATAAGTTATCTGATTCTGTATCTCCAACGCTAGAGATCATAGTAGAGGTCGATCTCGGCCGGATGAGGGATCCTGCTGATATAGGCAGCATCCTTCTTCAGCATCTTGGTCCAGACATCGATCAGTTCCTTCGGGAATACTCCTCCCTCTTCCAGGAATGCGTGATCCTCTTCCAGCGCTCTGACTGCTTCTTCTAGAGAAGACGGCAGATGTTCAAGACGGCTCTTTTCTTCTTCGCTCAGTTCATAGAGACTGAAGTCGAACGGTCCCCAGTTGTGATCGGCAGGATCGATCTGATTTCTGATCCCGTCCAGTCCGGCCATCAGGATGGCACTGTAGGCATAATACGGATTGCAGGTGGCATCCGGACTTCTCAGTTCGAAACGCTTGTCGTTTGGAGACTTCGCATAGCTCGGGATACGGATGACGGAACTGCGGTTGGCCAGTGCATAGCCGACAGTCGCCGGAGCTTCAAAACCGGGCAGAAGACGCCGATAGGAATTCGTCGACGGATTAGTGAAGGCGCAGAGAGCCCGTACGTGTTTCAGGAGTCCGCCGATGAAATACATCGCTGTCTTCGAAAGATCTCCATACGTGCCCTTTTCATAGAAGATCGGTCTTCCGTCTTTCTTCAGCAGCATATGGACATGCATGCCGTTTCCTGCTTCTCCATAGATCGGTTTCGGTAAGAAGGTAGCTGTAAATCCATTTTTGACGGCCGTATTGCGTATCGCATATTTGGCTGTCATCGTATCATCTGCCAGCTTCAGCATATCGCCGGGTGCTACTTCGATCTCCAGTTGTCCCGAACCGCCTACTTCATGATGGTGATATTTGACTTTGACTCCGAGTTCGCTCAGATAGCTGCAGATCTCATTCCGGAGGTCGAAGGTCCGGTCTGCCGGCAGATCGCTGTGATATCCGCCGCCGAAGCTGTTATGAAAGCCGCCGTTTTCCTCTGAATCGCTGCTCCAGTAGGATTCACCGCTTTTCAGTTCATACGAGACCTTATCCGAACGTACACTGCGTTTTACCTGATCGAAGACATGGAACTCATATTCCGGCCCGATGATCATCTCATCGGCGATCCCGGTATCTTTCATATACTGTAAAGCAGCTTTGGCAACATTACGCGGATACTGATCGAAAGGAGTATTCTCTTCTCCGATGACCATCACATCGCCGATCATCGTCAGTGTCTTCTCCTTCGCAAACGGATCGAGTACAGC
>JAZPYW010000157.1:0-4193 GCA_045544415.1 Erysipelotrichaceae bacterium
AGATACTAATATAGAAGCTGATAAAGATATAGAGAAGGAACAGGCAAAACACAGATTCTGGCATAGAGGCAAAAAGTAAGAAAGGTACCTGATGCAAGATTGCCGGGGAGGTGACATATGAGAAAGGAAAAAGAAAACAAAAAGAGAAGAAAGCTTTTGCCGGCAATGCTGGCGGTCGCGCTGGCAGCAGTGATGATCGTGCCGATGGGGAGCGGATTGGCGAGAGCAGCTGAAGGTGATGATAAAGAGCCAGGGACAGAAGCGGAATATTCGCTCACGGTCAATCTTTCATCGGATCAGGCAGAGTTTGTTGATGATCTGAAAGGAACCACACTTCAGTTTTATCAGGTCGCTTCCGGCGAAAAGAATGACAGTTATGATACCTATGACTGGACGTTAGCGGCGCCATTCAATACGGAAACGATTGCTGCATCTTTTGAAACAGCACAGGAGCAAGGTGATATAGATGCCAGCAGCAAAGCATATGAGAGTATTGCAAAAGAGGCGGTCTCCATTGTTGCAGCTCCAGGATCGACTGCATCACCTGCGGCGACAGGGGAATTTACGAAGCCAGCTGAACTGGATCCGGGTATCTATCTGGTCGTTCCAGTACTCGATACGATCGAGCAGGATGAAGAAGATAACATCATTGTTACGACGGACGAGTGGATCTATACATTTAACCCGATGATGATTTCTGTGCCTACCAAGGATTCGGCAGAAGACGGTTCAAGAGGCACCGCATACGAGTATGGCCCATGGATCAAAGAAGTGGTAATGAACGCCAAAGTCAGTCGTGAACCGGCCCTTGGCAGCATTGCGGTCCAGAAGACAATCCCGACCTATGAGGACAAAGACCCTGGGACATTCGTGTTCTCGATCGTTGCAACAAAGGGTAAGAACGCAGACGGAACAGACAAGGTAGTCTACAGCGATGTCGTTTCCATCACGATGGATCATCCGGGAACATCGGATCTTCGCATCATCGAAAAGAAGATCCCGGTGAAATCTAAGGTAGTAGTCAAAGAGATTTATGCGGGTCCTATGTATAATGTGGCGGCAGATCCGGTCGAAGTAGAAGTTGCAACCGGAGAGATCACAGAAGAGACCACGGCCTCGATCGCATCATTTACAAACGATTACAACGGCAGGCATAAGGGCGGCGGAAGCATTGAGAACCGGTTCACGAAAGGGGAAAACTCTTGGAACGCACCGGAGCAGGTATATTCAAAGCCCGCGCCGAGTGAAGAGTAAGAAAAGGAGCAGATTATGAAAAAGAAACATATTATTCTTGGATTTGTAGCTGCCGCGCTGATCGCTTCCTCGACGATAGCCCCTGCACTGGCATATTTTACGGATCATACAGAAGCAGTAGGCAGTGTGCAGATCGCACTGGGAGATGAGACACATATCAACGAGCGGGTTGCAGACGGACAGAAGATCGTATCGATCAGCAGTACCTATGGCCAGCCGGTGTACATCAGGGTACAGGCATTTGCGGCAGAAGGCATGGCCCTTGTCTATAGCGGCAGCGGCTGGGTAGACGGCGGAGACGGATTCTGGTATTTCACGACGCCGATCGCACAGGGAGAGGCGACAGAAGACCTTGCCGTTACGATCCCGAAGACACTGATCGATGGAGATCAGGATTTCAACATCGTAGTCGTCTATGAGAGTGCACCGGCAGAGTTTAACGAAGACGGAGACCCGACAGGATATCCGGAAGCCAACTGGGATACCCCGGTGGAACCGATCGAGTAAGGAGGTGAGGACAGATGAAAGCAAACAGTAGAAACAAATACAGAAAAGTTACAGCTGTATTGTCTGTTGCGGCAGTCGCGCTCCTTGCCTTTGGAGGTGTGACCGGAGCAAGAGCAGCGTTGACATACTCGACTGTTTTTCAGTCGGATTTCGGGACACAGGATATAGGTGTTGGGCTCGTAGAGAAAACCGGCGCGAATGACGCAGTATCGATCGAGGAAGACGGAGCACTCCTTACCAAGCTGGTCGGAGAGGGCGAAACCTTTATCGTAGGGAAAAAATACGATGAGCAGCTGATGGCGGAAAATACCGGAACGATCGATGAATATGTCAGGATGACGGTGCATAAATACTGGGTCGATGGCGATGACAAACAGACAGACCTTAAGCCTGAGCAAATCAAGCTGACATTCAATGAATCAGACTGGATCGTGGTGGATGAAGATAAGACCGATGAGACGATTGTTCTGTATTACAAGACACCGTTGGCGGCAGGCGAGGAATCTGTTACGAAAGCGGCTGTAACGAGTCTGACAGCAGACAGCAGTATTCTGAGCGCTGTTAAGCAGACAACGGCGAAATCTGATGACGGAACAACGATCACGACAGAGTACGCATATGATGGCATTTCGATCGGACTGGACGCAGAAGTAGATTCCGTACAGACCCATCATGCACAGGATGCGATGCTCAGTGCCTGGGGTGTGAACGCATCATTCTCCGGCGATACATTGACAGCAGTAAACTAGGAGGGAGGAAAAGAAGATGAAAAAACTGATCGCATTACTTCTGACAGCATCCCTTCTGGTATTTCCGGTGATGAATGTGTTTGCAGCAGAAGGAGACCAGGAGATTCCTGATGGATATGTCGAATGGGATGGTTCAAAACTAAACGACAATTTAGATGATCTTCAGGAGAAGATCGGAGATATGCAGCCGGGAGACAGTCTGACCTATAAGGTTACTGTCAAGAACAGCAGCCCAACCGATACGGATTTCTGGATGAGCAACGAGATCCTGCAGAGTTTCGAGGATAACGGCAAGGCGAGTGACGGTGCATATACCTACTATCTTGCATATACAGGGCCGGATGGGACAGAAGTATTTTACAACAACTTAAGAGTCGGCGGTGATGACGCACAGGGTCTGCATGAAGTGCCTGACGGCGTAGACAGCAAAGACCTGGCAGAAGCCATTTATCTGGGCAAGTTGGCACAAGATCAGAGCGGCGAAGTCACTCTGATGGTAGCACTTGACGGTGAGACGCAGGGAAATGCTTACCAGAACGCGGATGGACGGCTGCGTCTGAAATTCGGTGTAGAGCAGCGAGATGTCACAAATAAACGTGTGAACAAGACAGAGAACAAGACTGTATACCAGTCAAGTGACGTTAAGACCGGTGATGATTTCAATATGCTGCCGCTCTCAATCGCAGCATTAGCAGCAGGGATCCTGCTGGTTGTAGTTGCAACCGGACGTCGCAAGAAAGCAATCGGAAGATAAGGAGGGGCTAGAGATGAGAATGAAGAGAATAACAGCCATCGCAATGGCCGCCTGCTTATCCGTATGTTTGGCATCTCCGGCATTCGCAGCAGACTATAAATATACCGTTGAGGTATCCGGAGGACTGCACGGCGATGTTTCAGGCGAGACGCCGACTGAGATTGCAAAGGACGGGCAGTGGAATCCGACTGATTACAGTGTAACCGCAAAAGACGGATATTATTTTAAAGGGTTCCATATCAGTGGTCAGGAAGGGCTGGTAGGAGCTACCACGATCACAGAAGACACCACGTTTGTAGCAACATATGGTATCGAAGGTACTTCTACGATCCAGTATACGATCCACTACCAGGCGGAAGATGGAACAACACTGGCACCGGATACGGTTTACAGTGGAAATGTTGGTGACAAACCGGTCATAGCTTATCAGGATATCGCAGGATACCTTCCGAGAGATACCTATAACGTGACCTGGACACTGACAGATGATCCGAATCAGGAGTTTACATTTGTCTATATTCCGGCAACTACCACAACCACCACAACTACCACGACCACAACGACAGTGACCACCCCGGCTGAAGGAACAGCCACAGCCGGTACAGCAGGTGCGGCCGGAACGGCGGCCGGTACAGCAGGTGCAGCCGGTACTACAACAGGCGCAGCCGGAGCAGCCGGTGGCGCAGCGGCAGGTGGAGCCGCAGCAGGTGACGCAGGCGCAGCAGGCCCGGCGGACATCGTAGACCTCGATGATCAGGATGTACCGTTGGCAGGCGTAGACGGTGCAGATGGCGATAATGGTGACGGAACGACTGCAGAAGCAGGCGACGAGACGACCATCAATGACGAGCAGACACCGCTGGCAGGCATTTCTACCGCAGCGAAAGCAGGTATCGGCGTGATCATCGCAGCAATTGTAGCAATCATTG
>JAZPYW010000158.1:0-7513 GCA_045544415.1 Erysipelotrichaceae bacterium
GATACAGCCCCAAGGCGTATAGCCGAAGACATCGACTCCGTCTTCGATCGCACCGGCGAGAGCTTTGATATGTTCGCGCAGATAGGATACGCGGTAGTCATCGTGGATCTCTCCGTTCTCATCCGGCGTCTCGAAGGCACCTAAGCCGTTTTCGGCGATGAAGATCGGAAGATCGAAACGGTCCCGCAGATCATTGAGAGACATGCGCAGCGCCGTCGGATCGATCTGCCAGCCAAATTCACTGTCCGGTATATACGGATTCTTCAGTCTTCTCATGAACTGGCCGATCTTCTCCTGACGTTCCGGATCAGCCGTGACGACTGCCGAGAGATAGTAGCTCAGGGAGATGAAGTCGACTTTGCCTTCCTGCAGGATCTTCTCGTATCCTTCATACCACTTGATGTCGATACCGTTTTTCCGGTAGTAGGAAAGGATCCATTTCGGATAGCTTCCCTTCGCCATGACGTCGCAGAAGAACATATTGAATTCATGTTCCTCATGAGCACGGAACTCATCTGCCGGAGACGGTTTTTCCGCATAGAGATGATGAAGGTTGAACATATTGCCGACCTTGCATCGAGGTGCCGTCTCATGAGCGTACTTTACGAGGAGCGCGGAAGCGATGAACTGATGATGGAGTGCCTGGTGAGCGGAATTGTCCCATCTCTTCGCCATCTTTTCCGGAAGAGGTCCGAACGGACGGAAACCCTTCGGGATCTCGAGATCATCATAGCGGTCCAGAAGGATGCCGCCGCCGAGCCACGGAACCGCCGTGACCATGTTGATCTCGTTGAAAGTCAGCCAGTATGTGACCTCATCTTTATATTCATCGATGAGGAATTTGAGGTAGCGGACACAGTGCGGCACGACTTCCGGAGAAGCCCAGCCGTCGTATTTCTCGACAAAGACGATCGGCAGTTCATAGTGGATCATCGTGACCAGAGGCTCGATACCGTATTTATGAAGTTCCCGGAAGACGTTGTGATAGAACTCTACTCCCTTCGGATCCGGAGTTTCTTCCAGTCCTGTCGGGAAGAGTCTCGTCCAGGAGATGGACATGCGGAATACCTTGAATCCCATCTCCGCCAGAAGAGCGATATCTTCCTTGTAGTGATGATAGAAGTCGATCCCTCTCCTGTTCGGGAAGTTCAGTATCCCTTCTTCAGCTTTGGCCCTTTCATAATCCCTCTTCAGCATGAAATTGCACGGGATCTTCGGACCGCGGTAGTAGACATAATCGAGGTGGCAGAGACCTTTTCCGTCTAAGCACCTTCCTCCCTCTATCTGGGCGGCACTGGTCGCACCGCCCCAGAGAAAGTTATCAGGAAATCTGGACATCGGGTATTATCCCTGAGCGTCGATCTTATCCGCTTCGTCGTCCTTGTAGAAGACCATCGTCAGAGCGAAGGTGACGGCAGCAGCGGCGATGACCGCGATGATGATGTTCCTCAGGTCAGCCATCGGATTCGGGACCGGAGCCGGATTGATGAATACCGGGAACGTGAAGATGTTCGGCGGACCGCCGGCATAGGAACCGACATTCAGCAGAGCACAGATCAGACCGCCTACTGCAGAACCGATCATGGCTGCATACAGCGATTTCTTATACTTGAAGGTGATACCGTATAGACCAGGTTCGGAGATACCCGGAACGGCATCAGAGAATGCACAGGAGAGAGCCAGGGAGCGGCGGTCGGCGTTCTTTGCCTTGAGGGCGACAGCCAGACAGGCAGCAGCCTGCGTATACTGGAAAATGAAGCCGGCAGGATGGTTGATCGGGTTCTTGCCGTATCGGGAGCCGATCGCAACACCGACAGCCATCAGGTTGAAATGCATACCGGTGATGACGATGAACGGATAGATCGCACAGAAGATCGGGATCAGTATCTTTCCAAACGGAGAGCTGAACAGTCCGATCAGCAGACCGGCAAATGCGCTGGAGAGTCTTGCACCGATAGGAGCCATGACGAGCAGTCCCAGAGGGATCATGATCAGCAGTTCCAGTAACGGTACGAAGACGAAACGGATGGACTTCGGAATGATCTTATTCAGGAACTTCTCGATATAGCCCATGACGAAGACGCAGAGGATGACCGGAATGATCGTGTTGGAATAGGTAGTCGGATAGATCGGGATCCCGAAGAGATATCCTGCATTGCCCGTACCCGGAATGATAGTCGGCGGGCCGCCCGGATTCGGGATCGTAGCGCCAGCACCCTGCTGGCAAAGAGCTACGAAATCCGGATAGACAAGGATGAGACCCATGAGGATACCCATGGCCGCCTTGACGTTGAATCTTCTGGATGCTGCATAACCGACCAAAACAGGTAAGAAGTAGTAAGCGACGTTGTATACCCAGGTCAAAGTCGCAACGGTTGGCGAATCAGCAGCGAGTACATGTAAGTTGACTAAGAGCAGTACGACAGCCTGTAAGAGACCGCAGGCCAGAAGAGCCGGAAGGATCGGGAATACACAGGCGACGATCGCCGGGAAGATAGAACCCAGAATGTCTTTGAAAGTCTTCTTCTTCGTGAGTTCCGGATCCAGATTCTCATTGATCGCGGCTTCTCTGGCAACGCCGGAAGCATTGACGAAGGCGTCGTATACTTCGTTGATGTCGTTGCCGATGATGACCTGCACCTGGTCACCGACCATCTGTGCACCGATGACACCGAGCTTTTTGATCTCATCGATATTTACCAGTCCGGTGTCTTTCGTCGTGATACGGAGTCTCGTCATGCAGTGGCCGGCATGAGCGATGTTGTCTTTGCCGCCGACCAGCTCAATGATACGGGAAGCGATCTGCTTAAAATCCTTTTCAGTTTTTGCCATAATTTCCCCTTTCTTTTTTAATTATTATTATTTGAGTACCCATGGCAGGGTATTGAAAACTTATTCGTGAACGAAACCGAAGTTCACCATGTATTTCAGATAATCCAGCAGGAACATCTCTTCTTCTTTGATCTTTCCGACATAGTTCATGTTGCCGTCATTTCTGATCCTTTTCCGGACGATGTGGACTTCGCCTTTATAGCGTGGAACATTCCCGTTGATGATCACGACATCCCCTTCTTCGAAGGTTTCTCTGTCGCACTTCCTCGGCTCGATCGGGATTGGTCGGTAGTCGAATCTTCCCCAGCGGGAACGGATGATGATGTGCGTATATTCACTGGAGTTATGCTTGGTGAAATCAAAGAGGATCTCTTTCTCCACATCGGATACTCCTTCTGCAAGTTCTATCGTCAGCGGGATCCTTTCGATGTCTCCGATAGGGATCTGAGAGCGGATGCCCGGGAAGTAGAACGGTCTGTCTTCCCCGTAGACATAGATCTGTTTCATCGTTTCGGCTATTTCCTTAAATTCTTCTTCTGAAGCGAAGGCATTGCCGAAGATCACTTCGCCGCATCCCAGTGCCAGCGCATGTCTGAGCTGAAGACCGACCGGCAGATCTCGGTCTTCCTCGATCGTCGGCAGGCCATCCGAGACCGGCCACGGACCATGCGTTCCCTTCACCAGTGAAGAGATGAAGATCTGCGTACACATTCCTTCTTCCTTGAAGAAACGGTTCGCCGCATAGACTTCTTCGCTACTCGCACCGGTGTTTCTCAGAGGATAGAAATTGTAGGAACCGATGATCCTTTCTTTTTCACCGCCCATTTCGATGATCCGTTTTACGGCCGGGACCAGACTGGCATTGAGCTGGACACCGAGGCCTTCTTTATTGTTGACGATCATCACATCTCTCTCGTCATTGAACATCAGGTCAAGTCTCAGGACATCGAGACCCATGTCCTTAAACAGGGAAAGATCGTCAGGTGCAGCTCCCATCTGCATGAAAAACCGGGCATTGCAGTCGCCGTAGACCTTCATGCCGTATTTATGAGCGATGGAGGTCAGACCTTTGAAATACGAAATGATTTCTTCTTTGGACCCTTCCACGGAAAACAGACTGGTAAAGACCTTGGTAAAACCGTAGCTGTTTGCCAGTTTGAGATAGTCCTCGATCTGCTGGATAGACTCCTGTTCAGGATACAGTGATACGCCTAACTGAATCATATGAACTCCTTTTGATGATATGTCTTATTCAAGAAAAAGCTCTTCGCTGCCACCTTAAAACATGGAAATGTTTCAAGGATAAGCCTCGAAGAGTTCGAGTAACAAACCTTAACTTCTAATTACATATAATCAAAAAATGTAAGCGCTGTCAATACTTTGATATCGATCGATCAGAGCGTTTTCTTTTCTCTCAGAGCCTCTATCGGTGCCCTTCACAAAAGTGAATAACGGAAGATCCGATCGGAAAATATCATGTCAGCGGAACTATTCTTTCCCGAAAAGAGAACGGAGCGTCTCTTCGATCTCTTCTTTCGAGGCACGGATGACACCCTGCACCATATGGATATCACCTCCGCCTTTTCCCTTCAGTTTTTCGTTGAAGATCTTCGCTTTCTCTTTGACATTGACGCTCTTGGAAAGAAGGACGTACTGATATTCCTCTTCTCCCTTTTTCAGAAAGCCTGCCGTCACTTCCGCCTTATCGGACATCTGATCTGCGAAATGACGCAGGATATCCATACTGCAGCCTTCTTCAAAACATACATAGAGATCACAGGCCTCTGCTTCCCGGTATTTCCTGTCAAAATAGGACGTATACAGCAGATTGAGCTGACCGGTCTTCTGATAGACTTCTTCCTGCAGGTGACGGACTCCGTCATAGATCTGCGTCGTCTT
This sequence comes from Erysipelotrichaceae bacterium, assembly GCA_045544415.1. Classification (GTDB taxonomy): domain Bacteria; phylum Bacillota_I; class Bacilli_A; order Erysipelotrichales; family Erysipelotrichaceae; genus Colivicinus. The sequence goes on from JAZPYW010000158.1 coordinate 4,732, forward strand.
CTTCGACAGAGCTTCCGAGATCTTGTCTGCCTCTTCGCAGACCTTCATCACATAGTTCAGAGCTCTTCTTCCGAAGAGGACCGAGATACGGGCATTCCCCCGCTTATTGCTTAAGGAGAGGACTTTCGCCAGTCCGACTTCTCCGATATGCCGCACATGTGTTCCGCAGCAGGCGCAGACATCGCAATCCGGGATCGTGATGATACGCACCTTCCCGCTGAGTTCTTTCTTGGAGCGAAAATCCAGAACTTCCCGTTCATCTTCTGACGGATAAGAGACTTCTACTTCGATATCCTTCTGAAAGGCCTCGTTGGTCTTTCGTTCGATGAACTGCACTTCCTCTTTCGTCAAAGGTCCGGAGAAGTCCAGGACGATCTCTTCTTCTCCCAGATGGAAGCCGATATTGTCATAGCCGAAATGCTTATGGACGAGACCCGAGAAGACATGTTCGCCGGAATGCTGCTGCATCAGATCGAAACGCCGTTCAAAGTCGATGATCCCATGTACGGATGATCCCTCTTCTAAAGAACGATCCGTATAGTGGATGATCATATCTCCTTTGCGGTGCACTTCCAGAACATTGGCATCATTCAGCGTTCCCTTATCATATGGCTGTCCTCCTCCTTCCGGATAGAAGGCCGTCTGATCCAGAATGACCGCATAGCCCTTTTTCTCCTTCTCACAGGAAAGCACCTTCCCGTCAAATTCCCTCAGATATGCATCTTCATGAAATAATTCTCTCGTCTCTTCCATACACTTATCCCTTACCGTTCAGATCCCGGTATTCTTCATAATTGTATTATACCTGTCTGCCGTCTCCAAAAGAAAAACAGGAGGACTCCCTCCTGTATCTTCTTCTTATAAGTTTGCCTTGATCTTTTCGATCATCTCGGCGTATTCTTCCTCACTCAGGAACTTCTCTCCCGGATTCATGACGAAGGTACCGCCCCATTCAAAACCGTCTTTGTATTTCGGGACCAGATGCATATGCAGATGGCAGCCGGTATCTCCGAAAGCGCCGTAGTTGACTTTATCCGGATGGAAGGCCTTATGGATCGCATTGGCAGCTCTCGTCACATCCGCAAAGAAGGCATTTCTTTCTTCTTCGGTGATATTGACGATCTCCGATACATGGTCTTTATAGGCAACGACACATCTGCCCGGATGGGACTGTTCCTTGAACAGGATCAGCTGGCTGACGCCGAGGTCGCAGATCTTGATCCCGAACTTATCCAGCAGTTCACCGCCTACACAATAGGCGCAGTTTTCATCTCTCATTTCAGATCTCCTTTTCTGTCTATCACTATTATAAACAGAAACAGGAAAAAGGTCTCTGTTTCCTGAGAGACCTCTGAATATATAACGTTATTCTTATTTCTTATGCCGTACCGAGTATTCGCTGTCGTCGGATTCGCTGGTCTCCGTACTGCAGTGGAAGTAGTGATATCCGGTCCTGCCGATCTTTCTGCCATCGGTAAGAAGGATGCCGAGTCCCTTATTTCGGGAGGCAGACATGCCGTAACTCGAAGTATTCTCCAGCGCCAGTACATAGCCGACGAAGCGGTGCTTTCTTAAGAGATAGCCGCCGCGGACCTGATCCGAGACACGGCTTCCCTGCAGGAGACTTACCAGCTTATCATCGGTGATGACTCTTTCCCCTTCACTGACGCTCTTATCATCGTATGCCAGATCCTCGTATACGTTCCTATAGGTATCGATCAGTTCCCATTCACCGATCTCTTTCTCCAGGTCGTTCATCTGAAGCTCCGTTACTTTTGCCGGACGGAACCAGACTTCCCTGTCGGAATCTTCATCTTCGATAAAGAAACAGTCTTCATTCAAAGCCAAAGGCCATTCTACGATCTCAAAAAATTTCGTCGTTTCTTTCATGCTGCACCCTCACGATAAAATCTGTATCCGATCTGAATATCCCCTTTAATTCAAATCAAGAACATTATATCATTTACTGATACTAACTATGTAATATTGACTCAAAAATGCACAATCTTGCGAAAAATGGATAGAAAAAGATCTCAGCAAGGCCGAGATCTATCATTTCTGAAACAGATATTTCAGCAGTTCTTCTGCCGTCTCCTGTATCCCGTTTCCTCCCTTGTTCGGAAGACCCAGGCAGGTATACATCTCTCCGACCGGGATCTTCTTTTCATAGAGTTTCGTGAAGATCCTGTCGATGAGCGGCAGACATTCCTCCTGTTTCTGCATCGGACCGAACGGATTCGCAAAGAAGGTACAGGACAGGCCCTTTTCCTGCGTTGTGCCCAGGGCATTTCTCTTTCCTTCGGTGAAGACCCTTACCGCATCTTCCTTCTTCTCAAAGAGTTTGATGCCTCTTTTATCTTCATAGTTGTTCGCATAGAGGAAGACATCGACATCCTGAGGAGTGACGATGGTCTTATACGGAGATGCCGGAAGCACGACTCTGGCGTTGGACTTCTCCGGATTGAAGAAGATGGAGCGTTCCATATCCCGATAAGCTGTTCCCTTATCCAGGTCATCGAGACGTACGAAGGCGCCGATCTCCGTTCCTTCTCCTTTGATCCTGCCTTCCTCATCGATATGCAAGGTACCCATATCGTCGAAGATGACTTCCTGATGGTCGATATATTCGGCAGCGATCTCGCTGAGGGCTTCCAGGGTCTCGGACTTTCCGGCTCCGGAATCGCCCATAAACATGAGTCCTTTCTTTCTTCCGTCCTTGAGATAGATATTGACCATAGCTCCGTGTATCGGCAGCCAGCCCTTCTTCATCATCGCCAGATTG
>JAZPYW010000159.1:0-9296 GCA_045544415.1 Erysipelotrichaceae bacterium
GACCTCAGAGAAAACTAAAAGGTATGACCCCCATGGAATACAGGGGGTCATACCTGAACAGCTATTAACGGAGCTTTTTAATGAACCGTCCTTTTTGAATGGGGCGGTTCATATTCCGGAGCGTTTCTTCTATTTCAGCAGTTCAGCGACCTTCGCGGTAAGCTTCGTCAGCTCCGTGATGGTCGTTTTCTTATAGCCTCTCACATAGGTATCGAGGTTGTCCCCGATCGGATCTCTCCAGTAGGACGGTACACAGTCCAGTCCGTGTATCGTACCGATGACCGTCAGGATCTGAGCCGCATTACAGTCGACATCCTGTCCGCATCCGCCGATATATGTCAGGGTCTTTACGAAATCCCCTTCTCCGTAGTACAGCGCAATGACCTGAGCAGCCGCATTCGGATAGACATGGATCCAGTTGTATTTCTTGTATCTGTTTTCGCAAGGCATCCAGGCAGAATAGTAGTCATCGTGGATCAGACACTGCTGGTAGGCATAACGTACGACCTGACCGTATTCGCTGTCTTCCGGCATCAGTTCGATGCAGGCCTCGATGATCTTGCGGACGTCCTTCTCGTAATAGGACATCGCGACCATGGCCGCATTGAATACTTCTCCCAGGATACCGTTATGGTCATGAGAGATCGAGGCATCCATAAAGGCTGCCTTAGCCGCATTGTAAACATCGCCCGGATAGATCTGTCCGCAGACGGCCCCTCTCATCTGTGCGCCGATCCATTCATTGAACGGATTGTGGAAACGTCCGGATTCCGGAGGCAGGATACCGGCTTTCAGATTGCGCAGCGCAAAGTCTTCCGCACTCCATCCCATCGGGATGCGGGCCATCCACTCATTGGCGATCTCTAAAGCCGTCGTATTCTTTCCATATTCTCCATAGGCGAAGAGTAAGGCGATCTCATAAGTGATATCGTCATTATAAGTGTTTGGCTTGCGGATGTAGCGGTCTACTTCTCCGTACTTCTTCTTGATGTTTTCTCCGGTATAGCCTTCGATACAGGTACCGTAGGCACCGCCGATGATCTGGCAGAGCCAGCCCGCATAAGTCCTGCGGAAATAATCATCATCGACCGGGATCTCTACTTTCTCCGGGAACTTTACTGCCTTTTCCAGATCTTCAAAAGTATCGTAGAAGGTCTGATCCCAGTACGGACTGCTTTCGTCCTTTTTCGCATGATAGACGGCCTGGAAGACATCCTGCGTGCATTTATGCAGCTTCACGATATCGTCTTCTTCCAGAGCCTTCAGGCCTCTTTCGATCAGTTCTTCACTGTTCTCTACGATATATCCTCTGTTTTCGATAGCCTGTACCGATGCATTGGCGATCGATTCATAGGCCCGGCTTCCCGGTACCTGAGAACGCCAGTACATCCTGGCCAAGGCATCCTGGGCAGCTTCCGGACCTCCGGCCTCTTCTTCCCAGATCGTCTCGTTATCGTCTTCTTCGTAGCACGGTACTCCGCTGTGAAGCACTTTGTATTCTCTTTCCCAAGCTTTCATATCGTTCTCCTTTATTCCTGCTGGCCGAATTCCTTAGCCAGTCCTCCGGCAGAAGTCTCTCTCAGTTCGACAGCGAACCTCTTTCCGGTCTCGTTCATCGTCTTGACGACCATATCGAACGAGATGAGATGTCCCCGTACCTTCGAGAGATAGCGGGACAGTCCGGCCGCGTCGATCGCTCTCAGGACCCCTACCGCATTCCGTTCGATGCACGGGATCATCACATAGCCCATGACCGGATCGCAGGTAAGACCCAGATGATGTTCCATCGCGATCTCAGCCGCATATTCGATCTCATCGCTCGAAAGACCCAGAAGATAGGCGTAGGATGCTGAAGCCATCGAGACGGCAGCACCTACCTCCGCCTGACAGCCTCCGACTGCTCCGGAGATCGTCGCGTTCGTCTTGATCAGATTCCCGAAGACTCCTCCGGCAGCCAGTGCATCGATCAGTCTCTCTTCATCGATCTTCTCATCGTGATAGAGCCAGTAGAACAGCGCTGCCATCGTCGCAAAGGAACCCAGCGTCGGTGCCGTTACACAGGTACCTCCATCCGCATTCTCTTCCCCTGCCGCAAAGGCATACGCCATCAGACGGATATCTCTCTTCTCTTCTTCCGCTGCCTCTTCTGCTTCTTTCAGCAGTCTTCCGGCACAGCGCGATATCTTCAGTTTTCCGGGAAGGAGCCCTTCTCTATGAAGACCTCTTTCCACACATTCGATCATCGTATGAAGGATCATCCGAAGATGATCCTTCAGATCGCTCTCATATAGGTATGCATATCCCGCCAGATCTGTCTTTTCCCGGATCAGTGTCTCCTTGATCTCGCGGAAAGAATGTTCGGGATAGACGTTCTCATCGATCGAGAGAGGATATTCCTTGATCTGTATCGATCCTCCTCCCAGAGAAAAGACACACCAGCGCAGCGAACTCCCGTCTTCCCGGTATCCGGTCAGATAGAAACCGTTCGGAAAATCTTCCTCCCAGTCCCTCTTGAACAGTACTTCACAGGGTCCGTTCAGCGTCTCTTTGATCACCTTGTCGGTATTGTGTCCTTTTCCGGTCAGAGACAGCGAACCGTAGAGTTCTACTTCATAACGGGAAAAAGAGCCGTTCTTTTCCAGAAACAGCCGGCACGCCCGTTCCGGTGCCAGTGTATGAGAACTGCTCGGTCCCCTTCCGATCTTGTAGAGCTCTTTTAATGACTGCATTCTATCGTTCTATTCTCTTGAACGGTTTCACGTCTTTGACAGCCTCTTCCGGAGACAGGAGCGCTCCGTCATTATCAAGGTCGATGAGGATATATCTGCTGTTGCCCATGCCCAGTTCATGCATATAGTAGAGCTGACGGAATCCGTGACGGGAAGTCATTCTTTCCCAGAGGTCATGATTCTGTTCGGCCGTCATCGCATGGACGAGGTCTACACAGGCTGTATCGATCGCACAGATATCCGTGGAAGCCAGGATACCGACGTTCGGGGTCACGACCGGTGCTGCCGTTACGCCGGCACAGTCGCAGTCTACCGACATGTTTCTCATGACGTTGACATAGCAGATATTCTTTCCGAAGAAGTCGATCGTAGCTTTTGTCGATTCGGTGATCTTCTCCATCAGTTCTTCTTCTACGACACCCCAGTCATCGCCGTTCTTCGCATGGATCCAGGCTTTTCCGATACGTCCGTCTGCACAGCCGATACCGATATTCTTATTGGAACCGCCGAAGCCGCCCATCGTATGGCCTTTGAAATGAGTGAGTACGAAAAGAGAATCATAGTCGACCATGGTCTTGCCATGACTCATTTCCTTGAACCACTTGCCGCCTTTTACCGGCAGAGTCACTGTTCCTTCCGCATCCATGATATCGACCGGACAGAAAGTCCAGCCGTTGACTTCTAATGTCTTTTTGTGGTCTTCTGTCGTATAGCGGTCGCCGACATAGTATGTGTTGGTCTCGACGATCGTCGCATCTTTCAGCGTCTCTTCATTCTCCATCACTTCCTTGACCCAGGCAGCCGGTACGAAGTTCGGACCGTTCTGTTCACCGGTATGGAGTTTTACCGCGACCTTTCCCGTGATGTTCGCATTTACCTTCTCATATACCTTCCGGATCCCTTCCGGAGAGATATCTCTGGTAAAGTAGACGATCGATTCGTTCCCTGTTCTTTCCGATGCAGGGATGTATTTCTTTCCGTTATTATTCATAGAAAGACCTCCTACACATTTATTATACAAATTCTCCCGTTATTTTTCTCTCGGGAACGCTCATTTTCTGCACGAACTATTCTCTGCGTGAATAGGTTATAATGGAATCATGATCGGGATCGATATCGTAAAGATCGACAGGGTCTCTCTGGAAGATGCCTTTCTGGAAAAGGTGCTTACGGACAAGGAGAGAGAACTGCTGAACAGATATGCGAATGAAAGGCGGAAGAAAGAACTGGTAGCCGGACGTTTTGCGGTGAAAGAAGCCTACTACAAGGCTACGAAAGACCGGAACTACCTGAAGATCTCGGTATTGAAAAAGGAGGATGGCTCCCCCTATATCGAAGATCACGAAGACCTGGATGTCAGCATCTCCCACGATGCCGGCATCGCCATAGCGATCGTTTCCTCAAGACAGTCCTAACTGTCTTTTTTTATGTATCCTTCGACCTGTTTTCTGTTCTGGACGCCTCCCGTTGCACCGCTGCAGGTCAAAGACAGTGCGGCACAGGCCGAAGCGAAACGCAGGCAGGACCGGATATCTTTTCCTTCAAAGAATGCAGTGATGAATCCGGCGACGAAGTTGTCTCCGGCACCGGTCGTATCAACGATCTCGGTCTGTAAAGCTTCCTGATGGATGCGCTGCTGCTGATCGAGATAGTAGGCACCCCTGCCTCCGGCTTTGATGATCACCCTTTTCACGCTTTTATTCAGAAAGACTTCTGCCATGCGGAAATAGTCTTCATCCGTCTTCGGATCGATACCGGTGAAATAGGAAGCTTCCGTCTCGTTCGGAAAGATCCCGTCGAGATGAGGCAGCACATCTTCATAATCCTGAAGTCTCACCCCAGTATAGACCGGCACTTTCGTATCCGCAAATACGAGACAGCCTTCTTTCTTTGCCTCATAGACGATATCCCGGACATTGTCCGCATCATCGAGCGGCGCTCGAAACAAAGAAGCCAATGTGAGGACATCATAGCCGTGGGCGATCTCGGGAGACAGATGGTAGCCATTCAGCGAGATCGCTTTGGAGTTGATGGAACGGCGGCTTCCGTCTGCCTTCACCAGGATGTCGGCGATGACGGTATCGACATCATCTCTCCGCAGCATCAAAGAGGTATCGACTCCGTTCCTCTCCAGGATCTGCCGTATCAGTCCGCCGGCATCATCTTCTCCGGTGATGCACGCCAGAGATGTCTTATTCCCGAGGCGGGAAAAGATGATCGACTCATTGAGCGCATCTCCTCCTGCGGAAAGACGTATGGATTCTGCTCTGGCCGAGCGTTCTTTGAGCGAAGACTCATCGATATTGCGGGTGATGCAGTCGAGGACCGCCTGACCGATACACAGTACTTTCATTCTATTTTACGAGTGCTTCTGCGAGTGCTTCGATCTGCGCTCTGTTCGCATCGCTCATGGCAGAACGGATCGTGACTGTCTCTCCCACATAAGTGAGATCTTTACACTTTTCCAGTCTTTCCTTCATGCCTTTGGCAGCCAGAGGAGCCCAGGTGCCGTTCTCGATGAGGGCGACCTTTCTCTTCTGGTAGTTATGGTCAACGAGACGGTGCAGGAAATCTTCCATGATCGGGAAGAAACCGGTATTGTATGTCGTCGTAGCCAGGACCAGACGGTCATAGCGGAAGGCATCTTCCATCGCTTCATACATATCGCATCTCGCCAGATCGTTCAGGGCTACTTTCTCAACACCCTTCTCTTTCAGTTTCTCAGCCAGCAGCTTCGCCGCTTCGGCGGTATGTCCGTATACGCTCGTGTAGCAGATCGCCACGCCCTGATCTTCCGGTTCATAAGCAGACCAGGTATTGTAGAGATCCAGATAATAGGAAAGATCTTCGGTAAGTACCGGTCCGTGCAGCGGACAGATCACTTCGATATCCAGTCCGGCAGCCTTCTTCAGCAGTGCCTGTACCTGTACGCCGAATTTGCCGACGATACCGAAATAGTATCTTCTCGCTTCGCAGGCCCAGCCTTCTTCATCCTCTACATCGAGAGCGCCGAATTTTCCGAAAGCATCTGCCGAGAAGAGGATCTTCTCCTTCGTATCATAGCTCATCACGACTTCCGGCCAATGTACCATCGGAGCTGTGATGAAGCAGAGATCTCTGCTGCCCAAAGATACGCGGTCTCCGTCCTTGACGACCTGCCTGTTCTTCGGATCTGCTCCATAGAACTGTTTCATCATATTGAATGCCTGCATGGAAGCCAATACTGCCGTTTCCGGATAGTTCTCCAGGAAGGCGGCGATACTGGAAGAATGATCCGGTTCCATATGATGGACGACCAGATAATCCGGCATCCTTCCGTTCAGGACTTCCTTCAGATTGCTCAGCCATTCTTCCGTAAAATGCTTATCGACCGTATCCATGACGGCGATCTTCTCATCCAGGATCACATAGGAGTTGTAGGCCATACCGTTCTCGACGGTGAACTGTCCCTCAAAGAGATCCAGCTGATGATCGTTTACACCGATGTATCTCACATCATTTCGAATATCCATATTTTGTTTCCTCATTTCTACCCGGTCATTAAACCGTATTTTTCTCTTAAATGATCCCCTGTGCCATCATCGCTTCCGCAACTTTCAGGAATCCGGCGATATTGGCTCCCTTCACCAGGTCATAGCCGAGTCCGTATTCTTCAGCTGCTTCCGCAGAAGCATCGTGGATCTTCTTCATGATGTCGTGCAGTTTCGCATCGACTTCTTCTCTGCTCCAGGAAAAGCGCATCGAATTCTGCGACATCTCCAGTGCCGATACTGCTACACCGCCCGCATTGACAGCCTTCGCCGGAGCGACGATGACACCGTGTTCCTGCAGGTAGGCCAGCGCCTCGTTGGAAGTCGGCATATTGGAGAGTTCAAAGTAATACTTTGCCCCGGAGGAGACGATCTTCTTCGCTTCTTCCATATCCACTTCATTCTGCGTAGCGCACGGTACATAGACATCTGCCTTGACGCCCCACGGTTTTTCTCCTTCGTGAAACTCTGCACCGAACTTCTCGGCATACATCTTCACATCCGCATGACGGTCGGCCCGGATCTTCAGCAGATAGTCCAGTTTTTCCGGTGTAGAGATCCCTTCCGGATCATAGACGTAGCCGTTATGTCCGGAGATCGTCAGTACCTTGCCGCCGAGCTCGCTGATCTTTTTCGCAGCACCCCAGGCCACATTTCCATACCCCGACAATACGAAGGTCTTTCCCTTCAGCGTGTCGTTTTCATGACGGAAGACTTCTTCCATATAGTAGACTCCGCCGTATCCCGTAGCTTCCGGACGGATGAGCGAACCGCCGTAACTGAGGCCTTTTCCGGTGAGGACACCGTTCTCATAGGCATTTCGTATCTTGCGGTACTGTCCGAAGAGATAGCCGACTTCTCTTCCGCCTACACCGATATCTCCGGCTGGTACATCCGTATCCGGACCGATATGACGGTACAGTTCATTCATGAAGGCCTGGCAGAATCTCATGATCTCGCCGTCGCTCTTTCCGTGAGGATCGAAGTCGCTTCCTCCTTTTCCGCCGCCGATCGGCAGTGTCGTCAATGAATTCTTGAACACCTGTTCAAAACCCAGGAACTTCAGGATGGATAAGTTGACGGACGGATGGAAGCGCAGTCCTCCCTTGTACGGACCGATCGCACCGTTGAACTGGATGCGGTAGCCTTTATTGACATGCACCATTCCTTCGTCATCGACCCAGGATACCCGGAACTGTATGATCCTTTCCGGCTCTACGAGTCTTTCCAGCAGAGATGCCCGTTCATATTCCGGATGCTGAAGGATGACCGGTTCCAGAGAGGACAATACCTCTTCTACTGTCTGCAGGAATTCCGGTTCATGAGGATTTCTCTTTCTTGTATCCTCGATCACTCTCTGTATGTATTCGTTCATATTCTGTCTCCTCTTATTCTGGCGTTCGAATGGATCAGAGTTCAAATTCATCTTCGCCGACGCTGATCGTTTCTCCTCTTCCCTCACGGCAGTGCAGTTCCAGTTTCTCCAGAAGCGAGAAACCGAGGAACTTCAGGAAGGCGATCATCACGCGGTTGTCCGGTTCCGATACAGCTACGAGTTCGCAGTCGATCTCTTCCGCATAGTCCATCGCTTTCTCCATCAGTTTCGTAGCGATCTTCCGGCGGCGGTAGTCCTTGCGGACAAAGAGTTCGAGAAGTCTCAGCTCCTCGATCTCGGCATTGAGGACGATATATCCCAGAAAACGTCCGCTCTCGCTGGCTGCGAAGATCTTATAGCCGCTCTCCAGCATATCTCCCAATAATTCTTCCGCCTCATCGACATCGCTGTTTCTCTTCTTTTTGACTCTCGTCTTCCGGAAGGTCTCGTATTCATCTTTCAGGAAGACGAGGTTCAGATAGTTCTTTTCCGTGACCTCAACGATACGGATATCGCTCTTTGGAACAGTTTCGACCGGTCTTTTTACCTCTTCTTCCTCGTAGTCGAAATCTTCATTCTCGCTGTCGAAGACGCGTTCTTCATCGTAGATGATCCCGTTTTCTTCACACCAGATCACTGCCGTAGCGTGATGGCACTCATCCTGGAAATCATACCAGTCATTCAGCAGGAAGAACTTTTCGGCTGCTGCCCGGAACTGACGGAAGGCACCTCTGCCCCGTATCGCACTGGACAGCCATTCCTTCGCTTCCCCTTCCGGCTGTATCTCGATGAAACGGACCATATTTCCATAGTCATCGATCTCTCTGCGGTCCGGAAGTTCGATCAGATCCTCTTCGAAGATCTCCTTCGGAAGATCCGGCTCATTCCATCTTCCATCATAATTCCGGGAGATGATCCGCTCCTGCGGGATCCAGTAATAATACGTCGTGTCGTCATTGACGGAATCGATCGCGTCGATGACCTCATTCAGATTCACTTTCATATTTATCTCTCCATAACCCGAGACCGATGCGGTCTTTTTCTATTTCTATTTTATCGCGTTTCCCCTTCAATTATGAAAGGACCTTTGAAGGCCCTGATCATACTTTATCGAAATCGTCTCTTCAGATATTTTCCGGTGAGACTCTCTTCACAGTTTTCTATTTCTTCCGGAGTACCGCATACGACGATCCTGCCGCCGTCTTCTCCTCCTCCCGGACCCATATCGATACAGTAGTCCGCATTATGGATCACATCGAGATCGTGTTCGATGACGAGGACCGTAGCCCCGTTGTCCGTCAGATGACGGAAGACCTTTAACAGGGTCTCTACATCGAGCGGATGCAGACCGATGGTCGGTTCATCGAAGACGAAGAGCGTATCGTCCTGTCCTCTTCCCATCTCGCTGGCGAGCTTGAGCCGCTGTGCTTCTCCTCCGGAAAGACTCGGTGTCTCTTCTCCCAGAGTCAGATAGCCCAGGCCGAGATCCTGAAGGACCTGCAGTCTCCGTCTTATGAGCGGAAGATCATCCAGTGCTTCCAGCGCTTCGGAGACCGAGAGCTCCATCAGTTCCGGTAAAGAATACGATCTGTCCGTTCTCTTTGAATAGCGGCGCACGAGATAGGCGTCTTTCGCATAGCGGGAACCGCGGGATTCCGGACC
>JAZPYW010000160.1:0-3632 GCA_045544415.1 Erysipelotrichaceae bacterium
TCACCCTTTTCATAACGGGTATTCTGCATCAGTACGACATTGCCGTCTTCCAGTTCAGCAACAGCCTTTTCCAGTTCCTCTCCTCTGGTTACCGGAACGAACGTTACTTTGGAGTTCGGCAGGTATTCCTGCAGTCTTGCAGCGACCGGTGCCATATTGTTTTTCTTCTTGTCGGATTCGCACTTTTCCGGATCTTTATGATCCACTTTTCCTAAATGCGAGAACAGGATGACTTTTGCGCCGTTTTCAACAAGATATTTGATCGTTGGTAAAGCAGCGACGATACGGTTGTCATCAGTGATCACATCGCCCTTGTGCGGTACGTTGAAGTCAACACGTACAAGAACGCGTTTTCCTTTGACATCTAAATCAGATACTAATCTTTTTGCCATTGTTTTTCCTCCTAATGCATTATCAATTATACCATTATTGCCATTTATAAAGTAGATAGAAAAAGAAGAGACTAGCGCTTTCCGGTCCCTTCTTCTTCTGTTTTTCTTTTTCTTGCCGGAGCGCTTTCCTCAATACCGTACTTCTGGCATTTCTCCCGGTATTCCTTTTCTGCGGCATCCAGTTCTTTGATCAGATCATCTAAACTTCTCATAAAAAACCTCACACGCTTAAAATCATAACACAAAACGGGTAAAATAATAGTATGTATGTACGGGAAGAGACCACCAACACCATCATCATCGAGAAGTCGGAATTCATCGCCTTTTTAAAACGCTGCGACAGCGAGGAAGAATACCGTTCCTATCTGCAGGAGATACGCAAGAAGTACTACGACGCCTCCCACGTCTGTTCGGCTTTCCTATGCGGCAACATCCGTCGTTCTTCCGATGACGGAGAACCTTCCGGCACCGCCGGCATGCCGATCCTCAATGTCCTGGATAAGAATCATATGGATCATACCTGTGCATTAGTGGTCCGCTACTTCGGCGGGATCAAGCTGGGAGCCGGAGGACTGATACGGGCCTATGGAAATGCCGTATCGGAAGCACTGAAGAAGGCCGTGCTCGTCGAAGATGCCGTTTTACCGAAATACAGCCTGACGCTTCCCTATGATGCTGCACACCGCATCGCTCATTTTCTCAAGGAGAATACCCTTCTCATCGCCACCGATTACGACAGTGAAGTGACTTTCAGCTTCGCTCTGGAGGACGATTCCCTCATCAAAAAGATAAAAGAATATACAAAAGGCGTAGAACCGCTGCGGATCGGTGAAGAAGTCGTACAAAAAGTGCTATAATCAAAATATGGAATTCATCGATACATTCAATCAGTATTACCGCTATGTCTACATCCCGGTAGGGATCGCCCTTTTGGCTGCCCTCATCTATCTGCTGGTGAATCTCCTGCCTTTATTCAAAACACTGAAGACACTGACTCCGGGCATCAGCTCCATCACCGGAAAACTGGATCAGGTCAAAGGAAAGACCGAAAAGATACAGTATACGATCAAGCGTACCGGACCGGTACTCGCTGCCGGGATCGCCGCATTCACCGGCTTGAAGCTGGTCGGACGTATCCTTGAGAAAGATGACGACGGCGAACGTCATCCGGTCGAGCATATCCGCAAAGAGATCAATAAATACAATTCGAAAGTCGGCACCCGGAAACTGGTCGGTGATGCCGGAAATATCGCCCGCCGCATCTCTGCGGTCATCAGACATTAACATTCACTGCCGTATAAACCGGCAGTTTTTTTCAGGAGAAACCCATGGACAGAAACGATATACAGAGAGGTCCTCTGGCTCTGGATCTGAAATACGAGAAGAGCGAGCTCTTCGATCCTCATATCCTGGCTCCGCACAGCGAACTGAACAACGGGATCTACGAGACCGTCGACAAACTGATCGACAAGATGGGAGCGTCCTCCCTTTCTCTGTGCTTCCATACCGAAAAACTTGGAGAGATCGTCCAGGAAAAGGTACGCGAATCCTACTTCGAACATTACAGCGATGAACTGAGAGGCCTCAGCCGTTCATTGACCCGCATCTATATCCGGGCAGTGCTGTTATTGGTCATATCCCTGACACTGCTGTTTTTCTCCCTGACTTTCTCCTGGCTTCAGGATCGGGGACTCATACTCCTGGTGGTCACCAACATCGGTGTCTACTTCCTGTGGGAACTGGGAAATACCTGGTTCCGCTGGCTCGACCTCACCCGGAGGCAGTCCAACATGCGCACCGCCCGATCGGCCAAGATCACTTTTGCGGAATACCGCCGCAGAATAAAATAACACCGGCTCATCACCGGTGTTTTATTTGAGTTCCCAGGCCCAGTCCTCTGCTTTGAGGAAGCGCTCCTTTCTCCGCAGAGCTTCCGTCTCGTTCAGAACAGGATCACGGTATTCATCAAGAAAACGGAAGACCATATCCTCGCTGATAAATCGGCATTCTCCCGAGACTTCCTCATGGAAGTCTTTTTTGAATTCCTCCAGAAAGTTCTCTATGTCGAAAGGCAGGATCTTCAGCAGTTCTTCCTCCTCAAGACCATCCGGTACAGCTATGTCATAATGCAGATCATACTTTTCTACGATGATCCGATTGAGAAGATGATAGTCTCTGTGCAGTGTTTCGACATCTTCGTCGTTCTTCATACGGGGAAGCTGAAGTCTTCTGTGAAAGAGGTCCCGGTAGAGATCATCTTCCAGAAGATGCAGATAATAGCCGAGATACAGGTCGTCCTCACGGATCTTTTCTTCATAGCGGTCATAGAACTCATCGAAGTCAAAGAAACGTTTTCCCGGGATGCGGTCGCTCTGAAAATGGGCTTTCCTGCGGTCCCGAGGATCACGGTAGGCATCCGGAAGGACTGTTCCCAGCAGAAAACGGTCTTTATCATGGATAAGACCTCTTTCGATCAGAAATGTTCCAAGACAGTAATGGATCGTTCTCTGCGCCATAAAAAAACCTGCTGTACCCCTTTCAGGATAACACAGCAGGTGATAATTATTCGATGATGGCTTCTTCCCAGCTTGCCGGTACTTCGAGACCGAGAAGCTTGAATACCGTAGCCGCGATATTCGCAAGACCGAAATGGCCTTCCTTGAGCTTGACATCCGCGTTGTAGATGATGAATGGAACAGCTGCCAGAGTATGAGAAGTCTTCGGCTTGATCGGATCCGTTTCTTTCTTTCTCTTGTCGTACATCTCATCCGCGTTTCCGTGGTCAGCTGTAACGATCAGGATCGCATTCATCTTATCGCAGGCTTCCTTCACTCTCTTGAGAGCGATATCGACCGATTCCACACCGATGATCGTCGATTCATAGACACCGGTATGTCCGACCATATCTCCGTTCGGATAGTTGCAGCGTAAGAATGCATATTCTCCGGATTCGATGGCCTTGACCAGTTCATCCGTCACTTCTGCCGATTTCATCCAAGGTCTCTGATCGAACGGTACGACATCCGACGGGATCTCGACCCAGGTCTCCAGTTCATCCGAGAACTTCTCGGAACGGTTTCCGTTCCAGAAGTAGGTCACATGACCGAATTTCTGTGTTTCGGAGATCGCATAGGTCTTCACTCCGTACTTGACCAGATATTCCGACATCGTGTCCTTGATCTTTGGCGGGCTCGTCAGATACTTCGTCGGGATCTTGAGGTCGGCATCATACTGCAGCAT
>JAZPYW010000161.1:0-39549 GCA_045544415.1 Erysipelotrichaceae bacterium
ACACCGATATCAAGCCTTCCGAGAGAAACGCGAAAGTGCTGGAACTCCTGGATCTGGTCGGACTCAATTCCGATCATGCGAACCGTTTCCCGCATGAGTTCTCCGGAGGTCAGAGACAGAGAGTCGGTATCGCCCGGGCACTGGCAGCCAATCCGAAATTCATCGTCTGCGATGAACCGATCTCCGCACTGGATGTCTCCATCCAGGCCCAGGTCGTTAATCTGCTGAAGGACCTGCAGAAGAAGATCGGACTTACCTATCTCTTCATTGCCCATGACTTATCCATGGTCAAATATATCTCGGACCGTGTAGGTGTCATGTATCTCGGCAAGCTCGTTGAATTGGCGGATGCGGATGAGCTCTATGCGATGCCGTTCCACCCGTATACGGAA
This sequence comes from Erysipelotrichaceae bacterium, assembly GCA_045544415.1. Lineage (GTDB taxonomy): Bacteria > Bacillota_I > Bacilli_A > Erysipelotrichales > Erysipelotrichaceae > Colivicinus. Next base: position 393 of record JAZPYW010000161.1, read on the forward strand.
GCGCTGATGTCCGCGATCCCGATCCCTGATCCGAAAGAGGAGAGGGGAAAACCGAGACTGGTCATCGAAGGAGAAGTACCATCTCCGATCGATCAGCCTAGTGGATGCCCGTTCCACACACGATGCAAAAAAGCGGGCGAACGATGTGCGAAGGAAATGCCGCAATGGCTCAAGATCAATGACAGACATTACGTTGCCTGCCACTTGTATGAGAAGTAACGGTATGGACTTAAAAGAAGTGATATAGGAGGAAGACAAACAATGAAAAAATTATCACTCGTATTACTCACCCTCTTACTCTGCTTCGGTCTGTTCGGCTGCTCCGGCGGCGGTAATGGCGGAGGGGACACTCCTTCCGGCGGCGATACCGCAGCGAAGAAAGTCATCAAGGCCAATGTAGGCTTCGATCCTGATACTTTCGATCCGCAGGCATCCAACGTTATGGAGAATGCGATCGTGCTCACTCAGATGTATTCCGGTCTCATGAGAGAGAATCCGGACGGTGAATTCGAACTCGATCTCGCGGCAGAACTGCCGACGATCTCCGAAGACGGTACGGTATACACCTGGAAGATCAAAGATAATGCGAACTTCGCAGACGGCTCTCCGGTCACAGCTGAAGATGTCAAGTTCTCCTGGACCAGAGCTCTCGATCCGAACAATGCGTTCGACTATGCTTACCAGCTCTACTACATCAAGAACGGTGAAGCATTCAACGCCGGTGAAGCAACTGCAGATGACCTCGGTCTCAAAGTCATCGACGAAAAGACTCTGGAAGTCACGCTGGAAAGACCTACTCCATACTTCACAGGTCTGACTGCTTTCAATACCCTTATGATCATCTCCAAAACTTTTGCGGAGAAACAGGCTACTTACGGTGCTGATGTCGCTTCTTCTCTGGCATCCGGACCATTCGTACCGGTAGAATTCGTCAAAGGCCAGTATGTCCGTTATGAAAAGAACCAGAACTACTGGGACAAGGACAGCGTCAAGATCGATGAGCTCTATCTCTATGCCGTATCCGAATCTTCTACCGAGATCACGATGTATGAAGTCGGCGATCTGGATATGACCTACATGGGTATGTCCAATGCCGATATCAAACGTTACCAGCAGGATGGCACATTAAAATACTGGTCCTCTGCTAATACGAGATACATCATGGTCAACAACGAAAAGGCTCCGTTAGATGATCCGAAGGTACGTAAGGCATTATCCCTCGCTTTAGACAGACAGAGCTTTGTCGATAACGTCATCATCTCGGCAGTCGTCGCAGACGGTTTCGTCTCCAATGATATGCCGGCACCGGATGGCAGCGGTGTATTCACTCCGGAAAACTTCCTGAACAGCACAGCCAATATCGAAGAAGCTCAGAAACTGCTGGCAGAAGCTGGTTATCCGAATGGTGAAGGATGGCCGGAAGGCGTATCCATCGTCTATACGACCAACGATACCAACAAGGTACAGTGTGAAGCATTAGTGGAAATGTGGAGAACCAACCTCAACATCAACATCACTGCTCAGAACGTTGAAGGTACAGTAAGACGTGACCTCAAGAGAACAGGTGACTACTACATGAGCTGGGATGGCTGGACAACCGACTACATGGATCCGTATTCCTTCATGGAGATCCTGATCACCGGCAACATCTACAATCAGGGCCGTTACTCCAGTGCCGAATATGATGCCTTAGTCGCAGAAGCTGCCAACTCCAATGATCAGGCAGTCCGTACGGAAAAGATGGCTGCTGCGGAAGCGATCGCCATGGATGAAATGGGTGCTATCCCGGTATATAACTCCATCAAGGGCTATCTGGAAAGCGATAAGATCTCCGGTGTCGTATGTTCACAGCTGGGTACCTGGGACTTCAAGTGGGCTGATAAAGCCGAATAAGAAACAACTAGAGAATATCCCTGATCATTCAGGGATATTCTTTGAAAGGGACAATATATGAGTAAAGAGAAAGTATTGGACATCAAGGAAGCGTACGGTGATGTCGATCTGGAGATGCTGAAGGAATTCTCCGAGGCAAAGGGTGTTTCCGGCCATGAGGCCGGTGCATCGCGGGTCATGAAAAAATGGCTCGAAGGCCATGCGGACAGTTTCGACTATGATAACCTGGGTTCCCTGATCGCCTGTCAGAAAGGAAAAGGCAGAGGAAAACACGTCAAGGTAGCCATGTTCGGGCATCTGGATGAAGTAGGCTTCTACGTCAAGAAGATCGAAGACAAGGGCTATCTCAGAGTCGTGAGTGCCGGAGGATTCTGGACCCCTGTCCTGATGTCTCAGGAAGTCATCGTGACAACGAGAGACGGGAAAGAGTATCATGGTACTTTCGGTACGCCTTCCGTCTTTATGAAGGGAAAGGATGCTCAGGAACATATCTGGACCATCGATGAACTCATACTCGATATCGGTGTCGACAGTAAGGAAGAAGCAGAGTCCTTAGGCGTCCGTATCGGCGATATGGTCACCCTGGATTCTTCCTTCCGGGTACTGGCCAATCCGAACTATCTGATGGGAAAAGCCTGGGATGACCGTATCGGTGCAGCCGTTGCGGCCGATGTACTGCGTCATCTGAAGAAAAAAGACCACACAGCGGACGTCTATGCGGTCGGTACAGTACAGGAAGAGATGGGTCTCAGAGGTGCACGTACGGCAGGATATGCGGTCGATCCGGATATCGCCATCGCTCTGGATTCTACCGTAGCTTCCGATATTCCGGGCTATGAGGAATTCGGCAAACCGTTAGGTTCCGGCGTCACTCTGTCCATCATGGACGGCAGTGTCATTGCCAATAGAGAACTGGTCTACTATATGGAAGACTTATGTAAAGAACTGGGCATCGGTTTCGTCCACGACATCCTCTTGCGGGGAGGAACAGACAGCGGCGAGATCCATAAACTGAGGAGCGGTGTCATCAATATGACGATCTCCATCCCGACGAGATACATCCACTGTCATCGAGCGATCGTACACCGCAAGGATTTTGCGGATACCGTAACGCTCCTTACCGAGTTCTGCAAGAGAGTCGACTGGGACCTCGTAGAGAAGTTCCGGGCATCCAACCGGTAAACATATTCAGAATGATCATTCAGAAGAGAGATCGTGGATCTCTCTTTTTGTGTGCTATGATAAAAGTAATGAAATACGTATTTATCATCATATTTGCGGTATCCTTAGGGGTACATCTTTATGCATCTTTAAAACAGGACAAGCGCATAAGAAATTACAGTAAGCCGTTCCTGCTGCTGGCACTGCTGGGGTGGTATTGTCTCTCTGCCGACAGGATCGCTTTGACGGTCGTGCTGGCGCTCGTCTTCTCCTGGCTGGGAGATGTCCTGCTGATGCCGAAAGGAGTAAAGTGGTTCACCGCGGGAGGAATCTCTTTCATGGTGTCTCATTTCTTCTTCGTCCTGAGCTATGCGCAGTACGTCGACTTCACGAAGATCGCGCTGCCTGTCATTATCCTGCTCGCCTTATTCTTCATCATCACCGTCACCATCATCTTCCATCACCTGAGAGAGCATCTGCCGAAGGCGCTGTTCTATCCGATGTATCTGTATCTGCTGATCAACGGCACGATGAACTGTTTCGCCTTCTTCCGCTATCTCTCCAACAGTACTGCAGGCGGACTTATCACCGTGATCGGTGCAGTCCTCTTCTTCATTTCCGATGCATCCCTGTTCTTCGTACGCTTCCATAAGAACAGCGCACTGAAGACACATTTTCTGGTCATGCTGACATATTCTATCGGGGAATTCCTGATCGTCTTAGGTCTTTTGCTGAAATAGGAGGGTTCTATGAAATACTATCTGGTCAATCCGCTTTCCAATAACGGGATGAAGGTGAATGAGACATTTGAGGGTGAAATGATCGATGCGGTCAAGACGGACTTCAAAGCTTTCTTTGAAGGACTGAAGGAAAACGATGAGGTCGTATTGGTCGGAGGAGACGGGACCATCAATTATCTCGTCAATCATGTCGACTGCGGGAAACTGAAAAATCATGTCTATCTCTATGCGAACGGTACCGGAAATGACTTCCTGAAAGATATCGGAGGAGAAGCAGGGAAGGAAGTTTTACTGGATCCGTATCTGATAAACCTTCCGGTCGTCAAGGTGAACGGGATCGAGAGAAAGTTCATCAACAATATGGGTTTCGGTATCGACGGATACTGCTGTGAAGTAGCTGATCAGATCCGGGAGAAGACTCCGAACAAGAAGATCGATTATCCGTCCATTGCGATAAAAGGACTGCTGTTTCACTTCAAACCGTGTCATGCGTGGGTAACGGTCGACGGAAAGAAATACGAGTTCGATAATGTCTGGATCGCTCCGACGATGAAGGGAAGATATTATGGGGGAGGCATGAATATGGCTCCGGATCAGGACCGCAATTCCGATACCCTCTCTGTAGTCATCTATAAGACCGCTTCGAAACTGAAAGCTCTGATGAATTTCCCGAAGATCTTTGAAGGAAAACATGTGGAGAATACCGATATGGTCAAAGTTCTTACCGGAAAGAAGATCCATGTGCGCTTCGACAGGCCGTGCGCTGCTCAGATCGACGGCGATACCGTATTGAATGTAACGGAATACAGGGTGACGCTATGAACGTAAAAGAAGCGATCTGCACGAGAAGAAGTACGAGGAAGTATCTCGATAAGATTATTGAAAAAGAACTCCTGGAAGAGCTCATAGAAGCCGGAAGAGCAGCACCGAGCGGAGGAAATTCCCAGAGTGCTCATCTCTTTGCGATAAGCGACAGGAAACTGCTGGAAGAGATAAGGGTCAAGGTCGAAGAGGCATTCAGAAAGATGGAGATCAGTGAAGGGATGTATCCTTCTCTGATGAATTCCATCAATCGTTCCAAAAACGGGAACTACCGTTTCTTCTATGATGCACCGGTACTCGTTGTCATTGCGAATCAGAAAGACTACGGCAACAATATCGCCGATACGGCCTGTATCTTAGAGAATATGATGATCCTTGCCAATGAAAAAGATTTAGGATCCTGCTGGATCAATCAATTGAGATGGCTCAATGAAGACGAGGCCTTGCTGAAGATCTTCAGAGATCTGGGTCTGGAAGAAGACGAGAGGATCTACGGAGCACTGGCTCTCGGATATCCGGATACAGAAGATGGGAAACCGGTGAGAACACCATTGCCTCGAAAAGGAAATAAAGTAGAGTGGATCGGATAAAAAGGAGTGAAATACTCCTTTTTTCGATGGAAGGGGATAAATACGTGAAAAAAAGGTAGAAAACCAACAAAATTTCACCTAACTTACCCTATTTTCCGGAAAATAGCGATAAAAAAGTGACTCCCTTCTTTATGGAAGGGAGTCGTTTTCTCAATACTTATTTATTCTTGTTCAGAAGGATACGGACACCGCGTTTTGCGATATTCGGGAGAATGGCTTTGAGTTTGCCGTTCTCTGCTGTATACATTCTGGATGCATCCGGATGATCTCTGGTGAGGTGGATCGCATCGAACTCACATCTCGTCGTACACAGACCGCAGCCGATACACCGGTTCGTATCGACATAGGTAGCGCCGCAATGCAGACATCTGTTCGCTTCTGCACGGACCTGTTCCTCAGTCAATGGGAGACGGAGGTCTTCATAAGTCTTGGCTGCTTCACCCGGCTTCATACCCGGAACCTGTCTCTTGGCGTTGTCGTAGGATTCGACCAGGATGTCTTCCTTATCGAGTTCCTTGAACTGACGCAGATCTCTGCCGATCGTTAAGGACTGACCGTAGTGGACGAAACGGTTGATGGATACGTAGCCTTCTCTGCCTTCAGCGATCGCATCGATCGCGAAACGCGCACCCTTGGCGATATCGCCGCCGACGAAGACATCTGCTTCACCGGTCTGTAATGTTACAGGGTCGCAGACTGCTGTTCCGTTTCCGCGGAGTTCGACCTTGGATCCGTCTAAGAGGTTGCCCCATACTGCAGACTGGCCGATGGATAATAATACGTGGTCGCATGGAACGACTTTCGTTTCATTCTCATCATAGAGAGGAGAGAACTTGCCGTTCTTATCGAAGACCTGAGTGCACTGTTTCATGACGATGCCGCAAATCTTTCCATCTTCCACGAGGATCTCTTTCGGACCCCAGCAGTTCTTGATCGTAACGCCTTCAGCCTGAGCTTCAGCGATCTCATCCTTGGCAGCCGGCATCTCGGCAGGTCCTTCGAGACAGTACATCTCGACTTCTGTAGCACCTGCACGTAAGGCGGTACGGGCTACGTCGATCGCAACGTTACCGCCACCGATGACGATGGTCTTGCCGTGGAGTAATGTTTCATTTCCGTAGTTGACCTGTCTTAAGAAATCAACACCGGACATAGCGTAATCTTCATTCGGGATATTGGCTTTTCTTCCGGCCTGCAGACCGATCGCAACGAAGAATGCCTTGTATCCTTCTTTTCTCAGATCATCTAATGTGACGTCTTTACCGACTTCCACACCGCATCGGATCTCGGCACCCATCTGACGGATGACGTCGATCTCCGCATCGATGACTTTCTTTTCGAGACGGAAGTTCGGGATACCGTATGTCAGCATACCGCCAGGTCTCTGTTCCTTTTCGAATACCGTTACCGGATAACCCTGCTTTCTCAGATAGTAGGCAGCAGTAAGTCCTGCCGGACCTGCACCGATAACTGCGATCTTATAGTCATCCCACTGTTCGCCTACATCGTTGTAGCAGTTCGGGATATATCTCTTTTCCGCATCAAGTTCCTGAGCAGCGATGAACTTCTTGATCTCATCGATGGCGATCGGCTGATCGATCGTTCCTCTCGTACACTTATCTTCACATCTTCTGTTGCAGATAGCGCCGCAGACTGCCGGGAACGGGTTGTCCTGTTTGATGAGTTTGAGGGCATCCATGTATCTGCCTTCAGCAGCCATCTGGATGTAGCCCTGTACAGCCAGGTGTGCCGGACATGCGGTCTTACATGGAGCAGTACCTGTCTCATAGACGTTCAGTTTTGCGTCTTCACGGTAGTTCTTATTCCATTTATCCGGTCCCCATTTCTGCGCATCCGGCAGCTGAGTCTTCGGATATGTGAAGGCTGTTCCGTCTTTATGGCAGAGCTTCTGACCTAACTTGGCAGCGCCTACCGGACATACTTCGACACACTTGCCGCAGGCAACACACTTCTCTTTGTCGACATGAGCTCTATAGGCAGATGCAGACATGTTCGGAGTGTTGAACAGCTGAGATGTTCTGATGGCGTTGCAGGTACCCGGAGAACAGTTACAGATACCGACAATCTTGTCTTCGCCGTCCAGGTTCGTGATCTGGTGGACGAAGCCCTTTTCTTCAGCTCTCTGCAGGATCTCCATGACTTCATCATAAGTGCAGTAACGGGCATCTTTATGGGATTCTACAAGGTATTCTGCCATATCGCCGACCGCTAAACACATCATGCCTTCGATATCGCCGACACCTTCGCCTCTCATGGCCTGCTGTCTTCTGCAGGAGCAGACATCGACACAGAACTTATCGTATTTGGATAACCAGTGGGACAGATGTTCGACACTGACAGAACGGGATTCGGATTCGATGGCTTTTTCGACCGGGATGACATGCATACCCAGACCGCCGCCGCCTTCCGGTACGAAACGGGCTACTTTACCTACCGGTACACTGGATTCATAGTTGAAGAATGTCGCTACTTCCGGATGTTCCTTGAGAAGTGCGGAATTCATCATCATGTATTCGCCGGAACCGACGACCCATTTCGGAATGAAATACTGTCTCTGTCTGTCTTCTCTTTCACGGTCAAACTCCATGAGACCGATCTGGCAGATATGTTCGACGAGCTTCAGAGCTTCCTCTTCGCTCATTTTGTTTCTCTCTGCGACTTCCTTGATCGTGAGTTTGACGACTCTCTTCTTCTTGAAGCTCAGCATGAGTTTGACTTCTTCTTTGGTGAGCAGTCTGTCGAGGATCCAGAAGTCCGGCATCCATGTCTCAATGCCCTTAGCACTGTGGACCTGGATATCATCGGTGATCAGGGCAGCGAGTTCTTTTACGAGCGCTTCCTTCTCCGGATCGGTACAGACATAGTCTTCATTGAAAAAGTCATTTTCATTGAACATGTAGTTGCGTAACTTGTCTGGTATCATATGATCTTTTTTCTCCTTGTTCTTGCGTATATATTTTACTATAAATAAGTACCGGAAAACCAAATATCGGCTGAATTCTTTGAAAAGTGGAAAAGTGGAGAAAAATGAGAGAAAAATGAGAAAAGCCAAGACATCGGCAGTGCTAGACTTTTCCTGAAGGAACACTTATGGGACAGATCGATACGCTCACGAAAAACTATCTATCCGAAAAGAGAAGATTTGCCGAACTATTCAATGTTCTGGTATTTCACAGGGAAGAAGTAGATCATACGAAGCTGAATGAGGAAGATACCAGCCTGACAGATCCTTCCCTGTCAGTACAGAGACAGAGAGATGTTCTCAAAGTTATGGAAGACGGAAAGAGAAAGATGGTGCTGCTGGGAGTAGAAAATCAGACAAACATCCATCCCCGTATGCCGTTAAGAGTCATGGAGTATGATGCATTGACTTATAAGCGTCAGAAACAGAAGCATCTCATTCCGGTCATAACCGTCGTCCTTTACTGGGGAAGCGGTCCCTGGAAAGGACCGAGGTCGTTATTCGATATCATGGATCCGGAATACAGGGAAAGATACAGAGGGATCGTACAGGATTATTCCATTAATGTATTGGCTCCCTGTGAATTGGAACAGAAGGATCTTTCCGATTTGAAAAGCGATCTGAGACTTGTGCTGCAGGCTATCAAGTATAGCGGTGACAAGGAACAGTTTATGAAGATCATCAGTGAAGATGAAGGGTATAGAAAGGTAGAACGGTCTACGGCAGAACTGATCAGCGCTTTAACCAAAGCAGAGCTGGTATATAATGAAGAAAAGGAGGAAGTAGACATGTGTGAAGCGATCAGACAGCTGGTACAGGATGCTGCAGATAAAGGTATTGCACAGGGTGTGGCTCAAGGAGAGATCAAGGGTGCTTTCCGTACAGCACTTGACTTCGGCAAATCGGAAGAAGATGCCTACAGGTATGTCTCTTCCCGTTTCCAAAGACCGGTATCCGAGATCAGAGAGATCCTGAAACGGAACTGACTGTCGATAAAGAGATATCCAGAGAAGAAGGGAATCCCTTCTTTTTTATATATATAGACAAATAAAGTAAATAAGTGTATCGTTGTGATTGGACTTTGTCCCGTCAGTAGCGGCTACCTGACGTATACCCAAAATAAGGAGGATTTTTTATGAACACAAAGACTCTGACAAGAGTCGCTCTCATCGCTGCTGTATATACGGCAGTATCTCTTGCGATCGCGCCGTTCGCCTTCGGAAACATCCAGGTACGTATCTCGGAAGCACTGACTCTGCTGCCGCTGATCTATCAGCCGAGCATCTGGGGCGTCACCTTAGGCTGTTTCCTGACCAATCTGATCGGCGCTATGACCGGTGTCAATCCGACCGGTTATCTCGATGCAGTGCTGGGGACATCCGCGACCCTGATCGCTGCCCTCATCACCTGGCACTTCCGCGACAGGAAGACCTTCGGTCTGCCGCTCATCTCGCTGGCAGCTCCGATCGTACTGAACTTCCTGATCGTCGGTGCCGAACTGGCCTTCCTGCTGATGCCTGAAAACAAGTTTCTGGGAACACTGATCTTCGGAAGTGAAGTGGCCATAGGAGAACTGATCTCCATAGTCATCGGCTGGTTCCTGATCAAAGCACTGAAAAAGACAGAGATCTTCGAGAAATGACAGATACTTCGGTATCTGTTTTTTCTTGGAACGGGTATGTTAAAATAAAGAAAAGAAAAAAAGATGAAGATCATGGTTGGATGAAAGGTACCGGGAGAGACCGAAAGGAACCGAAGGGGAAGAAACTCTCAGGTAAAAGGACCGGACCCGGACAACGCTCTGGAAAGTGTGTATGCCACCGTCGAAGCAATCCCCGAGGGGAGAATCTTTCAGGTAAAGGATACAGAGACAGAATGTTTTTCTGTCTTTTTATACAAGGGGGAAAACTATGTCAAGAAAGACAGCACTCTATGAAACCCATGTAAAAGAAGGGGGAAAGATCGTCGAATTCGGCGGCTATCTCCTTCCGGTGCAGTACGGTACCGGTGTCATCAAAGAACACATGGCCGTACGGGAAGCCTGCGGGATCTTCGATGTATCCCACATGGGAGAAGTGACGTTCAAGGGGAAGGGGGCTCTGAAGTCTCTGAACCATATCCTGACCAATGACTTTACGAATATGCCGGTAGGAAAGGTACGCTACAGTCTCATGTGCTATGAAGACGGAGGTATCGTCGATGACCTGCTGGTATACAAGTTTGGAGATGAAGATTATCTCGTCGTCGTCAATGCCTCCAACCGGGAGAAGGATGTCGAACACATGAAGAAGTATCTGTTGGAAGATACGGAATTCAAAGATATCTCCGACGAAGTATCCCAGATCGCTTTACAGGGTCCTAAGGCAAAAGAAGTACTGAAGAAACTCGTGAATGAGGAAGATATCCCGCAGAAGTATTACAGTGCGAAACGGGATGTCTGTCTCAAAGATAAGAAAGTGCTGATCTCCACTACCGGATATACGGGAGAGGGAGGCTATGAGATCTATGCGGCCAATGAAGATATCGCCGATATCTGGGAATATCTGAAGGAAGCCGGAGAAGAGTACGGTCTCATCCCGTGCGGATTAGGTGCGAGAGATACACTGAGACTTGAAGCGGGAATGCCGCTATACGGTCATGAGATGGATGAGACGATCACACCGTTCGAGACGAACCTCCAGTTAGGCATCAAGATGAATAAAGAAGAATTCGTCGGAAAGAAAGCTCTGGAAGAAAAGGGCGAAGCCCTGATCACGAGAGTCGGTCTGGAAGCGGTCGGAAAAGGGATACTCCGGGAACACCAGGATATCTATCTGGGTGAAGAAAAGATCGGACATACCAGCAGCGGTACTTATGCACCATATCTCAAGAAAGCGATCGCCATGGCGCTGATCGATAAGAGATATGCCGCAGAGGGAACCGTCTTATCCGTAGATGTACGGGGAAGAAGAGTAGACGCAAAGGTAATACCATTACCTTTCTATAAGAAATCATATTAGGGGGAAAGAAATATGCCGAAATTTCCAGCAGATGTACAGTATTCCAGAACACATGAATGGGTAAAAGAAGAAGACGGACTGGCCGTAGTCGGGATCAGCGATTATGCCCAGGATTCGTTAGGAGACATCGTCTTCGTGAATCTTCCGGAAGCGGGAGATGAAGTCGCGAAGGGGGAAGCCTTTGCGGATGTAGAGTCTGTCAAGGCTGTCAGCGATGTCTATTCTCCGGTAACGGGAGTCGTAGAAGCAGTCAATGAAGCCATCCTGGATGATCCTTCACTGGTCAATTCCGATCCGTATGGAAGCTGGTTCATCAAAGTAAGAGAAGTAAGTGAAAAAGAAGAACTGCTGAATGCGGAAGATTACGAAAAGCTCTGTGCTGAGGAATAAGGGATATGGGAAACTATATTCCGGATACTAAGGAAGAAAGAAGGGAGATGCTGGAGACGATCGGCGTGAAGAGCGTCGATGATCTCTATGCCTCCGTACCGGAAGAAGTATGGAGAAAAGACTTCGATCTTCCGGAAGGAAAGAATGAGATGGAAGTATCCGGGATCCTGGAAGGAATGGCAGAGAAGAATACTGTCTACCGTTCGATATTCCGGGGTGCCGGTTCCTATGATCACTATATTCCTTCCATTGTAAAACGTGTTACGTCAAAGGAAGAGTTCCTCACTGCTTATACACCGTATCAGGCGGAGATCTCTCAGGGTGTCCTGCAGTCGATCTTTGAATATCAGACGCAGATCTGCGAACTGACGGGAATGGATGTATCCAATGCCTCGGTCTATGACGGAGCTGTCGCTGCTGCTGAAGGCATCCTGATGTGCATCGACCGCAAGAGAAGCGAGATACTGGTTCCGGAGAATATCGATCCGGAAGTGAAGGCGGTGATCGAGACTTATCTGGAAAGCCGCAGCATCCCGCTCACATATGTACAGACGAAAGAGGGGCTCATCGATACCGATGATCTGAAAGTGAAGCTGAATGAGAAGACAGCCTGTCTTTTCATTGCCTCTCCAAACCGCTGGGGAATGCTGGAGGATGTCGAAGAACTCGTATCTCTGGCACATGAGAAAGGTGCGAAAGCCGTACAGTATGCCGATCCGATCTCTCTGGGTCTATTGAAGAGTCCGGGAGAGATGGGTGTCGATATCGCCGTCGGAGAAGGACAGTCCTTAGGTCTGCCAACGAGCTTCGGAGGACCGTATCTCGGTTTCATGGCCACGAAGAAGGAGCTGATGAGAAAACTGCCGGGCAGGATCGTCGGAGAAACGAAGGATCACGACGGCAGAAGAGCCTATGTACTGACTCTGCAGGCCAGAGAACAGCACATCAGAAGAGAGAAAGCATCATCCAATATCTGTTCGAACGAAGCTCTGTGTGCTATGACGGCTTCGGTATACCTGGCTGCCATGGGTCCGAAGGGCCTTCAGGAATGCGCGACGCAGTGCCTGTCCAATGCGCATTATCTGGAAAGAGAACTCGATAAGCTCGGTTTCCACAGAGTCTATGAAGGAGAATTCTATCAGGAATTCCTCACGGATTCTCCGGTCGATCCGGAAACGCTGGAGAGACATCTGAAGAAGAAAGGCATCCTGATGGGACTCATCGAAAAGGGGAATATCCTCTGGTGTGCTACCGAGATGTGCGGGAAAGAAAAGATCGATGAACTCACTGAAGCGATCAGGGAGGTGCTCGCATGAAACTCCTGTTTGAAAGAAGCGTTCCGGGAAGAAGATCCTTCCTGCTTGGTCCGCAAAAGACCGAAACATATGAACTGAATGAAAAATATCTTCGCAAGAAGACGCTCCATCTTCCGGAACTGGCAGAAGTCGATATCGACCGTCACTATACGGAACTGGCGAAACAGACGTACGGTGTCAATGACGGATTCTATCCGTTAGGTTCCTGTACGATGAAATACAATCCTTCTCTCAATGAGGAGACGGCATCCCGGAAGGGATTCACCGGGATCCATCCTCTGCAGGGAGAAGAGAGTGTCCAGGGTGCTCTGGAAGTCCTCTATGATACGGAGAAGTATCTCAAGGAGATCACCGGCATGGATGCGATGACCCTGTCTCCGGCTGCCGGTGCACATGGAGAATACACCGGTCTCTTACTGATCAGGAAGTACCATCAGGAGAGAAATGATACGGAACGTGTCAACATCATCGTTCCGGATTCTGCCCACGGTACCAATCCTGCCAGTGCGGTCATGGCCGGTTTCAAAGTCGTCAATATCCCGTCCAATGAGAACGGCGGTGTCGATCTCGATGCGTTGAGAAGGGCAGTAGGCAAAGATACGGCCGGACTCATGCTGACGAATCCGAATACACTGGGACTCTTCGATCCGAACATCCTCGAGATCACGAAGATCGTCCATGATGCCGGAGGTCTCTGCTACTACGACGGCGCCAACCTCAATGCGATCATGGGACGGGTACGTCCGGGAGACATGGGTTTTGACTGTGTCCACCTGAACCTGCATAAGACCTTCTCTACTCCTCATGGAGGCGGAGGTCCGGGAAGCGGTCCGGTCGGCTGTAAAGACTTCCTGCAGGATTATCTGCCGGGAAGAAGAGTTGAAAAGAAAGACGGAGTATATTCGTTCTACCGTCCTGCGAAGACGATGGGACAGGTACGTTCTTTCTATGGAAACTTCCTGGTCGTCGTCAAAGCTCTCACTTACATCCTCTCCTTAGGAAAGGAAGGGATCCGGGAAAGCAGCGGAAAGGCCGTCCTCAACGCAAACTACATGATGACGAGAATGAAAGAGAAGTACGATGTGGCCTACGATACCACCTGCATGCATGAATTCGTACTGACGCTCGAAGAACTGAAGAAGAGATGCGGTGTATCGGCTATGGATATCGCCAAGGCTTCTTTAGACTTCGGCATGCATCCGGCGACGATGTACTTCCCGCTCATCGTCCATGAAGCACTGATGTTTGAACCGACGGAAACGGAAGATAAGAAAACGATCGATGAAGCTGTACAGGTCTATCTTGATCTCTATGACTTAGCGGAAAAGGATACGGAAAGACTGCATCATGCGCCTCATCAGACTCCGATCAACCGTCCGGATGAGACTGAGGCAGCCCGTAATCCGATCCTGCGCTATACCTTTGACAATGAAGCTTAAGGTCCTTGATACCTCGTCGGTCCATCCTTTCTATAACCAGGCCCTGGAAGCCTGTCTTCTGAAGAATGTCCGGGAAGAGGAGGTCATCCTCTATCTCTGGCAGAATCAGAGGACTGTCGTGATCGGAAAGAATCAGAGTGCCTATGGGGAATGCGATGTCTCCCTTCTGGAAAAGGAGGGAGGCCATCTCGCAAGGCGCACTTCCGGAGGAGGTGCCGTCTATCATGATCTCGGCAATCTCAATTTCACTTTTGTCATGCCTTCGGCTTTAATGGATGTGGAAAAGGAAGATGAAGTCATCCTCACGGCTCTGCGCGATCTGGATATCGATGCCTACAAGAACGGCAGAAATGATCTGCTGGTAGGCGGAAGGAAGTTCTCCGGACATGCGTATTACCGGGGTAAAGAGAAAGCCTATCACCATGGGACACTGATGGTCGATGTGAACGAAGAATATGTCTCCCGCTATCTGAATGTTTCTCTGAAGAAACTGGAAAAGAAGGCGGTGAAGTCGGTACGTTCGCGGATCATCAATCTGAAGGAGATCTGCAGAGATCTGGATATCGCCGAACTCAAAGAGGCGCTGATCCAATCGTTTGAAACGGTCTATCAGGGAAAAGCCGAGAGGATCTGTGAAGAGGATCTGGATCAGGAAGAGATCCGCAGGGAAGAGGAATTCTTTTCTGCAGATGACTGGAGATACGGAAAAGAGAGAAGGACTTACTGCCGGGAGATCCTGACAGATAGAGGTCTCATCCGTATGGAATATGATAAAAAAGAGGGAGAGATCATCGATCCGGTATACTATACGGATTCTCTGGATGAGGATCTCCTGAAGAATATCGAAGAGAATAAAGAGATACAGGAAGCCCTGATGAAGGAGGAAGAAAGATGTATGATGTGATGATCATCGGCGGAGGACCGGGAGGTTATACGGCTGCCGGGAAAGCCGCTAGAAACGGTCTCAAGACCATCCTCTTTGAAAAAGACAAACTGGGCGGTACCTGTCTCAATCGGGGCTGTATCCCGACGAAGTCGCTGATCCGTTCGGCAGAGGTCTACGATCTGCTGAAACATGGTGATGTCTACGGGATATCTTCTGCAGAGGTATCATTCTCCTTTGCGGATATCGCCAGAAGAAGAGATGATGTCGTAAACACATTGAGAAGCGGCATCGAAAAAGGTCTCAAAGCGGTCAAAGCGGAAGTCGTATACGGCGAAGCGAAGATCCTGGAAGAAGGAAAGATCTCCTGCAACGGAGAGATCTATGAAGGAAAAGACATCATCGTCGCCAGCGGCTCTGTCGTAGGAAGACCGCCGATCGAAGGTGTTGAACAGGCGATCACTTCGGATGAACTGCTGGTCGAAGAAGAGAAGTTCCCGGCTTCGATGGTCATAATCGGCGGAGGCGTGATCGGTGTCGAGATCGCCGATGCCTATGCGGCACTGGGTTCAGAGATCACCATACTCGAGATGGCCGACAGGATCCTGCCGACAATGGAAAAAGAGATCTCCCAGAGACTGGCGATGTTTCTCAAGAAGAGAGGCATCAGGATCTATACCGGAGTCAAAGTAGAGAAGATCGAAAAGACAGAAGGCGGAAAGAAAGTCACCTATACCGGAAAAGAGACGGTCTCTCTGGAAACGGAAGAAGTTCTGCTGGCAGCCGGAAGAAGAGCGAATCTGCAGGGACTCGGGCTGAAAGAGGAAGACCTCGATAGAACACATATCCATGTGATCGGAGACGCGAAGAGAGGCAACATCCAGCTGGCACATAAGGCCATTGCCGATGCCGAGAACCTCGTCGATATCCTTCTGGGAAAAGAAGCATCCGTAGATACGGACCTCGTCCCGAGCTGCATCTATACGCATACGGAGATCGCTTCGGTAGGAATGAGTGAAGAAGACGCAAAGAAAAACGGCATCGCCGTCACCACGAAGAAGGTATTGACCGGTGCCAATGGGAAAGCGCTCATTGAAGGAAGCGAGAATGGCTATGTGAAGATCGTTCTGAAAGATGATGTGATCATAGGTGCTTCCATCATCGCACCTCATGCGACCGAACTCATCTCCGAATTCACTCTGGCGATACAGAAGAAGATGACGGTGAAGGATCTGAAAGAGATCATCCATCCTCATCCGACCGTATCGGAAATGCTGGGAGATGTCCTGAAATAGACAAAAAACAGCGTATTCGAGAATGATCCCGATACGCTGTTTTCTTATTGCCTAGAGTTCTTCCAGCATCTGTCCGGCGTTATCTTTCGGCTTCACGGCCGCAAATACCTTGGCGATGATGCCTTCTTCATCGATGAGATAGGTAGAACGGATGAGACTGCGGGACGGTTTTCCGTCTTTGGAAGGCTTCAGTACATCGTAGGCCTTGATGACTTCCAGTTCCGTATCCGCGAGAAGAGGGAATGGCAGACCGTGTTTTTCTTCGAATCTCTTGTGCGATTCAACGGAGTCCTTACTGACGCCTAAGACGACAGCTCCCTTTTCCCGCAGCTGAGGGTAGAGGTCCCGGAAACTGCAGGCCTGCGAGGTGCAGCCGCTGGTCATATCTTTCGGATAGAAGTAGAGGATGACTTTCTGTCCTCTATAGTCTTTCAATTGATGAGTATTTCCGTTTTGATCCTTCAGGGAAAAATCAGGTGCTTTTGTGCCGATCTCCAGCATAGATGATCTCCTTTTCTTATACACTTCTATTTTGCGGAATATCCCTATAAGTCTCAAGCCCTTTTCCATAGGAAGTGCTATCATATAGTTAGTATTAACTAACATATGAGGGATGATGAGAATGGATAAAAGAGAAGATATAAAGAAAAAAGAAGAGGGCAGAAAACATCTTCCTGTATACGGTCCCGGTCCTGTGTATTGCGGAGGGATCATCGCTTTGACCTTTGCGGCTTTCCTTCTGAGAGATCTTCCGCTGCTGGAAAAAGGAAAGACAGACAGCGCCATCTTCACGGTGATCGGGATCATCTTCATACTTTCCGGCATTGCCCTATGGATCTATGCGGTACCGGTATCGAAGATCGATGACGGCATCCTGAACAATCGTCTGGTCACAGCAGGTGCATATGCCCTGGTCAGGAATCCGATCTATACGGCGGTCATGTTTGCGTGTATCGGAGTACTGTTTCTGATGAAGAATCTCTTCTTTTTGATCCTGCCGCTATTCTACTGGATCTATATGACGGTACTTATGAAGAATACGGAGGAGAAATGGCTGTTAAAACTCTATGGGAAAGAATATGAAGAGTACTGCCGAAGGGTGAACCGCTGCTGGCCGTGGTTTCCAAGATAGAAGAAGGGGGAAGAGGTTCTCCTTCTGATGGACGTGATGCCGGAGCTGTTTCTGTACCCTGATCTGATAAAGAAATATGCTTCTTTTTCTCTGCTGTGATTCCTTATCCGCAAGACTTTATAATGGATATAGAGATGCAGTATCGGGAATACGGAACAGAGAATAAAGAAACAGTCATCCTTCTTCATGGAGGCGGCCTTTCCTGGTGGAATTACCGGGAGGCTGCAGAAGCGCTGAAGGAGGACTTTCATGTGGTCTTGCCGATAGTGGACGGTCATGCAGGAAGCGACCGGCCTTTTACGTCGATCGAAGATAATGCGGAAGAGATCATCGCTTTCATCGATGAACACTGCGAAGGGAGAGCCTCGCTGATCGGAGGATTGTCTCTGGGAGGACAGGTCCTGCTGGAGATCCTTTCCCGAAGAGGAGATATCTGCAGGGAAGCTCTGGTGGAGAGTGCGGCCGTCATTCCTTCAAAACTGACGAACGCACTGATCGCTCCGGCCTTCGGAAGTTCTTATTCCCTCATCAAAAACCGGACTTTTGCGAAACTGCAGTTCCGTTCTCTTCATTTGAAAGAAGAGCTGTTTGAAGACTACTACCGGGATACCTGTCTCATTAAAAAAGAAGATATGATCTCCTTTATGAAGGCCAATACTTCCTATTCTCTAAAGGATGCGATCAGCGGCTGCAGTGCAGGCATCCATATCTATATCGGTGAGAAAGAGACGGCAGAGATCCGCCGTTCTGCAGAGAAGATCGCAGAAAAAACGGGAAGCGAAGTCCATATCCTTCCGGGACTCTATCATGGGGAATTCTCCATCGGCCATGCGGACCGTTATGCGGATACAGTGAGGAAACTGCTGAAAAAAGAAAACTGAACATCATGTTCAGTTCATCAGTGAATTCAGCATTGCACGGGTCACGAGACTTCTCAGGTCATCCAGGAAGAGATCGTGGAACTTGAAGTTTTTGAAGTTCTCTTCGGTAAGACGGTCGATGTGTTTATTCATGATCGGAGAGAGATCGACACTGACAGGTCTGTCTAAAGAAGATCTCTGAAAGCGGGAAAGTATCGTCTTCAGCATGATATCTTCCGCATTTTTATTCTTCTCTTCCGGTGTCTTCTTTACGAGAATGGCAGAATCGTCTTCAAAATAGATATCGAAACCGGCTTCAAGATAGGCCTGTTTCGTAAAACGTATCACCATCGCTTCACTGTTGTACAGCAGAAAGTATTCGTTCATAAGGATCCCTCTGTTCCTATTATAGCATTACCCCTTATAATAATAAGCAGAGAGGTATACAGACATGAAGATCCGTTAGTTCAGAAACAAGACAGTTCGCTCAGTGTATTGTTTCTTTTGTCATGAGCGGGAAAGAGAGAACGGATCCATGCTGAAAATAGATCATTTAACGATAACGACACATAAAGGAAGAGTATTGCTCAAGGACTTTTCCTATGTTTTAAGAGACGGAGTGAAGGCGGCTCTGATCGGCGAAGAAGGGAACGGGAAATCTACGCTGCTCAAAGTGATCGCCGGAGAAGATGTCAGTGAATATGTGACTGTTGAAGGACAGGTGTATTCCGATCGCCTGGCAGCGTATTTTCCTCAGAAAGTCGAAGAAAAGTATCTTGGGGAAGATGTCTTTTCCTATGTCAGTCACCATGAATACGATTATGATAAAGCGTACCGGATCTTCCTGAGGATCGGTGCAGATACCGGTCTTCTGGAGGAGAGAACGATCGGGAATCTCAGCGGCGGAGAGAGAGTGAAGGTGGGTCTGGCACGAGTGCTGTACGACGATCCGGATCTGCTGCTGCTGGATGAACCGACGAACGATCTGGATCTGAAGACCCTCATCTGGCTGGAAGAATTCCTGAAGAACTGCAGTCTTACGGTCCTCTTCATCTCTCACGATGAGACACTGCTTCAGAACTGTGCCGAGGAGATCATTCATCTGGAACAGCTCAAACGCAAGGAAGAATCTCATGTATCGAGAAGCGGCGAATCCTATGAAGAGTATATGAAGAGAAGAGCTTTCAACATCTCCCGAAACAATCAGATCGCCGCAGAAGAAAAGAGAGCGCTGAAGAAACAGCTGGAGAGATACCGGCAGATCTATCAGAAAGTGGAATACCGCCAGTCGACGATCACGAGGCAGGATCCTCATGGAGGACAGCTTCTGAAGAAGAAGATGAAGTCTCTGAAGGCTCAGGGAAGAAATCTGGAAGAGAAAGAAAAACAGCTGACGAGGAAATATGAACCGGAAGAAGCGATCGATATCCGCTTTGAAGATGTCCGCATCAATCCGAATAAAGTCATACTGGATGTGAAGATCCAAGAACTTTATAACGGCGGAAGAGTACTCGCGGAGAATATCGAACTTTATGCCGAGGCAAAGGATAAGATCTGCATCATCGGAGAGAACGGATGCGGAAAGACGACACTATTGAAAAGGCTTCTGGAAGAACTCAGAAGCCGGGATGATATTACTCTGGGATATATGCCTCAGGATTACCGGGAGGTCCTCGATCATGAGATCACTCCTTCCGAGTACCTGTATCGGATATGTGAAGATAAGACAGCCTCCCGTACTCTGCTGGGTTCACTGCATTTTACGACGGAGGAGATGGAACACAGGATCAGCGATCTCTCGGAAGGTCAGAAATGCAAAGTCCTGCTGGGAGGACTGATCCTGAAGAGATGCGATGTACTGGTGCTGGATGAACCGACGCGCAATCTTTCGCCTCTTTCCGGTCCGGAACTGAGGAAGATACTGCGGGAATACCGGGGTTTCATCCTTTCGGTCTCTCATGACCGGAACTATATCGATGAGGTCGCAGATACGGTCTATGAACTGAGCGGGGAAGGTCTTAGGAAGATCGTTTAATTGACGACGTTGACCGGAGAACCGCTGCGGTAGGCGTCGATGTCCTGCCGGATGATGGAGAGGAGTCTCTTTCTCGTTTCTTCTCCCTTCCAGCCGATATGCGGAGTCAGGATGACGTTATCCAGATCGAAGAGTTCGCTGTCTTCCGGAAGCGGTTCGACTTCCTGGACATCCAATGCAGCCATGGCGATCTCTTTATTCTTCAGAGTTTCGATGAGCGCTTTTTCATCGATCAGGGCACCTCGGGAAGTGTTGATGATGCACGCTGTCTTTTTCATCAGAGACAGCTTTTCTTTATTGATGAGATGCCTTGTCTGCGGAGTGAGCGGACAGTGCAGACTGATATAATCCGATCCTTTCAGCAGGGTATCCAGATCGACATGACGGATGTCTTCCGTATCTTCTTTCGGAGTCCTCGTATAGATGAGGATCTTCATACCTAAGGCTCTGGAGACCGAGATGACACGGCTGCCGATACGGCCTTCGCCGATGATGCCCAGAGTCTTCTGATAGACTTCGTGATGCGGTACCTGAAGATAAGAGGTGAAATTGGACTTATCTCCTCTTTCCAGCATGGATACCTGTTTCTGCATCGTAGAAGAACACATCAGCAGAAACATGATCGCCAGTTCCGAGACGTTCTCGGTGGAATAGGCAGGGATATTGCAGACAGTGATACCTTTCCTGCGGGCGGCGGCGATGTCGATATTGTTGTAGCCGGTGCCGGCCTCGATGATCAGTTTCAGAGAATCCGGGAATGCTTCGATCATATTCTCATCGACCGGATTTTCCTTGGTGATCAGGATATCCGCATCCTTCACTCTCTCGGGAACATCTCCTGCATCATTATAGATAACGACTTCTTCTGTAAGAGAAGAGAAGTCGAGAAGACCATCATAGTTCATTTTTTCAGCGCATAAGACAACGGTTTTCATAGATCATACCTCTTCTTTTATTATGACAGAAGAAACGGAGATGGAAAAGGCACACGATCGTGAGCCCTGATACACTTATTTCAGATAGTTTTCGACCTCTTCCAGAGGAATTCCGGTAAGATCGGCGATCATAGAAGGGTCCAGTCCTTTTTCACTCATACGCCGGACGATCGCGGTACGGGATTCTGTGTGTCCTTCGGTCTTTCCTTCCTCCAGTCCCAGTTTTCTTCCTTCTGCTCTGCCTTCTGCTCTGCCTTCTATTCTTCCTTCTTCTCTTCCTTCTTCTCTTCCTTCTTCTCTTCCTTCGATCAGCCCCATCTCCCTTCCTTCTTTTTCATAGAAACGACGGGTCTGTTCAATGAACTTCTTCTCATCAAATTCCGTGAAAACCATTCCTTTCACCTCCGCCTTGTGACTGTTCAGCAGTTTCTTGACCTCGTAATGTTCCGGCATCTGCAGGATCGCCCGGTCTACCGCCTCTTCTTTATCTAAGGAAGAAGACAGGATCCGTACTGTTTCATTGAACCAGTTATAGGCATCCAGAGCTTCGCATCTCTCCCGGAGTTCTCTGTTTCCGGGAGAACGGATATTGATCATGCGGACATCGACTTCCAGGGAGGACGGTCCTTTGAAGGAACTGCTGAGATGATAGTGTTCTACGTCCTCGGTTTTTCTATCTCCATTATAGAACACCACCAGAGAAGGGGCAGGGAAAAAGATCTGCTTGGAAGAAAAGAGGTAAAGGTCCTTTTCCTCGATATACTTTTCATAGATCTTGGCGAGATACAGAAACATCCGCATCGGCATATTCGGATTGAAGGCAGACTGGTGCTCATAGAGAGAAAGAGTCTCTCCCAGCAGGAAAGAGACATCGTTCTTCATACCGATGTAGAGAAAATCATCCAGGGTATTGAGGATCAGGTCATTGGGGTCATCATAATGAGAATCATTCAGCGCGTTATACAGACTTAAGGTATATTTCTTGTGTTCTTCCCGTCCGAAGATGAATTTGAAGAGACGATCTTTCTGATAATAGTTGATCATGGCATCTTCCTCCATTATCTTTATTGACGGGAGAAGTCCGGATCCCTTATAAAATTAATAAATAGATTATAATCAAATAAAAAGAGAGGAATATGTATGAAGAAAACAGATACGGAAAAATTTGCCAGAGCACTGCTTCATGTCGGAGTCAATCTGCAGAAAGGGGAAAGAGTCCTCGTTCAGGCAGATACCAATTCTATTCCTCTGGCCAGAGAGATCACGAGACAGGCTTTTGCGATGGGTGCCGAAGATGTACAGGTCTCGATCGATGATGCCTATATCGAACAGGAGTTGATGAGAGGCGCTTCCGTGGAAACGCTCCGCAAGGCGAAGGAATGGGAACTTGAGAGTATCGATTCCGTCCTGAGAGATGGGAAGGGAGTGCAGATCGGGATACGGTCTACGGTTCCTCTCGATCATGAGGGGATCCCGAACGAGAAGCTGGCCGCCTTTCATGCGATGAAGAACGATCTGAGAAACGTCGTACGTCACTACATCCATCAGGGAACGCAGAAGTGGACAGGATCGGCTTATCCGTCCCGGGAATGGGCGATGAAGGTCTATCCGGAACTCCCGGAAGACGAGGCATATGAGAGACTGGAAAAAGACATCCTCTCGATGATGAGAGTCGATGAGAACGACCCTGTCGAGAACTGGAAGAGACACTGCGAAGAGCTCTCCCGCCGTTCAGCCTGGCTCAACAGACATAATTTCAAATCGCTGCATATCACGACAGAACTCGGAACGGATATCACGATGGGCCTCGTGAAGGATCATATCTGGGAATCGGCCGGCGAGATGGGAGGACAGAAAGTGAATGCTCCGTATGTGGCCAATATGCCGACAGAAGAAGTATTTACCGATCCGGACTTCCATACGGTCAACGGGATCGCCTATGCTTCCTTTCCGCTGACGATGTCGGGAAAACTCGTAAAAGATTTCTGGATCCGTTTTGAGAACGGCCGGGCAGTAGACTGCGGTGCAGGCGAGAATGTCGAGATGCTGGAGAAGGCACTGTATCGGGAAGAATCCACGAGACGTCTGGGAGAAGTGGCTCTGGTATCGAAGAATTCTCCGATCAGAAAGACCGGCAGGATCTTCTATAACGGTCTGCTGGATGAGAACGCCGCCTGCCATCTGGCTTTCGGAACATCCTTCCCGGACTGCGTCCAAGGCGGTATCGATATGAGCGATGAAGAACTGCTGGAAAGAGGAGTCAATATCTCTGTCAGCCATAACGATTTCATGATCGGAACAGACGATACGAAAGTCGTCGGTACGACCTTTGATGGTGAAGAAGTCGTCATCATGGAACACGGTGATTTCACCTTTTAAAAACACCCTCACAAGAGGATGTCATATAAGTCTCTGAGATCTTCGATATAATAATCCGCTTTTCCTTTCGGATCCTTTGTCAGGTAACAGGAATCGATGCCGGCGTTGATGGCTCCCTGTATATCCGAGTCGTAGCTGTCTCCGACCATCAGGATATCCTTCCCCCATTTATCGATGAAGGGCTGAAAGAATGCCGCTTCCGGTTTGTGAGATACGGTGGATACGACGACGAGGTCGAAGTAAGGCAGGATCGAACTTCTTTGGAGACGGGACATCTGTATATACTCGATCCCGTTGGAAGCGATGCCCAGAGGATAGTGCTCACGGAGTCTCTTTACGACTTCTTCCGCATGCGGCAAAAGGAGTCCTCCCTCGCTGAGTCTTCCTTCATATATCTCCTTATAGGCAGGTATATTCAGGGAAAGACCGCTGATCGCACAGAAACGTCCCATACGGTGAACCTCGACATCCTCTACCTTTATGACACCGAGTTCTACATCTCTCCATGTGGAGGCATCGGCTTTTTCGTAGGCGGAAAGGCTGTTTTGGTCCAAAGGCAGAGAGAAGTCGGTAAAGGTCCTGCGGATCGCATCTTCCTGAATCGTGTTAAAATCAAAGAGTGTACGGTCCATATCGAAGAGGACTGCCTGATATTTCATAATTGAAGTATAACAGAAAGGAAAAAGCCCATGAAAAAATTCCTGAGTCTGATATTGGTCCTTCTCATTCTTTTAGGAGGATGCAAAGAGAAACGGGATCCGAAAGAGATCCTGAAAGAAGCATATCTCAAACAGAAAGAAATGACCTCTTTTACAATGGACGGAGATGTGAAGGTATCCGCTACCGGACTGGAAGTACCGGCTAAGATGAAGGTCGTCTACGATACGAAGACGACGAAAGACTACAGTGATGATGAACTGTTTATGCAGCTGGCACTGGATGCGCTGGGAAGAAGCTATCATGTGGATACCTGGTATACGGAAGGATTCATCTATGTGGATAACGGATCCTCCAAACGCTATCAGAATGTCGGATCGGCCTTCAGTCTCATCTCGGTCCTCAATAATGAGGAACTCATCGAGAGAGTCTTTGAATATGTAGAGAAAGCCGATGTCAAAAAGAACGGGGAAGATACCGTTGTGACCCTGACTTTCAAGAACGATATCAAAGGACTGATCGAAAAGATCGGCCGGATCAATGAGGCGACGAAAGAGATCACGGAACTTCTGCAGGATATCGAACTGCCGAAGATGGAGATCACGATAGGAAAAGAAGGATACATACGGAAGGTCTCTCTGCCGCTCAGCGCCAGTCTGGAGGGTGCTGCAGTCAGTGCCGATGTCTCGTTATCCATCAGCGATATCAATACTGCCGTCCTGCCGGAACTGAATAAGGCGGAATATACCGGAGAGCTCAATTATGATGCTTCGGAAGGATATATCGGGGAAGACAGCTACATCGATATCGTCTTTGACAGCGGTGAAGAAGGTGTCGTCATGACGGAAGGGAACTATACGATCTCCTATGATGATACGGAATCGATATTCGTGATCTACCGGAATAAGGAAGAAGCTGCAGAAGGGTTCTTCCTGGATCGGGAATTCTCTTCCTACATCATTGAAGAAGTCCTGAATGCCGAGAGCGATTATAAAGTCTTTTACAGCGAAGAACTGAGCGGCGAAGGGATCGGAAGCAGCGGAAAGCTCGTCGGTGCTGTGGCCCTGAAAGAGACCGGCTACTTTGAAGAAGGTGCCGTATTTGCGATCATATCCTTCGATAAGATCGACCTGGGTGCGGCTGTACTGGGCTATGAGGGAGAAGAGGAACTTGGCGATCTTCTGCAGAACGTCTATTTCTACGGAATGGCCAAGCAGTGATCATCTGCCGATAAACAAGAAAGACAGCAGTCTGAAGCCGCTGTTTTTATATGTTCAGAAAAAAAGAGCCTCTATACAGAGGCTCTTGAAGGAATCATCTACTTGAGAAGTGTCAGTGTTTCGGAAACGAAACTGTTTTTCAGCAGGGTCAGTTTCTTATCGGAGAGAGTGACCTTGAAGGAATCCACATGGCCTTTCTCCTCACCGTCTATGAAGAGACAAGGGGCTTCCTTGGTCTCGCGGATCACTTTGACATCGATCTCGGATTCTTCGCTGGTGATATAGGTCAGAGGACCGAGTTCATGAGGACAGATCGGCGTGATCGCGACTGCCTTGGCATCCGGAAGGATGACCGGACCTCCTGCAGAGATGTTGTAGGAGGTAGAACCCAGCGGGGTGGCAATGATGACACCATCGCATCTCCATCTTCCTAAGAAGTTTCCGTCTACCGTCACTTCCAGTTCGACCGTTTCTCCGAAGTAGGATTTTCCCAATACCACATCATTGACGGCCATACCTGTTTCTCCGTTGTATTCATAGGACAGCAGGGAACAGGTCTGACGCTCGATGGAGGCAAGATAGTCTTCCGTGAGTATCTCGGCTTCGTCGATGTGCACGGCCGTAAGAAAACCGAGCCTGCCGGCTTTGACACCGATGAGCGGCTTATCGGCTTTTATGGCGACTCTGGAAGCTCTGAGGACCGCACCGTCTCCTCCGACGGAAACGATATAGTCGCTTTCCTCAGGAGTGAAGAGATAATGGTCGTTATCTCCGTAGAGAAGCAGAGAATCTTCTTCACTGACACTGCAGGCAGAAACTCTCTGAAGTCTCTCCAGACAGTTCAGTGCATTCTCTTTTGTTTCCGGAGTCCGGCAATTGGGACATACAAACAGTTTGATAAGTGTTTCCTCGCTTACTTCTTGGATAAGTATTCGTCAATGGACTTGGCAGCTAACTTGCCTGCACCCATGGCAGAAATGACCGTGGCAGCACCGGTAACGGCATCGCCTCCGGCATAGACACCTTCTCTGGTCGTAAGTCCGTCTTCATTGACGATGATGCCGCCTTTGCGGTTGACCTCTAAGCCCTTCGTCGTATCTTTGATGAGCGGGTTCGGAGATGTACCGATAGCCATGACGACTGTGTTGACTTCGATCTCGAATTCAGAACCTTCTACCGGTACCGGTCTTCTTCTTCCGGAAGCATCCGGTTCACCGAGTTCCATGCGGATGCATCTCATGCCGGTAACGAAACCGTTCTTTTCATCGCGCGGATTGTCCGGGTTGTGGTAGCCGAGGATCTCCAGCGGGTTGTGCAGCAGGAGGAATTCGATGCCTTCTTCCATGGCGTGTTCGACTTCTTCTTTTCTGGCCGGTAATTCTTCCATGGAACGTCTGTAGACGATATATACTTTTTCCGCACCTAAACGTAAAGCTGTTCTTGCGGCATCCATCGCAACGTTGCCGCCGCCGACGACTGCGACCTTTCCGCCCTTCATGATCGGAGTGACCGGAGAGTCTAAGTAGGACTTCATCAGGTTGGATCTCGTCAGGAATTCATTCGCGGAATAGACACCCTTTAAGGATTCGCCCGGGATGTTCATGAAGTTCGGCAGACCTGCACCGGAGCCTACGAATACTGCTTCATAGCCGTCTTCGAAGAGTTCATCGATCGTCAGAGTCTTGCCGATGACGACGTTCGTTTCTACGTCGACACCGAGTTTCTTCAGTGTATCGACTTCCTTGGCAACGATCTTCTTCGGTAAACGGAATTCCGGGATACCGTAGACGAGAACGCCGCCTGCTGTATGGAGTGCTTCGAAGATGGATACCTTGTATCCCTTCTTAGCCAGATCGCCGGCACAGGTCAGTCCGGAAGGACCGGAACCTACGACAGCAACTTTATGACCGTTGGAAGCAGGAACTTCTACTTCAACGTCTTCTCTTTCGTTATGTCTGTCCGCAACGAATCTTTCCAGACGGCCGATGCCGACCGGTTCAAAGCGGATACCTAACGTACACTTGGATTCACACTGTGTTTCCTGAGGACATACACGTCCGCATACTGCCGGTAAGGAGGAAGTCTGAGAGATGATCTTGTAGGCTTCTTCGAATTTGCCGACTTTGACTTTCTGGATGAATTCCGGGATATGGATATTTACCGGACAGCCGGAGACACATGGCTGGTTTTTGCAGTTGAGACAGCGGGCAGCTTCTGCCAGGGCTGTTTCTTCTGTATAGCCCAGAGCTACTTCCGAGAAATTATGAGCACGTACTTCCGGTGCCTGTGTAGGCATCTCGTGTTTCTTAGGATCTAATGCCATGTTTATTCTCCCTTCTTTAACAGATTGCAGGCTTCTTCACGCTTGTGCGCTTCGAAATCGACATACATGCGTCCACGGGACATTGCTTCATCGAAGTCTACTTCGTAGCCGTTGAAGTCCGGTCCGTCGACACAGGCGAACTTCGTGACACGGCCATTCTCCGTATTGAGCGTCAGTCTGCAGCATCCGCACATACCCGTACCATCGATCATGATCGGGTTCATGGATACGGTTACCGGAATGTTGTAAGGTTTTGCGGTCAGGGTAACGAACTTCATCATGATGAGCGGTCCGATGGTGATGATCTCATCGAATCTCTCGCCTGCTTCCAGGAGTTCTTTCAGCGGAACAGTGACATTGCCCTGTCTCTTGTAGGAACCGTCATCAGTCATGACGATCAGTCTGTCGGAGAAGCTTTCGAATTCTTCTTCCAGAATGACGATGTCCTTGGAACGGAAACCGATGATACTGGTGACTTCAGCACCCAGATCGTGGAATTCCTTCGCTACCGGCATAGCGATCGCACATCCGACACCGCCGCCGACGATACATACTTTCTTGACACCTTCCGTCTTTGTCGCAACACCTAACGGACCGACAAAGTCCTGAAGATAGTCTCCTTCTTCCATAGCGCCCAGCTGCATCGTAGTAGCTCCGACGTGCTGGAAGATGATCTTGACGGTACCTTCTTCCGGATTGGTTCCGGCTACTGTCAGCGGAATACGTTCGCCGTTCTCATCTGTCCTGAGGATGATGAACTGGCCCGGTTTCGCCTTTTTCGCCACTAATGGAGCATCGATCTCCATCTGAGTGACCGTCGCATTTAAAACTTTCTTTGATTTGATCTTGTACATATAGTTTCCTCTCCTAAATCAAATATGACGTCCTTTCACATTAGTATTATATTTTATTAAAAAAGGGTCTTCAATAAAGTAGACGAAAGAAAGGGCTTACATAGAGACGAAATCGGTAAAAAATTATCGGATAATCCATTATTATTGATTGAAAAGGGTTTTTCGCAAGTACCGTGTTTTCTTTTATCATGATGTGTTATAGTTCAGGTATGAAATATGTCGGTCTGGATCTCGGCAGTGTTACCTGCGGTATCTCCCGTTCGGATACGGGATTTTTGGCTCAGCCGGTCAAGACGATACGCTTTGCCTCTGAAGACTACGAAGACGCCTTAGTGAAGGTAAAGGAGTATCTGGCAGAGGTGAAGCCGGATGTCGTCGTCATGGGCTATCCGCTTCTGGAGAATGATGACGAAGGACCGAGAGCTGCCCTGTCAAGAAGGTTTGCGGAGATATTGGAAGAAGAGACCGGCTATAAGGTCGTGCTTCAGGATGAGCGGAGAACGACCAAAGATTCGGAAGAGTTCCTGATCAAGGCGAACGTCTCGCGCAAGAAACGCAAGAAGATCATCGACCAGCAGGCGGCAGTGCGCATCCTGCAGTACTATCTGGATAAACAGAAATAAGGGAGATCATAAGGTCTCCTTTTCTTATAAAAAAGCGATCCCTCAGGATCACTTCTTGGCGTAATAATCGGAACGCAGGATGCGGTAGGAGATATCGTATACCTCCAGATATTTCCGGACGACCTCCTTTGCCTGATCGATGGAATAGCGATCGTTCAGCAGGGTATAGGTATCCGTTGCGGAATCATAGGTGAAATCTGTCGTATAGACATTTCCGTTCACATCGAAACGGTAGTGTACTGCCTCATCATCCAGCAGATCGCTTCCCAATGTATGCGTCATATCATAGTCGATTCCGGCGAGATTGGCGATAGTCGGGATGAGGTCCAGGACCGTTCCGGAGGCATGTATCGTCTTTCCCTCGGTCATGGATGGAGAATAGATGATGAGCGGTGTCTGATTGAGAGAAGGGTCGTCATCGGAATTGTTGCCCATGACCTTATCGTAATTGGAACCCTTCCCCCAGTTGATCGTCTTGGTGTGATGATCGCCGAAGATGACGAGGACATAGTCGTCCCGGTTCATCCATTCCATGATCTGCAGGAAGTTGCCTAAGGACTGATCCAGGTCCACGGATTTCGACAGATAGGACACGTAGGTCTCATCGAGGCCCGGATAGAGCTCCTGTACCTTTGCGAGATTTTCCGGTGTGGATCCCAGGTCGAGATAACGGTACGGCTGATGACCGTCGATCGTGATCCAGTAGGAGAGGAACGGATGGTGTTCGCAGATGATCCAGCCCAACTGGTTCATGACCTCGGTATCGATCGGCACATAGTCCCGGTCATAGCCCATCGTGAACTGGGTGAAGAAGTGTTCATAGCCCAGAGTCGGGAAGATGACGGAACGGTTGAAATAGGAATCGTGGTTATTGTGGAAGGCGGATGTGACATAGCCTGCCTTCTCAAAGGTCCGCGGCAGATCATACGGGAAGGTATTCTCGCCATAGGCATAGCACGGTGCCTCGGTAGCGGCGATCGGGATCATCGAGAGATTGGCCATCAGTTCGGTATCACTCGTGGAGGTCGCCATCAGCGGTGTGAAGAAATCATCGACGACGATGCCTTCGTGGAGGAACTTATATAAGTTCGGAGTCAGAGTCTCATCGATCCCGGCATACACCAGGGATTCTGCCTGTACGATGAGGAAACTCTTTCCTTTGAACATTCCCGTATAGCTGTTGGTATGCATAGAACCCGGATGGCTCTCGAAGTATTCGTTGATGACCTGGATGTCTTCGCTGTGATCGGCGTTGCGTTCAAAGAAGAACTCGTAGTCCCGGATCTCATAGGTCAATAGTCCCAGACGTTCCACGAAGGAAGACGGGGAAGTCACATAGGTATAGAGACCGTAGTCGGAGAAGTGTTCATCGAAAGGATCATCCAGTCTCGTAGAATCGATGAGACTGTGAAGATTCTTATAGGACAGGAAGGAAAACAGGAAGAGAGGGATGCAGAACAGCCGAAGGACGATCGGACGGTATCCCTTTTCCAGGATGAAGCTCAGAATAAAGAAGACAAGGATGATCCCCAGGAAGATGAAGTAGGGGATGAAGTCCTCGAAATGGATGAATTCCGCTACAGAAGTACTGACTTCCTGTACTTCGGAGGCGATGGACATCGAATGCATCAGCCGGAAGTAGTCGTCAAAGCCGTGGCGGTAGATCGTCTGAGCGATCAGGTAGAGCGTATAGAGACTGCCGGTAAACAGAGTCAGGATCTTGCCGAGTTTCGGACCGCCCAGTACGGCGATGCTGAGTATCGCACAGGCCATCGTGAAAAAGGCCTGCAGATCATAATCTGAGGCAGTAGAGTAGGATGCCTTCATATACAGAAGGAATCCTGCCAGACAGGCCAGGAAAAGGATCTCCGTGAGGACGGCGATCAGTTTCTTTTTCATTCGCAGATCTCGACTTTAGCGATGACTTGCGGTTCGAACGGTTTGTCAAGGAAATCCGTAGGTACAGAAGCGATGTGATCGATGACTTCCAGACCTTCCGTTACTTTTCCGAATGCGGCATACTGGCCATCCAGATGCGGAGAATCCTTATGCATGATAAAGAACTGGCTGGAAGCAGAGTTCGGATCCATCGTACGGGCCATGGATAAGACGCCTCTGGTATGCTTGAGTTCATTCACAAATCCGTTGGACAGGAATTCACCCGGGATCGTCTCCTTGGAGCCTCCCCTACCGGTACCGGTAGGATCTCCTCCCTGGATCATGAATCCGCGGATGACTCTATGGAAGATGATGCCTTCATAGAAGCCTTCCTTCGCGAGTTTTACAAAGTTGGCAACGGTCTTCGGAGCGACATCCGGATAGAGTTCTCCGGACATGACTTCGCCGTTTTTCATCGTGATTCGGAAGCTGATAGTATTCATATATTTCCTCTTTCTATGTCAAACTGTTGATATTATTATAATAGACAGGGAGTTTTCCCGCAAAGATACAGGAGGATACTATGGAGTATTCAAGAGAAGGCAGATTCCTAAACATCAAGGTAGACAGTCTCTATTATGAGACGATACAGGACTTTTTTGATGCGCTCATCCCTTCCCGGAAGATACAGCACCTCCTGATACAGAATAAGGATATCCTGTTAGACGGCAATCCGGTAAAGAGAGAATCGGATATCGCCGGATTGACCTTATCGGTAAATCTCTATCCTGAGGACCATGAAACACCGGAAAAGACGGACCTTCAGATCGATAACGTCTATGAAGATGAGATTCTGCTGGTGGTCAATAAACCGAAAGAACTGCTGGTGCACAGTGATGGAAATGAAGAGATGACTTTGACGAAGATGGTCTGGAGCCGCTATGCGGATACACCGTACATCAGACCTCTGCCGATACATAGACTAGATAGGAATACCAGCGGTCTCGTCGTATATTCCAAGTCTCCGGTCTTTCAGCCGATACTGGATAAGATGCTGAATGAGAAACAGATAAGAAGATACTATCTGGCCTTTACGGAAGGCATTATGGAAGAAGGAAAGTCCGTGACTATCGATAAGCCTATCGGTAAGGACCGTCACAATTCCGGAAGATACGTCATCGCCAAGAACGGGCAGAAGGCTCTGACCAAGGTACGTTCCTTAGGCTGCAGTAAGAAAAACAACTACTCGGTGCTCAGATGTGCATTGGATACCGGAAGGACCCATCAGATCCGGGTACATCTCGCATCCATCGGCTATCCGATCCTGAATGACGATCTGTATGGAAGACCTTCCAAGTTATGCATCCGCATGGGATTGCTGGCGGATTATCTCGAATTCTTCCATCCGTTAAAAGAAGAGTCTCTCAGTGTAGACTCTCCTCTTCCAAACGATCTTTCGGAACTGTACTTCCGGGCTGTAAAATAACTACTTCTTATAATTCTTTGCGAACACAAACATTCTCGGATCCACATGGCAATAGCCGTGTGGATTTTTATACAGATAGTCCTGATGGTACTCTTCTGCTTCCGTGAAGTTCTCCAGACGGAGACATTCCGTAACTAACGGGACATCGTAATGAGACTGCAGCTCTTTCAGGGAGGACAGGATGGCCTCTCTTTCTTCCTCATCCGTATAGTAGATGCCGGTACGGTACTGATGACCGATGTCGTGGCCCTGCTGATCGAGGAGTGTCGGATCGATGATCTTATAGAATAATTCCAGGATCTCCGGCAGAGAAAGTTTTGTATCATCATATGCGACTTCTACTGTTTCCGATGCAGCAGAACGGTGTGCTTTCAGGTCCTCGTAGGACGGGGAAAGGATGTCGCTGTTGGCGTAGCCGACTCTCGTGGAAAGGACTCCGTCAAAGAGAGAGAAGTAATGTTCGACGCCCCAGAAACAGCCTCCTGCCAAATATATCTTTTTCATGACTTTATTATATGATGTTAGAATGGATTTATGAAATACAGTGCGATCATCGTGGCCGGCGGTAAAGGCAGAAGAGCCGGTCTGGGATACAATAAAGTCTTCTATGAAGTAGAAGAGGGTATTACCGTACTCGATCTTTCGACAAAGATCTTTTTAGAGGATGAAGACTGTTCCGAAGTCATCGTCGTCACATCAGAAGAGGACTTCGATAAAGTGAAAGCTCATGAGAAACTGATCCTCGCAGAAGGAGGAAAGGAACGTATGGACTCGGTACGCAATGGCCTGGATAAGGCTGGCTGCGAATACGTGATGATCCATGACGGAGCCCGTCCATACCTTTCGAAGAGGTCGTTGGATAAGTGTAAGGAAGCCCTGGAGAAAGGTGCTTTCCTGCTGGCGAGACCGTCGATCGATACCGTAAAGGAAGTGAAAGACGGCAAGGTCGTAAGGACCCTGGACCGTAAGAATATCTGGCTGGCAGAGACCCCTCAGGGCGCAAGAAGAGAAGTGCTCCTGAAGGCGTATGAGAATACGAAAGAAGGTCTCTTCACAGATGATGCCTCAGTGCTGGAAGCCTATGGAGTGGATGTTCAGGTCGTGGAAGATGAAGAGAAGAATCCGAAACTGACGAATGCGGAAGACTTCCGGGGGAGAAGATGAAGATAAAAGAAGTGATCGTCGTAGAAGGAAAGAACGACACCAAACGTCTGAGATCCTTCTTCGATGTCGATACGATCGAGACAAAGGGGCTGGGACTCTCGCATGAGACCCTGGATTACATAAAAGAGATCAAGGAAAGAAGAGGGATCATCCTGTTTTTGGATCCGGATGCCCCGGGAGAGAAGATCCGCAGAAGGATCAATGAGGTGATCCCGGGGTGTAAGAATGCCTTCGTGATGAAGGAAGATGCGAGGACGAAAAAGAAGGTCGGTGTCGAACATGCCTCGAAAGAAGTGCTGGAAGAAGCCCTGAACAATCTTCTGACTTATGAAGAAACAGAAGGAACGCTGAACTGGGAAGATTTCCTGGAGATGGGATTATCGGGAAGAGAAGACTCTTCATTACGAAGAGAGAAGATCGCCAGAGCCTTCCATACCGGTAAATGCAATGCCAAGACGATGTATAAGAGACTGAATATGATGAAGATCACTGCGGAAGAGCTGGAGGGGGTACTGAGATGAATATCGCCTCCCTTTCTCATGTTTCGAAGATCCTGGAGGAGAGAGACCTCTCGGCCAAGAAGAAGTTCGGACAGAATTTCCTGATCGATGCGAATATCGTCGATAAGATCGCGAAGAATGCGTCTCTCTGCGATACCTGTATCGAGATCGGTCCGGGGATCGGTTCTCTGTCGGAGATGCTGCTGAAATACAATAAGACTCTCTATGCCTATGAGATCGATCCGGATATGGTCGAGATCCTGGGGAAGGAGTTCTCGGATGAGGAACGTTTTCATGTGACTCTGCAGGACTTCCTCGATACCGATCTGAGTCAGGTACCGTATAAGGATGAAGAGATCTGTGTCTGCAGCAACCTTCCTTACTATGTCACGACACCGATCCTGTTCAAGTTCTTCGAGAGCGAACTGAAGATCAAAAAGATCACGGTCATGGTGCAGAAGGAAGTCGCCTCCCGCTTCAAGGCGGAGATCGGGTCGGAGGACTACAATGCCCTCAGCATCATCGTCTCCTACCTCTATGATGTGAAACTGGAGATGAACGTATCGAAGAACGTCTTCTATCCGAAACCGAAGGTCGATTCCGCCGTCGTATCCTTTACTCCGAAGAGGGAGAGAGACTACGAGTTTGAACGGGAGTTCTTCGATCTGGTGAAGAAGTGTTTCCGCATGAGACGCAAGACCCTCCACAACAACCTGAAAGATGTCTTTTCGGAAGAGAAGATCCGATATATCTATGAGAAGTGTTCTCTGAAAGAGAATGTACGGGCCCAGGAACTGTCCCTGGATGATTATCTGAAGATGAATGAGGCAGCCCATGAAAGATAGAGCGTACGCAAAAGTAAATCTGGCACTGGATATCATGAGAAGAAGAGAAGACGGCTATCATGAGCTTTCTTCCATCATGGTCCCTTTGAATTTCTATGATCTGCTGGAGATCAATAAAGCAGAAGAGACGTCCTATGAATGCGACCGTTCCTTCGTGCCATTCAATTCATCCAATACGATCGTCAAGATGATCGGACTGTTCAAAGAGAAGTACGGGATCAGCGATCGCTTTGAAGTGAAACTGGAAAAGAAGATCCCGATCAAGGCCGGCCTGGCAGGAGGTTCTGCCGATGCCTCTGCTGCCCTGCGCATCCTGCAGAAGATGTACCATATCGAGATGAGTGAAGATGAGATAAGAGAGCTCTGCGGAAAAGTAGGTTCGGATGTCCTCTTCACCTATTACAATCGGCCGGCGTTAGTCGAAGGCACCGGAGAGAAGCTGACCTTCTTCGATATCCGGAAGAAGTATTATGTGCTGCTGGTAAAACCTTCGGCAGGTATCTCCACCAAGGAATCCTACGGGAATCTGGATCTCAGTATCTGTCCGCATCCGGAAGTCTATACCCTGAAAGAAAAATTGGAACAGGGAGAAGACATAATTCCGTATCTGGGAAATTCTCTGGAACAGCCGGCAGATCTGCTGTGCAGGGAAGTAGGACAGGCAAAAAAGGCTCTGCTGAAAGAGGGAGCCCTTTTTGCGATGATGAGCGGAAGCGGTTCTACGGTATTTACCCTGTCGGAGAGTGAGACGGAAATACGGAAACTGTATGAAAGTATGAAAAAATACCGATACTTCACGAGGTTTACAGAGTTCTTATGCTAAAATGAATAAGATATATAGGGGGTATATATGAACAGCGGAATCATATTTGTGAGAAGTGCTGCTGACGCAGAGTTAGCCTATGGAGAATTGCTCGGTAAGACCCTGGTACAGAGAACGGTCGATGAGATGAAAAAGGCCGGCCTGGAAAAAGTTTACATCGTAACAAAAGAAACAGTTGAAGCAGATGATGCAGTTACGGTCAAAACGGTGGATGACATCACAGATCTCGATGAGACAGGAAAATGCATATTGACTTCACCTTTCTATCCGTTAGTCAACAAAGACGATTATGAGAAGATCCTGGAGGTAGATGAGGGAGGAGCTGTTGCAGCGAACGGTGAAGAGACGTATGACATCTTCATGGTTCCGGCGAAAGATCTGAAGAATTATGAAAATATCCCGTATACCCCGGTAGAAGTCGACAAGGACCGCGTTCTCAAGATCGGCGATGAAGAATTTGAAGAAGTAGAAGAACTCTCTATGGAAGAAGCAGAACGTTTGCGTGAACAGGCGATCCTCAAAGAGGATGTCCGAGTATTCGCTCTTACTTCCAGCAATGATCTCGTTGATGAGATCTGTACATATTTAGGTATCCCTGTATCCAAGATGGATGTCACACACTTTGCGGATGGAGAAACGCTCGTAGAATACGGTGATTCGATCCGCGGCAAGAAAGTATTCGTCATTCAGTCTACCTGTGCTCCGGTCAATGAGAGACTCATGGAGCTCCTGATCGCCCTCAATGCCCTGAAACTGGGTTCGGCCGATTCCATCGTCGCCATCATTCCGTATTTCGGATATGCGCGTCAGGACCGTAAAGCGAAAGCTCATCAGCCGATCACCGCAAAACTGGTCGCAGACTTATTAGGTACCGCCGGTGCATCCCGTGTCGTTACCTTCGACCTCCACGCTGCTCAGATCGCCGGATTCTTTAATTTCCCGGTCGATGATATGACCTGTATCCCGATGATGGGACAGTACTTCCTGGCCCGTACCGATATGGATCTGGAAGACTTAGTCGTCGTATCTCCGGATCACGGCGGTGTCAATCGTGCCCGCAAAATGGCCGATATCCTCAAAGCTCCGATCGCTATCGTCGATAAAAGAAGACCGAGACCGAATGAAGTCGAAGTCAAGAATATCATCGGTGATGTCGCCGGAAAGAACTGTATTCTCGTAGATGATATCTGCGATACCGGACGTTCTCTGATCGCCGCTGCAGATCTTCTGAAGGAATTCGGTGCGAAAGATATCTATGTATCCTTATCCCATGGTGTATTCTCCGGAAATGCGATGGAGAGACTGGAAGAATCCTGCATCAAGGAAGTCGTCGTATCCAACTCCATTCCTCTGTCCAAGAAGAATAAAGAAAAGACGTCAAAGATCACGATCTTATCGGTAGGATACATGCTGGCGGAACTGATCAAAGCCATCGTATTCCATAAGTCGGTCGGTGCCGTCTACAATATGTTCAATCCGGAAAAGAAATAGGAATATATTTCTTTAAATAAGTCGAATAGAGATAAGCCCTCACAGGTTGTTTATAGACCCGCTGAAGGGCTTTTTTATAGGTGGATAACTGGGAAGTGTAGAGATCGATCAGCTCTTCTTCAGTCACGGAATGATTGGTCTTGTAGTCGATGAGGTAGATGATCTCATCCGAGATCGCTACGAGGTCCATGAAACCGTGGATGACCGTATCTTCTTCATAGCTCGTGAATTCGAGTTCTTTGATGACTTCAAAACATCTCATCTCCTTCGTGAGATCATCTTCCAGGAAGGCCTGTACAGCCGGTATGACTTCTCTGTATCTCTCCGGGAATCTCTCTTTGATCTCATCG
This sequence comes from Erysipelotrichaceae bacterium, assembly GCA_045544415.1. Lineage (GTDB taxonomy): Bacteria > Bacillota_I > Bacilli_A > Erysipelotrichales > Erysipelotrichaceae > Colivicinus. The sequence continues at coordinate 38,459 of JAZPYW010000161.1, forward strand.
GTATTGAGCGGTAAAGAGAAATCGAGGTCTTCGAAATAGGCATGCACATTGAGACCGAAGTCGACCTGTTCCTTATAGAAGAGAAGGGTCTTTCCATGGGTGGAAGGCTTATAGGTCTTGCGTTCTTCAAGAGAATACTTCGCTGCCGGCAGCGGCTGATACGTTTTTTCTTCTTTCTTCAGCGGAGCGTGTTTTCCGAGTTCCGTGATCATATGGAGTTCTGCCGGAAGTTCGTGGATGAGCGGCAGAACGTAGTTGGTGAATCCCTTACGGGCATAGACGAGGGTCTCGTTGAAGTCCTGCACATCCACTTTCGAATCATCGACGATATACAACTTCTCTTTCGCTCTCGTACAGGCGACATAAAAGAGTCTCTGGTATTCCAGCAGATCTTCGAAATTGGCCTTTCCTTCAATGGCCAGACGGTTGAAGACCGGACGTACATCTTTATACTTCGTGATCATATTCCGCACTCCGAGTCCCAGTTCCGTATCGACCAGTACCGGATCAGAAGATTCTTTTCCCATGTTGCGGGATTCCGAGATCAGGAAGACGGTCTTGAATTCCAGACCCTTCGATCCGTGCATCGTCATAACTTTTACGACATCGGCGCTCTCGGAGATGCTGGCGGCATTGGTGGAATCGCTGTTTCTTCCCTCTTCGATGAAACAGATGAGGTCGTAGAGAGAATAGATCGGATAACTGCGGAAGTCCCGGATGAAGAGATCGATATTGGATTTCTCTTGGATCGGCAGATCGTTGAAATAGTTATTGATCGACAGGATATATCTTATCAGAGAAGTGAGATCGTTCTTTTTCAGCAGTTTCTCCATCTCTTCGATATCGTCATTCAATGGTCCATAGTCGAATCCGTCATCCCGCATCGCCATCAGATCATCATCTGAAAGACGGTAGATCGGAGAAGTCAGTAAAGAGACCTTGGCGATCTTATCTTCGGGATCCATCAGATAGCGCAGGAAGGATTCGATGATCTCTAAGGAAGAGGACGCAAAATAGCCGGAGCGCTCTTCCAGATAATACGGGATATGGTAGTGTTCGAAATGGTATTTGAGAGAGGTCTTGAGGTCATG
>JAZPYW010000162.1:0-3012 GCA_045544415.1 Erysipelotrichaceae bacterium
CTCTTTATCCGCATCAGCTGTAAATATGCCGATCTTCTTAGTTGATCAGAAAAAGGATTTCAATGAAGCCCAGCTTAATTTCCTGAATACCTATAAGGGAAGTCTCAACTTCTATATTATCGGCGGGCCGAATGCCGTACCTGAGTCCGTTGTCGAGAAACTGAAAGAATACGGTACTGTGAAGAAGAGACTGGCCGGATCCAACCGTTATGAGACTTCTGTCCTCATCGCACAGGAATTCTTCTCTTCTCCTTCCAAAGCCGTTCTTGCCTATGGTGAGAACTTCCCGGATGGTCTGGCAGGAGGTACAATCGCCTATCATCTTCACTCTCCTCTCCTGCTCTCTATCAGTGGGACCGATAATGGCAAGAATACCGCAAATAAGAGAAAGAAAGCCGCAGATTACGCTGCTTCTCTCGGTATCCATAAAGGCGCTGTATTGGGCGGAATCAAACTTATCGATAATGAGTCGGTATCATTCATATTCGGTATCGATCCTGAGAACATAGGAGAATAATAACAGTCCATAACACTTGTGTGTACACAGTGATCCGCAGAGAAACAGGTATAGAGATATGCCTGTTTCTCTTTTCTTTCTGTTAAGATGAGGAAAAGGAGTATCGTTTATGGATCAGAAAGAATACTGGAATAAAGTATCTCCCACTAAGAATTTCTCTACCCCGATACAGCTGGAAGAATTTAAGAAGAGGGTCCCTCTGGAAGCGAAGATCCTCGATGTAGGCTGCGGATACGGACGCATTCTGGATGTACTCTATCAGGAAGGATATCGGGAACTGACCGGTGCCGATATTTCGGAAGGGATGGTCGAAAGAGGGAAGAGGCTTTATCCGTATCTCGATCTGCTTGCGGCTGCAGGAGATGATCTTCCTTTTGAGGATGAGAGTTTCGATGCGGTCATCCTGTTTGCGGTGCTTACCGGTGTCGTCTATGAGGACGCTCAAAGAAGGATCCTAAAAGAGATCAGGAGAGTTCTCCGTCCGGGAGGCATGATCTATGTGAATGACTTCCTGCTGAACGACGATGAACGAAACAGAAAGAGATATGCGGAATTCGAAGAGAAATACGGGATCTACGGGATCTTCGAACTGCCGGAAGGGGCACTGATGAGACATCATACCGAAGCGTATTCCCGCTCTCTCTTTACGGATTTTGAAGAGGAGATCTTCTGCACGACTTCCTTTATCACGATGAACGGGAATCCTTCTAACGGATTCTATTACTTCGGCAGAAAAAAAGATATCTGAGACAGATATCTAATCCTTCAATAATATTTTAACGATCTCATAGGCGATCAGAAGACCGGCTGCAGGAGGTACGAAGGGAGAGGATCCCGGGATACTGCGGCGGTGTTCCTCGCCTTTTAATATCTCTTCTTCCAGGACAGGGTCCGGTGTGATCGGCAGTTCGGTTGAACATACTACACGGCAGGAAGGGATGCCTCTTTTCTTCAGCTCCTTTCTCATGACCTTGGCTAAAGGATCTCCTGAGGTCTTGTATACGTCTGTCGCAATGACTTTGGACGGATCCAGACGGTTTCCGGTCCCCATGGAAGAGATGACCGGTGTGCCTGCTTCATAGGCTTTTACAATGATGGAGATCTTTCCGGATACCGTATCGATACAGTCGGCTATCGCATCATATTCACGGAAATCGAACTGATCGGCCGTCTCCGGCAGATAGAACGTATCATACGTGCGGACACAGACATCCGGATTGATATCGAGACATCTCCTGCGAAAGACTTCCGTTTTCTGCTTGCCGATATCCGGTTCCAGGGCGATGATCTGACGGTTGATATTGGTCAGAGATACTGTGTCATTATCGATGAGATCGAGGTTTCCGACGCCTGCACGGGTCAAAGCCTCGACTACATAGCCTCCTACCCCTCCCAGTCCGAAAACAGCCACACGGGCTTCTTTTAAGATATCCAGGGCATCTTTTCCGATCAATAGTTCTGTACGGGTGAACCTGTTCAGCATGACTCAATTTTACCGTTTCGGGCCTTTCCATTTCAAGATGCCCAATAAAGGAGGATTGTACTATAATGGAAACATGAAAAAAGTAATTGCGATACTCGTCTGTAAACTGCTCCGGATCGTCGGGAAACTTGTCGGCAAAGGTTCTTCACTTCCGGGCAAATATGCGCTGAAGATAGACAGAGATATTTTAAGTAAGGTCAAACTGCCGAAATACGTCATTGCGGTCACCGGTTCCAACGGAAAGACATCTACGGTGGAAATGATCCATCATATGCTGGAGAACGCCGGATATTCCGTTGCCTACAACCGGGAAGGATCCAATCAGATCGAAGGCGTCACCACGTTCATCCTCGAGAATACGACACTATCGGGAAAATACAAGAAGGATGTCGTGCTGATCGAGAGCGATGAGCGCTATGCCCGCCATACTTTCAAGCACTTCCATCCGACTCATTACATCATCACCAATCTCTATCGGGATCAGCTGACGAGAAATGGTCATCCGGAATGGATCTACGATATCGTCAAGGAAAGTATCTACGATGATTCCATCCTCATCCTCAACGGTGATGATCCGCAGGTCAATTCCTTCGGTGTCGGTCATGGAAACAAGGTCTATACGTTCGGGATCGAACGCTATTCCGGTTCCGATGAAGTCAACAGGAGCCGCTACAACGACTGGATCTACTGTCCGGTATGTCACTCCAGGATGACTTATAAGTATGTCCATTTTAATCATGTGGGCTCTTATGAATGCAAAAATTGCGGATTCGGACGCAAGGATCCGGATTTCAAGGTCACTCAGGTAGATCTTCAGGAAGGAAGACTGGTCTTGGACGGCCAATATCCGGTCGATCTGGCTCTGAAGTCTCTGTATAATGCCTACAACATCCTGGCGACCTATTCCCTGGGTTCTCTTTTAGGTATCGATAAGAAGATCATCGTCGATTCCCTGAACAACTACATCCTCAAGAGCGGCCGTGTCCGTGAATTCAAACTGGGGGATAAGAAG
>JAZPYW010000163.1:0-4418 GCA_045544415.1 Erysipelotrichaceae bacterium
ACTTTACCGATCGATAGGGAGTTCGTCACCTGCACACAGCCCTAAAAATCCATCTTCAAAAATCGCATAACATACATTATGCGAAATTATGTATATTACTATGAGCATCCTTTCCGGATACTCTTTTTATTACTAAATATATAAGGATTCATATACTATTGCATTCTGCCGGCTGCGTTATTTTTCCGCAAATTCTTTCTTCCTGCTTCGTTTTCTTTGTCGTAATCTTCATCTTTTTTCAGATCTCTTCTTTACGTTGTATTTATGTATAAAACCTCCGTTTATCCTCGATCCTTCATTTTGCGTTTCCGTTTAATTTGAATCGACGTGTACACTTACCCGCATTTTGATTTTTCGATTTCAAATAGAAACGATCTTTATTTCCGTTTTCTGTGTTTGTCTTGTTAAATGTGTTTATTTTCCGTCGGTCGCATAGATCTGCAGTTTATGGACATTTATAGATGGATCGCTGCTCTATATGATCGTGTTCACGATTATCAATTCTTTCTTATATTCGATTAAGATGGATGCTTGCTGATTAGATACATGCCGATTAATGGCGACTCATAAATCCCAAGGTCGATTATTTTTAATTGAATGCAAATAATCTCTTTGATCCATTTATGAAAATATTTTCATTTTACTATTATGCGAAATTATGCTGCCTATAAAAAAGCATCCCCATATCTGAGATGCTTTCTGTTTTATTGCGCTTTACTGAATAACGTTGCACTTTCGTATTCGCCGACCTCTTTGTCGTGGCCCCATATCAGCATGCCGCCATCGATCACCAGCCAGCCGGAAGATTCGATCGGTGTTGCTCCATCGACCCGGACCATGTCGTAACTTACCCTTTTATTATATAGTGATATTTCTCTGTTCAGCGGAAAGAATCAAAGGAATCTCATCAGTTTTTCATACATAATACAGAAATCAGGCAGAGAAGACATAAAAAAAACATCTCTTTCGAGATGTCTTCTTCATTACTTAACAGTATCTTTAAGAGCTTTAGCAGCTTTGAAAGAAGGAACTTTTGTTGCAGGGATCTTGATGGCTTCCTTAGTTGCCGGGTTGATACCCTTTCTAGCTTTTCTCTTCTTTACTTCAAATTTTCCGAAACCGGAGATCTCAACTTTGCCGCCCTTCTTCAGGTTATCTGCCATTTCGGCGAATACGAGATCAACGATCTCCTTGGATGCTTTCTTAGATAAATCAGCTGCTTCAGCTACTTTTTCAGTTAAGAGTTTCTTGTTTAATACTACTGGTGCTTTTTTAGCCATAATACAAATACCTCCTAACTTGATTATAGTATATTCAAATACCTAAAACAATAAGAAAGCCCTTATTTTAAAGGGCTTTTTCAATGTCTTGTCTTGAGAGTTCCGTCAATTCAGCGATCAGGGAAAGACAGGTTTCACGGTCCAGTCCCTTGACTCCGCAGGCGTTCTTGTGGCCCCCTCCTCCGTATCTTCTGGCGATCTCGTTGATCGTGTATCCCTTTCGGGATCTGAGGGATGCTTCATAGTTACCGGTAAGCGGATTGAAGCAGAAGATCGACCAGATCTTGACTTCTTCGATATGACCGAATTCAGCGATGTTGTCTTTTGCCTCACGGTATGTGAGTCCGAGTTCATTCAGGTCATTCTGATCGAGAAGGATATAGGCATTCCGCTCTTCGATCATCAGCCGGGTACGGAGTCTGGTGACTTTCCGGAACGTATCGAGAGACATATCAAAGAAACGTTCGGCGATATCCGATACCTGCAGGTCCCCGTATTCCGCCAGTTTTCCGGCGATGGAAAGAGTCCGGGAAGTCGTGTTCGTCGTAGAGAAGTTGAGCGTATCCCAGACGATGCCGCTGTATAAGTCTTCGCAGACTTCCTTCGTCAGGGCGAGATCACGGAAATCCTCGGAAAGAAGGATGCAGGCCAGGATCTCGCAGGCTGCAGACGCTTTGTCATCCACATAGTTGAGATCCCCGTACAGATCCGGATCCGGATGGTGATCGATCTTGACGCAGGCCTGAGCTTTCTTATAGGACTCATCATCGATGCGGAGAGAATTTGCGGAATCGAAGATGACTGCAAGAGAATCACTGATGAAATCTTCATCGACTTTCTCCCGGTTATCCAGAATACCGCAGTAGTCCTTTCCGCACATCTTCACCTCTTTCTGAGGATAGTTCTCCTTGATGAACGAAGCAAAGGCACGCTGGGAAAAGACCGCATCCCCATCGGGCGATCTATGACGATAGACAGTGATCCGATCGTATTTTTCGATTAGTTCCCGAAACGGACGGTACATAGTTACTTCTTGAGAATAGCGTACGTATCGCGGATGATGGCGAGCTCTTCGTTTGTCGGTACGACGAAGACACGGACCTTACTATCCGGTAAAGAGATCTCTCTTTCGGAATGAGTGCGGCTGTTGAGTTCGTAGTCGACTTTGAGGCCGAGGCCCTCTTCGAGTCTCTTGCAGATCATCTGACGTACGAGCGTCGCATGTTCGCCGAGACCTGCCGTGAATGTCAGAGCATCGACATGACCTAACTGCATGACATAGCCGCCGACGACATTGATGACACGGTTCGCATAGAGATCGAACGTGATCTTCGCTCTTTCGTTTCCTTCGTTGAGAGCTTTTTCGACGTCACGGGCATCCGGAGAGATACCGGAGACACCGCCCATACCGGACTTCTTGTTCAGATATGTTTCCATCTCATCCGGTGTGCAGTTGAGTTTCTTTTCCATGAAGTATACGACTGTCGGATCAATATCGCCGCAGCGGGTACCCATCATGATACCGCCTAACGGAGAAAGACCCATGGAAGTATTGATACACCTGCCGCCTTTGACAGCTGTGATGGAAGCGCCGCTTCCCAGATGCAGCGTGATGATGTTGAGGTCTTTGACATCCTTGCCCATCAGTTCAGCCGTTCTGTTGGCAACATACTTATGGCTCGTTCCGTGAGCGCCGTATTTTCTTACCTTATAGTCGGTATACCATTCATACGGTACCGGGAAGAGATAGGAATCTGCTTCCATCGTCTGATGGAAAGCTGTATCGAATACGAAGACATGCTCGATATTCGGGAGTGCACGTTTAAATGCGTTATAGCAGGTCAGGTGAGCAGCGTTATGCAGCGGAGCGATATCGATGAGCTCGCGTACCTTGCTGACGACATCATCGTCTACCTTAACAGATCCGGAGAAATAGGAACCGCCCTGAACGATACGGTGACCGGCGCCTTCGATCTCGCTGAGATCCTTGACGACACCGTGTTCGATGAGCGCATCCAGCAGCAGCTTGACGGCTACGTCATGAGTCGGGATCGGTGTGTTGGTGATGAATTTTTCACCGTTGTAGTTGATCGTGAAGATACCTTCTTCAAGACCGATCCTTTCGGCCTGACCGCTGGTGAGTACCTTTTCTTCCGGCATGGAATAAAGCTGGAATTTCAAGGAAGAACTGCCGGAATTGACAGCTATTAAGACAGACATGTGTTTTACCCCCTATTAATCTTTTCTAATGTTTCTGCGTATCTATGTAAGAGGTCGGAATCCTCTTTGCGCATATCCTGGATAAGTGTTTCGATCTCTTCGCTCTGTTTCAGCAGATGGAGCTTCTTCTCATATTCTTCCAGCTGCTGTAGAGAGCGTTTGATCAGATCGGAGATCGCAGCTTTGGAGACCTGATAGTCTTCGGCGATCTCTTTCATGGAGAGATCTTCAGCGTAATAGTCTTTCAGGACATCGACCTGATGTCTCGTCAGAAGATCGCCGTAATAATCGAGCAGTTCGTTGTAATATTCTCTATCCGATCTCATTCCCTGCTTCCTCAATAATACTATAAAGATACAGATCGAGGTCGAAATCTTTGATATCTTCCGGTTTTTCTCCGAAAGTGATGAATCGTACCGGCACACCGATCACATCCTTGATCGCAATGACGATGCCTCCCTTGGAAGTACCGTCCATCTTGGTCAGGATGATGCCGTCAAGCTGTGTCACTTCATTGAAGAGCGCTGCCTGAGACATGCCGTTCTGTCCGGTGTTCGCATCGAGGACGAGCCAGGTGTTGTGCGGCGCTCCCGGGATCTCCTTGTCGAGAACACGGTGCATCTTGGCCAGTTCGGCCATCAGGTTGATCTTGTTCTGAAGACGTCCGGCCGTATCGCAGAGAAGGATATCGACATCATGTTCGACTGCATAGCGGCATCCGTCGACCAGTACCGAACTCGGATCCTGATTCTCCCTGCCTGTTACGATATCGGCATCGAGTCTTCTCGCCCATTCCTTCAGCTGATCGATCGCTCCGGCACGGAAGGTATCCGCTGCGACCAGACAGACTTTCTTTCCTTCGTCCTTGTAGCGTTTCGCCAGTTTGGCACAGGTGGAAGTCTTGCCGCTTCCGTTGAC
>JAZPYW010000164.1:0-2464 GCA_045544415.1 Erysipelotrichaceae bacterium
AAAGTTCCCTCTTTTTGAGGGAACTCTTTTTTACAGATGGACTTTCGTCAGATGCCAGATATCCCGTACATACTCTTCGATCGTACGGTCGGAAGAGAAGTATGCGGATTTGGCGATATTGATGAGACACTTCTTGGCCCAGGCATGGGGATCATTGTAGTACTCATACGTCTTCTCATGAGCCTTGCAGTAGGCTTCGAAGTCGGCCATGACCATGTATTCATCATTGTTGATGAGGAGTTCGTCATAGATGACCTTGAAATCGTTGCGGTCGGAAGACCAAGTGCAGTCTAATAGGGAATCGACGACCTGTTTCAGGCGCGGGTTCTTATCATAGTAATCGAAGGAACGGTAGCCGTTGTGCTTGAGTTCCGTGATCTCATCTTCATGGAGACCGAAGATGACGCAGTTCTCATCCCCTACGAGATTCGAGATCTCGACGTTGGCACCGTCCAGTGTTCCTAAAGTGAAGGCACCGTTCATCATCAGTTTCATATTGCCGGTACCGGAAGCTTCCTTGCCTGCTGTAGAGATCTGTTCGGAGATATCGGCAGCCGGAATGAGTTTTTCCGCGACGGTGACACGGTAGTTCGGTACAAATACGACGTTAATGTATTTGGAGACTTCCGGATCCTTACGGATGACTTCAGATACGCAGTTGATCAGTTTGATGACCTTCTTCGCAAAATAGTAGCTCGTCGCTGCCTTGGCGCCGAATACGAAGGTCGTCTTCACCATCCGGAAGGAAGGATCCTCCTTGATGCGGAAATACAGAGACATGACATAGAGAATATTGAGCAGCTGTCTCTTATAGGCGTGAAGTCTCTTGATCTGGACATCGAAGATACTGTTCGGATCGATCTCAAGACCGCCGCAGTAGCGGTGCAGATAATGGGCGAAATCTTCTTTCTTCTTTTCCTTGACGGCGAGGAAGGCTTCCTGCAGTTCCGGATTGTCCACATGCTGGAGAAGGTCGCCGATGCGGTTGAAGTCTCCGCGGAAGTCCGGACCGATATAGCGTTCGATCAGGTCGCAGAGTTCGGTATTCGCATAGAAGAGCCATCTTCTCGGTGTGACACCGTTCGTCTTATTGTTGAACTTCTCCGGATATACTTCATGGAGATTGTGGAAAGTATCGTTCTTGATGATCTCGCTGTGGATCTTCGCAACACCGTTGACCGAGAAGGAACCGACGATGGAAAGGTTGGCCATACGTACGTGATTATCCTGGATGATCCCTACGGAATCGATGAATTCCTTGGATTTTCCTCTGTGTCTCAGATAGAAACGGAAACGGTCGTCGATCTCTTCGATGATCATATAGATACGCGGAACGATGGTCTTGATATATTCGCACGGCCATTTTTCCAGTGCTTCCTGCATGACTGTATGATTCGTATAGGCGAAGACTTTCTTCGTGATCTCCCAGGCGTCGTTCCAGGCATAGCCGTGGTTGTCGATCAGGATACGCATGAGTTCCGGGATCGCCATAGCCGGATGCGTGTCATTCAGCTGGATGACGACTTTATCTGCCAGGTTGTCCAGAGTCTTGTAGTTGCGTAAATGGTCGGCGATGATCGAACCGATACCGGCAGCCACAAAGAAGTATTCCTGCTTGACTCTCAGCATCTTTCCTTCTCTGGTAGAATCGTCCGGATAGAGGTTCAGACAGATATCATCGACATCGGAAAGGTATTTCCGGTAGTCGCGGTCGTGCGGAATGAGTTCCGACGGTTCGGCAGACCACATGCGCAGCGTATTGCCGGTCTGGGAATTCACTCCGACGATCGGCATATCATACGGTACAGCCAGGACATGTTCGGTACCGATACGGTGGAAGATCAGTTCCCCCTTCTCGTCTCTTGTGACTTCGACGCTTCCGTACATACGCACGTCGATCGCTTTGTCCGGCTTGCGGACTTCCCACGGACAGTCGATCAGCAGCCACTGATCCGGTACTTCGACCTGTTCGTTCTTGACGATCAGCTGCTTGAAAAGACCGTTCCGGTAACGGATGGTATTTCCGTTTCCCGGATAGTCGAGATCGGCCATGGAATCCAGGAAACAGGCAGCCAGTCTTCCAAGGCCTCCGTTTCCGAGACCCGGATCCGCTTCCAGGTCTTCGAGATCTTCGATATCGACTCCGATCTGCTTCAGTCCTTCTTTGACGACATCGTAAGCGCCGATCGACATCAGGTTGTTTTTCAGCATTCTTCCCAGAAGGAATTCCAGGGAGAAATAGTAGACCATCTTGTTGGCGTTGGTGCGGGTGATGTACTTCGTAACTCTTCTCTGTTCCATCATGAAGTCGGAGGCCAAGCGGTCTTAGGAAGACAAACCAAATGATCAACTCCTTGGCTCACAGAACGACATGGCTACGATCCGACTTAGGGAGAAATAGTAGACCATCTTGTTGGCGTTGGTGCGGGTGATGTACTTCGTAACTCTTCTCTGTTCCATCATG
>JAZPYW010000165.1:0-31166 GCA_045544415.1 Erysipelotrichaceae bacterium
CCTCTTTCTTTCTATCTTCTGGGAAAAGATAATTCAGAAGGAGAACTGATGCGGCTCGCTTATACATTGGAAAAGACACTCGATCGGACAGTGAGGCCTTCCTGGCTCGATTCATTTGAATAAAGGATGCATATTGTAAAAATTTTCATGAAAAAAGTAAGCGCTTGTTATTTACGTAAAAATATTTCAGGTGGTACTATATTTATATGTTATTGAACGGAGAATGGCATATTTGTTCTCCGTTGTTCACAGAAAGGGGATTTCTATTGTGAAGAAACTGGAAAAGAAAGTACTGACTCTCTTACTGGCTTTTGCACTCGTTCTGACGTCTACTGTCGGCTTTAACAGAAATGTCAAGGCTGAGACGGCAGGGAAACAGCTCGATTGGGAAGTTGTTGAAACGAACAAGAACAGAGCGGCAAAGCTTCGTACTGTAGAGCGTACGGTCAGTGAGACAGCTGAAGCACTGAAGGGAGATGTCCGTGTCTCTATCGTGCTGGAAGGCGCATCTACTCTGGAGAAGTTCAATCAGATGTCTACAGAGAAGATCGGTCTCGATCCGGCAGCAGTAAGCTACCGTGAATCTCTACAGCAGGCACAGGAATCCATGGCAGCGAAGATCTCCAGAGATGTTCTGGAAGGTAAAGATCTCGACGTCGTGTGGAACCTGACTCTTGCGGCGAACATTATTTCTGCGTATGTACCGGCAAACAAGGTTGCCGATATCAAGGCGTTAGACGGTGTCAAAGATGTCTTCCTGGAGACTCTGTATGAGCCTCAGCAGGATGAAATCAGCGATGATCCGATGATGTCCGTTGCGACGGAAATGACAACGACTCAGGGTGCCTGGGCAGCCGGTTATACCGGTATGGGCTCCAGGATCGCTATCGTCGATACCGGTCTTGATGACAAGCACCAGTCTTTCAATTCTTTTATGTTCGATCTCGCAGTTACGGAATACGAGAATCAGACAGGCGAAGAAGTCGCTCTGTTAAACAAGAAAGATGTATCCAGATTATGGAGTTCCCTGAATGCATCTACGAGAACATCGGAAAGCGGAGCGAATGCTTATCTGAATTCTAAGGTTCCGTTCCATTTCAACTATGTCGACAGCGATTTCGATACTTCGCATCTGAATGATACTCAGGGCGAACACGGTTCCCATGTCGCAGGTATCGCAGCTGCGAACAAATATGTCTATACACAGAATTCCGAATCTTACCCGGGTATCGCTTTGGAAGAAGTCAAGACTCAGGGTAATGCTCCGGATGCTCAGGTCTTAGTTATGAAGGTCTTCGGAAGAGGCGGCGGTGCGTACGATTCCGATTACTTTGTAGCTATTGAAGATGCGATCGTATTAGGTGCAGATGCCGTCAACCTTTCCTTAGGTTCCGGTGCTCCTGGATTTACGACGAATACGACATATCAGGATATTCTTGACAACATGCAGAATGTCAATACGATCTGGAACAACTCTGCAGGCAACGCTTATAACTGGGCGAATTCAACAACGTACGGCTATCTGTACAGTGATGATGCCAGCTTTGCGACAGGCGGTTCTCCGGCTACGTATGCTTCTACGCTGTCCACTGCTTCTGTCGATAATGACGGTTCCACAGGCAAGTATATGATGTTCGGCGGCCAGCCGGTATTCTATACAGAGACCTCCGGTTACGGAAATGAACCGTTCGATACCTTATCCGGTACTTATGAGTTTGTCCTCATCGATAATCCGGGCAACGAAGAAGCAGACTTTGAAGAAGTTGCGGATGTCGTAGCAGGCAAGATCGCTATGGCGAGAAGAGGCGGTTCCTCCTTCTATGTCAAGGCCAATGCCGGTGCCGGAAATGGCGCTGTTGCGACAGTCATCGGTAATAATCAGGCCGGTACGATCAGTATGAACCTCAGCGGCTATCTGTATACTGCTCCGTGCGTATCCATTACTCAGGCTGACTTTGATATGATCAAAGCCGGAGCTACGGAGAATACCACAGACTCCGGTCTGAAATATTATACCGGCTCCATCTCTTATACCGGTAAGATCGATGTCCTGAATTATGACAGCGATTACTATACGATGAGTGATTTCTCCTCCTGGGGTGTTCCTGGCGATCTCAGCATCAAGCCGGAGATCACGGCACCTGGTGGAAATATCTACTCTCTCTTCGGTGATTCCCTCGATCCATCCGGCAATCCTCAGGGCGGCAATGACCAGTATGAAGGTATGTCCGGTACTTCTATGGCATCTCCTCAGATGGCCGGTATCGTCGGCGTCATGGCACAGTATGTCCGTGACAATGATCTGGATGCCAAGGCCGATCAGTTCGGTGTCACCAGAAGAGCCCTCATCCAGAGCTTGCTGATGTCTACAGCTACGCCGTTATTAGAAGACTATGGAGATTATGGTGACGGATACTACTCTGTTATGAATCAGGGTGCCGGTCTCGTCAATGTAGAAGCAGCGATCAACTCCACCGTATTCCTGACCGTCGATGAAACGACTGTCAACGGAGAAGCTCATAAAGATGTCTCTGCATACTCCAAAGACGGCAAAGTAAAAGCTGAGCTCGGTGATGACCCGGATAGAAGCGGTGTCTACACTGTTGAGTTCACGATGAACAACCTTACGGATGTTGACCGTTACTTCGATCTCGATGCCGATTTCTTCACTCAGGATGCCTTTGACGGATTCGGTGATGGCAGTGTTTATTTCCAGGATCTCTGGACAGCACCGCTGAACGCCTCTGTCAACTGGTATATCAATGGAGAATTGCTGACTGATGAAGTCACGACATTCGACTTCAATGATGATAAAGACGGCGTCTATGATGATAAGGATGCTCAGGCGATCTTAGACTTCTTAGCAGGCAACAGAGACAGCATCGGTGATGCGGAATATGCAGACCTGGATGAAGACGGAACGCTTACTTCTTACGATGCATATCTCGCTCTCAAGCTTGCGAATAAGGCTACGACGACCGTTCCGGCAAACGGAAGCGTCACCGTCAAGGCTGAAGTCACATTAGGCGAAGATATTCAGGCTTATGATTATATTGCAAATGGAAAAGGCGCTTATGTAGAAGGCTATCTGTTTGCGACAGAAAAGGATTCCGAAGATGGAGCCCTCGGTGTTGCACACTCGATCCCGGTCCTCGGCTACTACGGCAGCTGGGCAGAACCTTCTATGATCGATAAGGGAAGCTATATCGAATATCTGTATGAATTAGAAGACAGACTTCCTTATACATACTCGCTGAATCAGCAGAGCTCTTTCCAGAGCCAGTACTTCATGGTCAATCATCCGTACTTCGGTGTTAATTACGCCTTCGGCGGGAATCCTGTTGGAACAGATGATGAATACCATCCGGAAAGAAATGCGGTCAATTCCAAGGCTACTCTGGTCGAAGCAGACTTTGATCTGATCCGTACGGCTGTCGGTACCCGTGTTGCGGTAAATGATGCAGACGGCAATACTGTTAAGGAAAAAGTGTCCGTTTCGAACATGACTCCGCTTTATTATTACGTCAATCAGGCGCAGTGGATCTCCGGTCATAAGGCAGCAGCCTTCAACGGTTCCGTCGGACTTGCAGAAGGCGAAAGAGGAACGATGTCTCTGTATGTCGCTTCTGAATACTATCAGGATAAGCAGACGAAAGAGATCAACTGGGATCCGATCCCGGCTTATATGGAGATGCCGTTCGTAGTCGATGATACGGCTCCGGTCGTTACTTCTCTCACCGGTGAAAAGACGGTAGAGACAACTACGGAAACAGGTGATGACGGAAGCGAAACGACTGTTGAGACAACAGTTTCGACGATCACTTTAGAAGCATATGATAACGAATACATTGCAGGAACATTCCTCTACGATGAAGAAGATACTGAACTGGGTTATGTACCTGCTAGAGCTGATGAAAAGACGACAGAGAATGACGAACTCTCCTACACATTTGAAGTAGAAGACGCATCGGATCATCTCTATGTCGAGATCTGGGACTATGCCGGAAACGTTACGACCGTCAAGCTCAACCTCAACGCTGAAGAACTGGTGGATCCGGAAGTTACGATCAGCCTCGATACAGACTATGTCAAGAATATCGTTGGCACTTCCTTCCGTTTAGTCGCAACAGTAGGTCCTTGGGGCATTGAAAACGAAAAAGTTCTCTGGAGCTCCAGCGATGAAGCAGTTGCTACAGTTGATGAGAACGGTATCGTAACAGGTGTTGAAGAAGGTACTGCAGTCATCACTGCTACAGCTGATGCCGATCAGACGAAGAGTGCTGCATGTACCGTAGAATTCATCAAGATCGAACGTGAACTCAAAGGCTTTGTCTGGGATGAAAACGGCGAAGTTTGGATGTCTGATTTCAATACTGCCAAACTGCCGGATTACAACAAACTGAGCGGAAGTCTGAGACTCCCTCTCAACGCAACAGCATTCGATCCGAACGGTACACTCTATGTCTCTACGATCGATACAAATGCAGAAACATCCAATCTCTACACGATGAATGAAGAGACATTTGAACTGACGGAAATCGGCGGCTCAAGTGATGTATTCTATGCAGATATGTGTCCGGCTCCATCTTTAGGTGACAACCACCTCTTAGGTGTCTACGGTACTTATGCGCTTATCATCAATAAGGATACCGGCGATTACGAGGGTGCATTCGATCTTGCCAGCTACATGAACGGAACAGCTCTTGTAGGTATCGCTTATGAAGAACAGTACAACCATCCTTCCTATGGCAATACAGACTGGGTATGGCTCGTCGACAATGCCGGCTATATCTACCAGACAGGCTTCCTGCCATATAACGGCAGTTACAGCAGATTCGGTGTCTCCGCTGTCGGTTATACCGGATATACGACGGATCAGGTATACTTCCAGTCTCTCTACTACGATGGAACCGATCTGTACTGGAGCCGTTTCAATGAAGCAGACAATGTTGTAAATATCGTCTTCGTCATGGATATCTACAATGACGGAACGATCTACTCTCTCGGTAAGTTTGCAGACGGTGTATGGCCGGTTGCCGGTTTATACAATGACTACGAGAAAGAAGCGATCGGTGCATTAGGCGCAGATCATTCTGATGCAGTTGTTGATCCGGATTCTGTATTCGAGACAGAAGTCGTTAAGATGGATCTGAATGCGAAAGCATCCAAGGGCGTTCTGAATGCTGCAGTGACCGGTCTCAAGGTCAATGAAGCGAAGGCCGCTCTGAAAGAAACTGCAGATGATGCAGAAACAGATGATTCCGTAGTAACGATCGATGTTCTGGCTGATGCCGAGATCCACAACGGATTCTATGAAGTAGAATACGATGCTGAAAAGCTCGAACTCGTCAGTGTCGATTCCAAACTTGCCCATGTTGCAACGAACAGCGGAACAGACGGTAAAGTCGTCGTCGTATTTGCGAACCTCGATACTTTAGCTGCTGAAGATGTCGTCGCAACTCTGACATTCAACAGAAAAGACTTCACGGAAACAATAGTAACGGTAACGACGAAAGAAGCAGAAGATGACTTCACAGGTTCTGAAGAAGAACTCGTTCTCCCGGCTGTTGAATACACCGTAACAGTGAGTGTTGAAGGCGAAGGCGGTACTGCTGAAGCTGATAAGGATGTCGTCGTCAAGGGTGAAAGCGTCGTCGTTACAGTCACTCCGGAAGAAGACTACGATGTCGATGTGACCGTCAACGGTGAAACTGCAGAACTTGCCGAAGACAATACGCTGACCCTCACTCCGGAAGAAGATGTCGAAGTCGTCGTAACCTTCACCGAGAAGAATCTCGTGACGAGAGTCTTTGGTGAAAACCGTTATGAGACAGGCATCAAGGCTGCTGACTTCCTCAAGAAAGAACTCGGTATCGATAAGTTCGATGCAGTGGTCGTCGCTACGGGTAAAGATTTCGCCGATGCATTAGCAGGATCTTACTTAGCCAATACGAACGAAGCTCCGATCCTTCTGATCGATGCGAAGAGAGCAGAGACAGTTGTCAGCTACATCAAGGAAAACCTCGCTGAAGGCGGAACAGTATATGTCCTCGGCGGCGATAAGGCTATCCCGGATGATATGATGGGTGATCTCGCATTCGAACGTGTATCCGGCAAGAACCGTTACGTAACGAATATTGAGATCGTCAAGGCTGCAGGCTTCCAGGGCGGCGATATGCTGGTAGCTACAGGTGTGGACTACGCAGATGCATTAAGTGCTTCTGCAGTAGATATGCCGATCCTGCTGGTCAACAATGATAAGGGTATCACTGAGGATCAGGATGAATTCCTGAAGAGCTTCGGCGGCAAGCTGAACTTCTATATCCTCGGCGGTGATAAAGCAGTATCTCCGGAAATGGAAGAAGCATTAGGCGAATATGGTAACGTTGCTGACAGGATCAAGGGCGACAACCGTTATGAGACTTCGCTGAAGATCGCGGAAGAATTCTTCCCGAATGCCGACAGAGTCGTTCTGGCATACGGACATGTGTACCCGGATGGCTTATGCGGCGGTCCGGTAGCCTTCCGGTTAGGTGCTCCGGTCATTCTGGCTAATCCGAACAAGTACGCAAGCCTCACAAAGGGCTACCTGCAGGACAACAATATCCGCAAGGGTATCGTCCTCGGCGGTACAGAAAGAATCGATGATGCCATGGTCAAGGAAGCTTTCCAGATGAGTGAAGCAGACGAGATCATCATCTTCGAATAATTCCTGTTCATACACAAACAGATACAGGCGGTCATCGTTCAGATGGCCGCCTTTTCTATACCGAATACGGTTAAAATTATCTATAATGAAATTGTTCGATATGGGCAGTTTGATACAGCAGCACAGTAAAAGTATCGCCGTAATACTGGGTCTATTCCTGGGATATATACTTCTGATACAGAAAGAAAAGAACCTGTCGAAAGGACAGGTCTTTCTGCTTAGCGTCCTCTTTACCGTGATCAGCGTCCTTTCTGCCGTATTATTTGCATCATTGGAAAGTGTACTGGGAGGAAAGGGATTCCGTTATGCAGGAGTATCTACCTACGGAGTGTTTTTTATCGCTCCGGTCCTTCTCTATGTTTTTTCAGGACTGTTCAAGGTGAACAGAAGAGAATTCTATGATCTTTTAGCCTGCTACGTACTGCCTTCTCTGTTTCTGCAGAGAATATCCTGTATCTTTTCGGGGTGCTGCTACGGGATCCCGTTCTTTCATACAGGTTTTCTATGGCCGACCAGAGAGATCGAACTGGCCTTCTATATCTTGTTTGGAACAAGACTGTACTTTCTTGAAAAAAGAGGAACGATCGAAAAGGGGAATGCTTTCCCGTTACTGATGATCTCCTATGGGATCTTCCGCTTTTTTGAGGAATTCGTACGTTATTCGGCAGGATATCATTTCCTGCATCCGGCTCATGTATGGTCCGTATTAAGCGTGATCATCGGAATGAGTTTCTATTTTGAACTGAAGAAGATGAAGAGAGGTTGATGTATATGCTCAGAGGAATTTTGAAAAGATTTCTGTCGCTGATCCTGGTCACGGGAATGATCGTGACGCTGCTGCCATTCGGGGATCCGGATAAGATCTATGCAGCAGGCAGTATCGATACCGGATTCAGCGGCTTATCGGCATCCTATGATAACGGTACATGGTCCATCAGCGGGAATGTCATCATCGGATCGGTGACAACAACATCATCTACCAGCTGCGGATCCACTACATATACACCGCAGACCGGAACGATCGCTTTTACGAATACTTCATCTGCAGCAGCGATCTTCAGTTATACGGCAACAAAATCAGATGGAGCAGGCACTGTATCCGATTCCGGAAACGGTCAAGTGCTCCTGCAGTCCGGAGAAGAGGTGACTGTTTCGGTGAGCTCTTCCGATTCGTCCGAAGACACGACAAAAGTCCGGATCGTGCTGAATTCTTTTGAACCGGCAGGAAATGTCGATGTGACCTTCCTTCCGGCAGATAACGGAAGCTATACGGTCGATGGCACTAAGATCACTGCATCCTCAGTGATCAGTAAAAAATCAAGTGAAGCGTTTGTACTGGCTGCTGCCGCGAACTCCGGCTACAAGTTCTTCGGCTGGCACGATGTCACAAACGACAGATATCTCTCATTATCCGCATCCGCAAGCGTCTATATCTCTTCCAGCATCTCGGTAGAACCTGTTTTCATTCCGCAGACGACGGCGGTGTTCGATGCGAACGGCCATTACTATACCGATCTGAATGAAGCGATCAGTTATGCTCAGACAAACGGGATCGCCAAGATCACACTCGTATCCAACGGAACGCTTCCGGCAGGCAACTATACGATCCCGAACGGTATCTCTCTGCTGATCCCGTTCGATAATGATCAGACGATGTACAAGGACACTCCGACGGTCCTTTACAATACTTATACGACTCCGTCCGCTTTCCGCATTCTGACGATGGCACCAAATGCAAATATCACGATCGCTTCCGGAGGAGCGGTCAGCCTCAGCGGCAACCTATCTTCAAAGGGACAGATGGGAGGCTATAACGGCACTCCGACCGGACCGGATGGACGTATCAATATGCTGGAAGGAAGCAGTATCACGGTAGAATCCGGAGGAAACCTTTATGTCTGGGGCTATATCTATGGTTCCGGAAATATCGAAGCGATGTCCGGGGCAACAGTATATGAAGCCTTCCAGATCAAAGACTGGAGAGGAGGAAGCGCAACATCGAGCATTTACGATTATGCATTCATCTTTAACCAGTACTATGTCCAGAATATCGAAGTTCCTTTAAAACTGAATTACGGTGCTTCTGAAAAACTGTATTCTTCTGCAAATGCCTCGGGAAGTGCTTATCCGATCGGAGCTACCTATATCGGAAGCGGCGGTATGTTCCGTCTGAAAAACGGCTACATCATCAAGGACTATGAAGAAAGCACCGACCGCAATTCTTTCATGATACACGGAGATATGAGCGTTTCTCCTATGACGATCAGCGGTCTTCCGATCATCGGTTCTATCTCGACTGATAGATACGTTCTTCCGATCACCTCCAACATTACGATCGATATCCGGTCGGGAACGACATCCCTGACTCAGAATGTATCCTTTCTGCCGGGTGTAGAGATGCATATCCACGAAGGTGCAGCATTTGAAGTATCTTCCAATTACAGCACTTACATTTATGACAGCACAGAGTGGCTGGCACATAAGTTCTCCGGAACTGCGAATCTCTATGTAATCGGCTATTCCGTGGCGAATGGCACCAGAGCGGTCAGAAATGCGAACAGTCTGAAGGATGTTCTGGTAGACATAAATGGAACAGTCGATGCGAAGGGAAACCTCCTCACTTCCGAGAGTGGTGCAAATATCATCAGCAGTGAAGGAACAGGAGAAGTCCTCCTATCCAAAGCTCCTATTACCGGCAGTGTCAATCTCTACGAGATGGACAGTAACAAAGACAAGACCGCTGTTCCTTTCTATGCGGCAAAACTCCATAACGGAGATGATTCCTACACAGCTACTTCAGGCGAATCGGCAGGGACAGTATTCTACTACTGCAGCATCCATGACCGGTGGGAAAAAGGAAACAGATATGTACTGACTTATGATTCCAATTATCTGGATGGCAGCACAAGCGATACAATTACTCAGAATATCTGCGGTGAAGAGTTTACTTTGAAGGCTAATACATTTGTGTTTGCAGGACGCACCTTCAAGGAATGGAATACAAAAGCAGATGGAAGCGGTACAGCATACGCTGATCAGGCAAAAGCACAGTTCTCTACAGATACGACTTTATATGCACAGTGGAGAGACCATGAATACGGTGGACCGGTATGGAATTGGACAGCAGATAATTCTTCTGCAACTGCGACATTCACCTGTATAGATGGAGACGATACTCAGGTCATCGATGCGGTGATCACATTTTCTATAACTCCTGCAACATGTGAGACAGCTGGGAATACCGTATACACTGCTACAGTTACCTTTGAAGGTAAGGAATACACAGATACTAAGGAAGTCTCTATTCCTGCCTTAGGGCATGATTATCAATTGAGCGGCTGGAACTGGAACGAAGACAATAAAGCTTCTGTAGTATTCACCTGCAAGAACGATCCAGCTCATACGGAAACAGTAAATGCAGAAGTCACATCCGAAACCACTCCTGCAACCTGTGAAGAAGCAGGCAAGACCGTCTATACTGCAACCGTAACCTATGAAGGGAAAGAATACACCGATTCCAAGGAAGTAAGTATCCCTGCCTCAGGCCATGACTGGTCCGATCCTGTATGGACCTGGACAGATGACTATAAAGCTTCTGCATCTTTCACATGTACAGTATGCGGAGATGTACAGATTATAGAGGCAACCGTCACCTCTGAAACATCTAAACCTGCCTGTGAAACAGACGGAAAGACCGTCTATAACGCTGCAGTAACCTTTGAAGGAAAAGAATACTCTGATTCCAGGGGAGTATCTATCCCTGCAACAGGCCACGACTGGGATACTCCATCCTATACATGGAAAGAAGACAATTCTTCTGTAACAGCTGAAAGAGTATGCAAGAATGAGGAAACTCATACAGAGACAGAAACAGTCAATACTTCCTATGCAGTAGTTACTGAACCTAGCGATGATGAACCGGGAACCGGAAGATATACCGCCGTATTCACAAATCCTGCCTTCGAGACTCAGACAAAGGATGCTGTAATAGCGCCTTTAGGCCATCATTACGGCAGCCCGGTCTGGTATTGGGCAGAAGAGCTTTCTTCCGCTTATGCGGAATTCATCTGTGAAGACTGTGGAGATGTACAGACTTTAGAAGCAGCAGTCACCTCTGAAACAACTCCAGCAACCTGTGAAACATACGGCAAGACTGTCTACACTGCCACTGTATCTTTCAACGGAAATACCTATACAGATTCCAAAGAAGTTACTATCCCTGCAACAGGTCATTCGTATGGAGATCCTGTATGGATCTGGACAGAAGACAATAAAGCTTCAGCTTCCTTCACATGTTCAGTTTGTGGAGATGTACAGACTATGGAAGCATCTGTAACTTCCGAAACCATTCCTGCAAAATGCGAAGAAGCAGGCAAGACCGTCTATACTGCAACCGTTACCTTCAATGGAAATACCTATACAGATACTAAGGAAGTCTCTATTCCAACTTTAGGACATGATTATCAGCTTACCGGATGGGTATGGTCGGATGACTATACTTCCGCAACGGCTCTGTTTACCTGCGCTCATGATGTCCTGCATGTTCAGACTCTAGAAGCAGCAGTCACTTCCGAAACCACTCCTGCAACCTGTGAAGAAGCAGGCAAGACCGTCTATACAGCTACAGTAACCTTTGAAGGGAAAGAATACACCGATTCCAAGGAAGTAAGTATCCCTGCCTCAGGCCATGACTGGTCCGATCCTGTATGGACCTGGACAGATGACTATTCTTCCGCTGCTGCACTCTTCACCTGCAGGAATGATGAAACTCATACAGAGACGCTTCCTGCAGAGATCTCTATTGATGAAACAGCTTCTACGATCACCTACACGGCAATAGTGCGTTTCAATAATCAGGTATATACCGATACAAAGACTGCAGAGAAGACCATAGAGGAAGTTACGGTAGATCGTATCTACGGCTCCAACCGCTACGATACGGCTATAAAAGCTGCCGACTATCTCAAGGAACTCCTCAAGGCAGACAAGTTCGATACCATTGTCCTTACTACCGGAGAAGGCTTTGCGGATGCCCTGGCAGGTTCTTATCTGGCCAACCATAAGGATGCACCTATCCTTCTTATCAGAGAAAAAGAGAAGGACCGCATTAAAGTCATCGACTATATCAATGAGAATCTGAAAGACAACGGAACGGTATATGTATTAGGCGGAACAAAGGCTGTTCCGAATGAATGGCTCACCGATCTCAAGGTAGAACCGGATAGACTCGCCGGAGAAAACCGCTATGAGACTGATACGATGATCCTGAAGGAAGCAGGCTTCAATGGGGGAGATATCCTGGTCTGTGTCGGAAAGAGTGAGATCCTCAACGACAATGGAGAGAAGATCGATTCTGCCTATGCGGATTCCCTTTCTGCATCAGCAGTAGATCTTCCTATATTCCTGGTAGATCAGAAGAAGGACTTCAATGAAGCTCAGCTGAACTTCCTCAATGAGTATAAGGGAAGACTCATCTTCTACGTCATCGGCGGAGAAGGGGCCGTACCGGAGGAAGTTGTAGAGAAGCTCAGAGAATACGGGACCTATAAGGACCGTCTTGCCGGATCGAACCGATACGATACTTCCGTCCTCATCGCCGATACCTTCTTCCCGGATGCCGACAAGGCAGTACTTGCCTACGGCCATGACTATCCGGACGGACTGGCAGGAGGCACCATCGCCTTCCACCTCCATTCTCCGCTTTTACTCTCCAGACCGAGAGAGAAAGACCGGGACAAGACGATCGCCTATACTTCCTCTCATAACATCCATGACGGTATCGTCTTAGGAGGAACCAAGCTCATCGATGATGGATCCGTATCGCTCATCTTCGATACCGATATCTCCCATATCCATGTATACGGGGAATAGAATGATCCAAGACCTCTTCTGAGGTCTTTTTCTTTATTCTCTTATTAGAAATCATCATTTTCTTTATTATAAATATGAAAGATAGAAGGAATAATACTATGAAAAAGCTTATTACCGCTCTGTTCTGTCTCTTACTGTGTCTGACTTCTTTTATGTCCATAGCTGCAGAAGGACATGAAGACTCTGGGGAGATCACTCCGGCATCGTCCTAGGAGGAGAGAGTGTCCTCACCAACATCACTGCCAACAGGATCTTACCGTTCCATAGGATGAGTCAGGAAACAAATCGATAAGAGATTCATTTATGCAGGATCAGATGATCCTGCATTTTGTATAATATATTTAAGGGAAATCATGAATGATCTGAATATCACCATACTTGCCTGGAATGAGGGCCGGAGTGAGGATGTACTCAACGGTGTTTTTTGTCAGTCTTATCCGAATTGGAACATATATGTGATCGGTTCAGACGGGAAAGATACAGATAAAGTTCGTTATACGAGACGGTCTTTTTCCGAATGTCTGAAGGAGATTCCGGATAAACAGTATGTATATCTGCTAAGATATCATTCCGTTTTGGATAAACGTCTGTTTGAGAAAATGACGAAGCGGATAAACGAGACCGGTGCAGAAGTCTGTGCTGCCGATGTCTACCGTCAGGATCAGAATGGCGGAAACGGTGCTGACGCTCTGCGCTATGAATTCTTCAAAGGAAGAAGTGTTTTTGAGAATAAAGACTATCCGGAAGAGTCGATGAAGATCATCCGTCCGGGATATGATGATCTGCTGGTCCGTGCCGATGTCCTCAAACAGTGCGAAGATTATCTCGATGATGAGATCCTCTTACCAGCCGTGCTTCCTTTATTCGCTTCAAAGATCGCATCTGTACGGGAAAGACTGGTCACGCACATAGGAGAACGTCCTCATTACACTGCCGATCAGCTGATCCATGCGGTCGAACAGGGAAGAAGATATACCGATAACGAGAGAACGTTTGAGAAATTCACAGTACAGACACTCATATCCTTTTTCAGTGACGGTTTTCATAGAGATGCTGAAGGTTTTGCGGAACTCTATTCCTATGCGCATAAGCTGTTCCGGAGTTTTGAAGGAGCAGAAGAGAGAAATCGGAACCAAATATTCCGCATCATCCATCATCATGATCTGAATGAGATCACCGGGCTGCTCGATAAGAAACTGTTCGTATCCTTTACTTCCTATCCAGCACGTATCAGCTACGCTGCGAAAGTCATAGAGACATTGCTGAAACAGAAACATCAGGCGGACGGCATAGAACTGTATCTTGCGGAAGAACAGTTCCCGAATAAAGAAGAGGATCTTCCGGAAGAACTGAGAAGATATCGGGAAGATGGAAAGATAGAAATATGCTGGTGCGATGATCTGCAGTCGCATAAAAAGTATTTCTATTCCTTTCAGAAACATAGAGATGATATTGTCGTTACCGTTGATGATGATGTGAAGTATGAAGAGGACGTATTGGAGAAACTGTATCTCTCTTATCTGGAATATCCGAATGCGGTATCCGGCTTGAGAACGCATCTCATGACGATGGAAGGGGAAAAGATCCTTCCGTATTCCTGCTGGCTGAAGAATACGAATGTCTGTATACGGGAAGAATGCCCGGAACTGATGGCTACCGGAGCAGGAGCAGTCCTCTATCCGGTGTCCTTATTCCCGGATGAACTCTATGATAAAGATACGATCAAAGAGACCTGTATCCGGGGAGATGATCTATGGCTCAAAGTGATGGAGATCCATATGGGTATCCCGACGGTAATGGCTGATAAGGCTAGAGATCTGATCACCTTCGAAGGATCTCAGAGTACTTCTCTCTGGCAGGAGAATATCACTCAGAACGATGTGCAGATGAAGAAGATCCTGGAACACTTCTCAAAGGTATACGGAGAGAAATATATTGAAAGGAAACTGACCGGTTCAGACAGGGGAAGAAGGCTGCTGGACTGGAAAGATATCCTTCCGGAAGTAAATCGTACCTATCAGGAACTCTACGGGAATCTCTCCCATAATAAAAAACTCTTGAAGAAAGCCTACGAGGAGAAATCGGAACTGAATCGGAAACTCCAGCAGACGTATAAAGAAAAGAGCGAACGGGGAGAAGAGATAAGACGTCTCAAAGAGATCATCAAAGACTACGAAGAAAAGGAAAAGAAAAGAGCCGGAAAAGGGCTCTTAGGAAAATTCAAGATCTGAAACAGCTTATGATCTGCTGACATCCCAGCTAAGATGGATGCGGATCAGGCTGTTTTCTTTATAGTCATCTTCATAGACGAACGGTTTGTCGTGACAGACAGTCATCCTCTTGCGCAGGATCTCTTTTCCGTTGATGGTGAAGGAAGTGAAGTCGATCCATTCCGGAACTCTTTCTCCATCGACTTTGTGGTCTCTTCCCCGCAAAGCGAAACGGAAGTGCTCATCTTTCTTCGGCAGGATGATGAGGTCAAGATGACCTGTTTCCGATTCGACGATCTGTCCCAGACCATCCTTTTGGAACCAGTCCGGCATGTGGATGCGGGCTTCTCCGTCGGAGATATCGAGGACATCATAGGAAGAAGAAAGGATATCGAAACGTGCTTTCAGAGAGTAGTCTTCATCGGGGAAAAACAGTTTCCGGTTCTCTGCTTCATATTCTTTGATACGCAGGGCAGCAGTGGCCGCAAACATATGACGAAGCGGAAAATACCTGGTAGTGAGACGGAAATCACGGGCGAATTCATAGAGTTCTTTCGGGAAATAAGCCGTGAATCTCCGGTAGTATTCATCCGAATAGAAACAGTTCTCAATAGCTCTGCGGATCACTTTCTTACTGACCGGTTCCGTTTGTATGGTCTTATCATAATGACGTCCTCTGAGAAGGATGGTGAATGGAGAATGATCTTCCTTCTTTGCCACGAATGGATACTTTTCATTGATACGTTTTGCCTCATACAAAGTCTCTTCCGCAAAACGTCTTCCTCCTTCGAATTTGAAATCCAGGAGTTCCGGAGCATAACGGGTAAAGATCAGGGCGATCAGCAGGTTCTTATCTTCACAGCTGCTGTCGTTGAGAAGCAGTTTCTGGATCTC
This sequence comes from Erysipelotrichaceae bacterium, assembly GCA_045544415.1. Lineage (GTDB taxonomy): Bacteria > Bacillota_I > Bacilli_A > Erysipelotrichales > Erysipelotrichaceae > Colivicinus. Next base: position 15,685 of record JAZPYW010000165.1, read on the forward strand.
CGGATCCATGGCCGGAGAAAGCTTGCGGGAGTTGCTGATGAAGGCCTCGGTGTTGATCTTACCGAAGTGGTAGCGGTTGTAACAGTCCCGGAAAGAATTGAAGCCAAATTCCGGAGAATCTTCTTCTTTGATGTGATACTTCTTCCGTATTTCAGCAAAGGTATTATTGAGGATATGGTCATAGGAATGGCGCATTTCCGGGATCATTCTGGCCGGAAGCTTATCCAGGAAGGCATACTGTTTCCGAATGAGATCATCTTTATTCATATTCCAGTAAGGACGTATCGTTTCACCTCCGAAACCTCCGAAATAGAAACGAGGTCTGGTGACAGCGACAGAAGAGAAAGAGAGCTCTTTATGGAAGAAATACTTGGTGTGGTAAGCGACCGCTAAGACTTCTTCCTTAGTGAAATAGACTTCGTGCCTTTCCGGATCCGGATCGTGATTCAGTTCAAAACTGTAGCGCTCCGCAATGGAAGAAGCGATCTCGTAATCTTCGTTATGTGTGTGAAGTCCATCATTGAAAGAGATGATCTTGACATCATTCAGGGAGATGCCCGACTTCAAAAGAAGCAGGAAGATGAGACGGCTGTCGAAGCCTCCGGAGAGGTCGGTGAAGATCGCCTGTTTCTGTTCGTGAAGAGAAGATATGAGTCTGGTCCAGCGGAAGAACCAGTTATCCAGCAGCTCCATGCCTTTCCGGGAATCGATAGGGATGGTATTGCAGGCTCTTTCAATGAAGGTACGGGAGAGCTTTCCGTTATTGCCGATGTGCAGGATCTCGTGCGGAGGAACGATGGAGATCTCCCGGATCGCTGTTTCGATAAAGGAGATACTGGTGATCCAGGTCGTCATATAGGTATTCAGATAATCCTGATTGGCCGTGATGCGGTGATCGTGACGGACGGTCTCCAGGAGCTTTGCGAAAGAATTTGATACCGCAAAGTAATCATCATACTGATAGAGATAGAGACCCATGCTGCCGTTGGAATCCTGAGAAATGGACAGACCTCTCCAATCACGAAGGATACGGACATAGGTACCGTTTCCCTGAAATTCCTTCTTTTCATCTGCCTCCTCATAAAAACCGTTTTCGTCTACCGCAAAACCGTACAGGGCAGATGAAAAATCATGAAAGTTATTACTATCGATCAGAAAGAAAAAATCTTCTTCCCGGAAATTCGGCATTTCAGACATAGACTCCTCCTGTATTCCGTCTCTATTATACGCCCTATATTTTTGGGATTGGTCTAAGTGTGATATACTTTAAGCACGTCAGGAGGATTTTATGCCGAAAGTATCTGTCATTATCCCGGTCTACAACGTAGAACAGTATCTTCATGAAGCCATGGATTCCGTAATCAATCAGACTCTGAAAGATCTGGAGATCATCTGCATCAACGACGGGTCGAAAGATTCCTCTTTGTCTATACTCAAAGAATACGCGGAAAAAGATGAACGTATCGTTCTCATCGATAAAAAGAATGAAGGATACGGTGTCGGCATGAATATCGGCTTCGATAAGGCGACAGGGGAATATGTCGGGATCCTCGAACCGGATGACTATCTTCCGGCAGAGATGTTTGAAGAACTCTATGACGTTGCGGCAAAGAATGACCTGGATTTCGTCAAGGCGGATTTCTACCGCTTTAAGACAAATGAAGACGGCACGATCGAGAAGACCTATACCGCTCTCTCTCCGAATAAGTCCGACTACAACAAAGTATTCGATCCGAGCCATACTCCGGAAGCTATAAGGTATGTGATGAATACCTGGAGCGGGATCTATAAACGTTCTTTCCTGAATGAACATCATATCCGCCATAACACGACACCGGGCGCTTCCTATCAGGACAACGGTTTCTGGATACAGACATTCATCTTTGCGGAAAGAGCGATGATCGTCGATAAAGCTTATTATATGAACCGCCGGGACAATCCGAATTCCTCGGTATATGATCCGAACAAGGTCTATACGATGAATGTGGAATACGATCATATCAAGGATATCTTTATGGAACATCCCGATCTCTGGGAACGTTTCAAGGGAATGTACTGGTTCAAGAAGTATTTCAGCTATGAAGCATCTTTGAAACGTGTAGCACCGGAATTCAAGAGAGAATATGCGGAGAGGATGTCGAGAGAAGTAAAAAGAGGAATGGAACTGGGAGAGATCGATCTTTCGGTGTTCACTCCAAAGGGACGTTCCGATATCAATCTGCTGGTGAAAGATCCGGAAGCCTATTATCTCCGCTATGCATCGGATGGAAAGGTGCAGAAACTGGAAGAGGAGCTTCGGAGGATCAAGAATTCCCGATCCTATAAGATCGGACTGGCTATCACGTATATTCCGCGTAAGATCAAAGGTCTTCTGAAGAGGTCATCATGAACGAAACGAAAGTATCTGTGATCGTACCGGTGTACAATGCCGAAAAGTATCTGAGACAGTGTATCGATTCTATCGTTTCCCAGACCCTGAAAGATATCGAGATCATCCTGGTCGATGATGGATCGAAAGACTCGTCTCTTTCGATACTCAGGGAATATGAAGAAAAAGATGAACGGGTAAAAGTCATCGCACAGGAGAATGCCGGAGCCGGAGCTGCCCGCAATCACGGTATGAGAGAGGCACACGGAAAGTATTATTCTTTTCTGGACTCTGATGATTTCTTTGAAGAAGACATGCTGGAGAAGGCTTATGAAGAAGCGGAGAAGATACAGGCGGACTTCGTCGTGTTCCGCTCGGATCAGTATCGGGAAGATCTCAATGAATTCGTCAAAGTCACCTGGACGCTGAGAGAGAAGGAGATCGCTCCGTATCAGCCGAAATATTTCCGGAATATGACGGATAATGTCTTCAAGGTATTCGTCGGCTGGGCCTGGGATAAGCTGTACCGGGCGGATTTCGTGAAGAAGTACGGACTGGAATTCCAGGAGATCCGTACCTCCAACGATATGCGCTTCGTCTTTACAGCCTTGGTTCTCGCAAAGAAGATCGGCATCGTCGATGAAGTATTAGCTCATCAGAGAAGGAATGACCCTTCTTCTCTGTCCAATACGAGAGAAAAATCCTGGGACTGCTTCCATACGGCTCTATTGAGCCTCAGAGACAATCTGAACAAATACGGCTTATATCGGGAGCTGGAGCAGGATTATATCAATTACGCGCTTCATTTCAGCCTCTGGAACGTCAATACGATCAAAGGGGAAAAGAAGGAAGTGCTGTTTCACAAACTGAAAGGGGAATGGTTTGAAGAACTGGGCATCAGTACCCGTCCTTCTTCTTATTTCTACAATAAGGCAGAATACCGGCAGTATGAAGCGATCCGAGATCTGCCGTATCCATTATGGGTCAAAACATTAAAGTAAACTATGAAACTGCAGCGCACACTGACCAACTTCAAGAAGAATCTCTTTCTCTTTGAAGAACTGGTCAAGAGAGATTTTACACAGAAATATAAGAGCACGGCTCTGGGGATGCTGTGGAGCGTCATATCTCCTCTTTTGACATTGCTCATTATGAGGATCGTTTTCATCGACTTCTTCGGCAGGACCACTCCGCACTATACGATCTACCTATTCGCAGGAAATATCGTCATGGCTTATTACCGGGAATCTACGAAGAACGGGATGCTGGCACTGATGTCGAATGCTCCGATCATCACCAAGATCAATGTCCCCAAGTACCTGTTCATCTTCTCCAAGAATGTATCTTCCTTTATCAATTTCATTCTTACGGTAGTCGTCTTCTTCATCTTCTGCGCTTTAGACGGGATCACCTTCGGCTGGCATATGCTGGCTCTCATATTCCCGATCATCTGCATCACCATCATGAATGTCGGTATCGGTATGATCCTGTCGGCTCTGTATATTTTTTTCCGGGATATGAACTACCTGTATGATGTCTTTCTGACCCTGCTGAACTATCTTTCGGCGATCTTCTATACGATCGACCGTTTCTCTCCGGCCGTACAGCGCGCTTTCCTGCTGAATCCGGTCTATGATATCATCAAGTATTTCCGGATCGTCGTCATCGACGGACATCTTCCGTCCCTGGCTTTCCATGCGTTATGCCTGGGATATTCCGTTTTCTTCTTCCTGCTTGGTTCTTTCTTCTACAAGAGATACAACCATAAGTTCATCTATCATCTCTAGGAGGTCATATGTCGGTCATTGATTGCAAGAATGTCAGTATCCGGTATATCACCGGAGATATCAAATCCATCGGTCTCAAGGAATATGTCATGAAGAAACTCACCGGGAATTACCATGTGAGTGAATTCTGGGCGGATCGGGATATCACTTTTCAGCTGGAAAAGGGAGATATGCTGGGGATCATCGGATCCAACGGAGCCGGGAAATCAACGTTATTAAAAGCAGTAACGGGGATCATGCTGCCGGTAAAAGGCTCGGTAAAAGTAAATGGAAATATTGCAGCTCTGCTGGAACTCTCCAGCGGTTTTGACGGAGATCTTACCGTACGTGAGAATACCTATCTCAGAGGGGCTCTATTGGGCTACACCAAGGAATTCATGAACGAGAAGTATGACGAGATCATCTCCTTTGCGGAACTCGAAGATTTCCAGGATTATCAGTTCAAACAGCTCTCCAGCGGTATGAAGAGCCGTCTGGCTTTCTCGATCGCCTGTCTCGTCAATCCGGATGTACTGATCCTCGATGAGGTATTGAGCGTGGGAGATGGCGCTTTCCAGGAGAAATCCGGCAATAAGATGAAGCAGATCATCTCCGGAGGCATCACCTGCATCCTGGTCTCCCATTCGATCGGAATGGTCCGGGAACTGTGCAATAAGATCCTCTGGATCGATCATGGAAATCAGATCGCTTTCTCGGATGAAGTAGAGCTCTATTGCGATGCCTATGAAGAATTCCTCTATACCAAAGAACTTCCTGCCGGCAAGAACGACGTTCAGCGCCTGGCAATGGATTTCCGCAAGCGCCTGCAGGAAAACCGGGAAGAGAGACGGAAAGAAGAACTGGAGAAACTTCAGGGGCTTCTCGAAGAAGGAAATGAACAGGATGCGGTCAATCTGGCAGTGAATATCCTGCGCAAGAGAAGACCGAAGGCTCTCAATGAAGATTACTTTTTGGAATAAGTTATGAACATCATTGCGGTCGTTGTCACCTATAACCGGAAAGAATTGTGCAGGGAATGCCTCGAAGGCATCTTTTCCTCGTCTTATCCGCTAAAGGAAGTGATCCTGATCGACAATGCGAGTACCGACGGGACAAAAGAATATCTGGAAGAAAATGGACTCTTATCCAAAGTCGATTATCATCTCATGGACAGCAACACCGGAGGAGCCGGAGGTTTCTATGAGGGACTGAGACTGGGAAGGGAGAAAGACTGCGATTTCTTCTGGATCATGGATGATGACACGATCCCGAATAAAGATACATTACAGGAACTGATCGCTGCCTATGAAGCGATGAATGAAGATGTCTCCTTCCTGGCAAGCTGTGTCTACGGGCCAAATGGAGAAGCGATGAATGTTCCGAATATCTCGGAAAAGAAGGATCCGAACGGCTACAGGAACTGGTATAAACAGCTGGAGTACGGAGCAGTGAAACTGGCTGATGCGACATTCGTATCTCTGCTGATCAGCAAGAAAGCCGTAATGAAGTGCGGACTTCCTTGCAAAGACTATTTCATCTGGGGGGATGACAGCGAATATACGATGAGACTGATCAAACATTATGGTCCGGCTTATCTCATCGGTTCCAGCAAAGTCCTTCATAAACGTTTCAATGCCCGTTCACTTTCCCTGAAAGATGAAGACAATGAAGGGCGCATTTCGATCTATGCGTACTTCTACCGGAATATCCTCATCAACAAGCGTCTCTACAACGGCAGAAAGGCATGGCTGAGATTCTTTTTAGGGGCATTCCGTACTGCGTACAGGAGTTTAGGGACCGTATACGGCACAAAGAAATTCAAAGCTGTTCATAAAGGAGTATTCAGTTATTTCCGGGAAAAGAAGAAGTTTGAGGAATACATAAAAAAAGAACTACAGGAGTGAGTTCCGGTAGTTCTGATACATATTCATCATGAGATAGAGAAGAGAATATAGATGATGTTTCTGCAGGGAATAAGCCAGAGTGTAGGCTCTTCCCAGATAGGGGATCATCTTTTTTTCATCTTCTTCAGAGAAACTGAGGGGCTCCAGGATCTTTCGTACATCCCTGACGATCTCTTTATGTGTTTCCTTGTTTTCATTCAGGATGTGGCGGAATTTGATGGTCTCATAGCCGAACATCAGTCTTCTGGCCTGATAGACCGGGTGGAGCACTTCTTCGAGAGAATACTTCTCCATGAAGGATCTCATTTCCTGCAGAAGAGTATCGGCGATCTGTTCATAGTCCGGATTATAACGATGGGTGACAGAGGACACATTCTGATTATAGAAATAAGTATCGATCTTTCGGAAAGAGACCTTGGAGGCATGATAGAAGGCTTCCGCGTTGAACAGGGCATCCTGCATCTTGCGTACCTCTTCCGGGAAAGTGATCTGATATTCTCTCAGGAAAGACGCATTGTACAGTTTGGCCCAGGGGACTCCGATGGCGGTGATGCAGGAGCGTTCGGCAATGGAAGTCTTCAGAAAACAGTTGCGTATCAGTTCCAGACGTTCTTCCGGAGAAACAAAGTCCCGGTCCTCTCCTTTGAGGAAGGACTGATGAGTGATGTGAGAATCTTTATCCACCGAAAAATCCGTGATCAGGATATCGGTGTCCGCTTCAACGCATTTCAGCATCTTCTCGACCGCATCTTCCGGTAGATAGTCATCTCCGTCTACGAAGCAGACCCAGTCGCCCCGGACGTGTTCCAGAGCGCTGTTGCGGGCAACGGAGACACCGTGGTTCTCACCGCTCTGCAGCAGGATACGATCATCTTCTCCTGCATACTTCCTGCAGATCTCCAGAGACTCATCGGTACTTCCGTCATTGACCAGAAGGATCTCGATGTCTCTATAGGTCTGATTTAAAAGACTGCTGATACAGCGGTCCAGATGCGGTGCGACATTGTATACCGGACATACGATACTTACACTCATGAAAAACCTCTTTCCTATCATATCATCAACTAAGGTATCTGAGGAAAAAGAAGCGGGAGAGTTCTTTGAGACAATTAAATGAAAACAATTTTCAATAATATGAAAATATTGAAAAGAGATTTGGATAATGATAATTTTAAAGAGAATTACATACTATGGGGGACCATTTATGAATAAGTCCATGAAGAAATTTCTGAGCATCCTGCTGACGATGTTGCTGCTGGTGACGAGCGTACTGACTGTCTCGGCGGAAGATCATCCGTCAGAAGCGGAGAACGGAACTCAGACACTGGTGATGGAAGACCTCGATCCATCCTCTCTGCATGTCGAAAAACTCGGCGTTACTGAGAAAGAAGAAGCAGAGATCGAAGATACGATGCGCGATTTGAATGAGATTGTTCGTGTTTCCATCGTTCTGGAAGAGCCTTCCACACTGGATGCCGGCTATTCCATAGATGGCATCGCTGAAAATACTTCGGCAAATGCCTACCGGGATTCTCTGAGAAGGAATCAGGATGAGGTACAGAGGAGGATCGAAGCAGTTCTTGGAAAAGAATTGGATGTCAAATGGAATCTGACTCTGACGGTCAATATCATTTCGGCTTATGTTTCCTATGGAGATATCCTGAAGATCGAACAGGTCGAAGGCGTGAAAGAAGTCTTCGAGGAAAACGTCTATACCGCTCTGGAAGAGGGGACTGCTGATCCGAACACCGCCAATACAGCTCGGTATATGACCGGTGCTTCTTCGACGTGGGAGAGCGGCTATACCGGTGCAGGAAGCCGTATCGCCATCATCGATACCGGTATCGATACAACTCATCAGTCCTTCAATGCGGACGCTTTCACTTATTCCATCAATCAGCTGGATAAGACGGTCACTCTGATGAAATCTTCGGATATCCCGTCTTCCGGACTCAACGGCAGAGGTACCTATGTATCTGCCAAGATCCCTTACGGATATAACTATATCGATGAAAATACGACGATCAATCATATAAACGATACGCAGGGAGAACACGGTTCTCACGTTGCCGGTATTGCGGCAGCCAATAAATACATCAAGTCCGGTTCTTCCTATGCCAAGGCGATCGACAGCGTCAAAGCGGTCGGTATGGCACCGGATGCCCAGCTGCTGGTCATGAAGGTATTCGGTTCCGGCGGAGGTGCCTATGATTCCGATTATATGGCCGCTATTGAAGATGCCCTCGTACTGAAAGCAGACACTGTAAACCTTTCCCTGGGTTCCAGTGAACCGGGCTTTACCTATTCCGGTGCTTATCAGGATGTCCTGAACAGTCTGATCGAAGCAGAGAAACTGGTCGTAACGATCTCGGCAGGAAACTCCTACGGTTTTACGCAGTTCCTGAATACTGATCTCTATATCGAAGATGTCAGCATGCATACCGGAGGTTCCCCTGGTTCTTTTATCAATTCCTTAGGTACGGCAGCTGCCCAGAATACCGGCTTTACCGGTTCTCCGCTTCTGTTTAACGATCAGGTGACGACATATTATGTCGAGACCCCGAACAATGGCGGAACGCTGGATTCCATACCGGGTACTTACGATGTCGTCTATATAGATTCAGTCGGAAATACAGCAGACCTGACGGCTGTAAACAGAGCAGTATCGCTCTCCGGAAAAGTCGTCATCGTCAACAGAGGAGAACTCTCCTTTGCGGAGAAAGCCAACAACGCGGTCTCCTATTCTCCGAAGGCTTTCTTCATTGCGAACAATACGGAAGGCGGCGGGATCTCCATGGGTCTCGACGACTACACCGGCACATTCCCGGTTGTCTCCATCTCCCTGGAAGCTGCTGATCTCATCAAGCAGACTTCTACGAAGAAGACGACCGGCAATTATACTTACTACACCGGAAAGATCGTGATCACGGATGATGTAGTGACGGAAGGGGATTCTTCAAACAATCCGGAATTCACGGATTTCTCCTCCTGGGGTGTTCCGGGTTCCTTACTGATGAAACCGGAGATCACGGCACCTGGCGGCGATATCTATTCTGTCTGGGGAACCAATAAGACTACGAGCGGTTCGACAGCCGGAGGTTCGGACAAATACGAGCTGATGTCCGGTACGTCTATGGCAGCTCCTCATATGGCCGGTCTTTCGGCAGTACTTGCCCAGTATATGAGAGAGAACGATTTCTCGGCAATGAACAGTTCACTGACAGCGAACTATACGGTGAGAGCCATCAATCAGTCTCTGCTGATGTCGACAGCGGTACCGATGCACGAAGGAAGTGCAGACGGTCCGTATTATTCGATCCTGCGTCAGGGTTCCGGTCTGGCCAATGTCTATAATGCGGTCAATGCCGGATCGGTCATCATGATGTCTCAGAACGACGGAACGCTGACTGCTCTGACTCAGGCTGCCAAAGACGGCAAGGTCAAAGCCGAACTCGGCGACAAGCCTTCCCGGAGCGGCTCCTATACCTATGCATTTACGATCTACAACCTGAAAGATCAGGCTCAGACCTATGAACTGAGTACCGATCTCTTTACTCAGGGCCGCTATACGGAAAATGGATCCGTCTTCATGTCTGATTCCACGACCGCTTTAGACTGGCTCGTAGACTACGAATACGGTGCAGCCGTTCTCAACGAACACGATGTCAATAAAGACGGAAAGACAGACTCGCTGGATGTACAGGCCATACTGGATCATCTGGCAGGCAATGCGGATGCATCGCTTCTGGATCTGACTGCTGCCGACATGGATAACGACGGTAAAGTCTCTTCCTATGATGCCTATCTCCTGCTGAACTGGAAACAGGCGAGCACGGATGATCTCGTCGTAGAAGCTCATTCTTCGAAAGATGTCACGGTCACCATCTATATCCCGTCCGATACTTCTTCTCTGGATGCGGTGTATCCGAACGGCCTCTATGTGGAGGGCTTCACATATGTGGAATCTGCGACTTCCGATTCAGAAGGAATGAAACTGGATGTGAGACATTCCATTCCGATCTTAGGTTTCTACGGAAGCTGGACCGATCCTTCGATGTTTGACAACACTTCCTACACCGATACTCTGTACGGTACGGCAAAGATCCCGTATTCCGGCAACAGCGATACCAACTATCTGACGATCACGAACGGCTCTGCTACATCGAAATTCGCAGGCAATCCGTATAAGGTAGAAGATGCTTTCCCGGAAGACAGACTCGCAGTGAATTCGAATTCCCGTTTCGGAAATATCTACTACAACCTGGTCCGCTCTGCCGGAACGACCGGTTTTGCGGTATCCAGACTGGATGATGACGGAAATGTCGCTTCTGTACTCGGTTCTTCCACGAGCGGATATGATGTGACCGGCATGTGGTATTACCAGATGGGTGCTTCCTGGCAGAATACCGCCACGAAGTCCTATACCGTCAACAAGACTCCGGGCAGCTACGGACTGAAAGAGAACGACAGGTTCCGTATCGGTTTCTATGCGATCCCGGAATACAACGCGATGAAACTGAACAGCGATATGATCTCGGAAGATTCCGGTATGCTGAACAGTCTGAATACCTTATTGTTAAGCAACAAACTCGGTAAAGGTGCCTTCATCGGATACGACTTTACCGTCGATGATACAGCTCCGGTCATCTCGGATGCCTCTCTTTCCGGAAATACCATCAATATCTCTGTTACCGACAATCTGAACATCGCCTATGTGGCCGTTCTGTCTCTGGACGGGACTGTGACCTATGCGGAAGCTGTTCCGGGAACTTCCTCCTATCAGATCTCTTTTGACGGCAGTTCAGCGATCGCCAATGCGAAAGGCTTTGTGGCTGCATTTGCGGGAGATTATGCCGGAAACGAGACTTCTAAAGCAATCAAGGTGAACAACAACGTGGAAGGTGATCCGTATACGGTCACCGCTGTCACGGTATCTCCTTCCAGCGCCGATATCTATAAAGGAAACACTGCTTCCTTCAGTGCTGATGTGCAGCCATTGACGGCAGAAGACCGCACGGTTTCCTGGACTTCTTCCAATGCGAACGTCGCAACAGTAGATGCCTACGGGAACGTCACAGGAACGGGATCCGGCACGGCGACGATCCGGGCGACTTCCAATTCCAACAGCAGCGTCTATGGAACAGCGACTGTAAAAGTCACCGCCATCAATAAGGCTCTCCACGGCATCATCTACGATGAAGAAGGAAATCCTTTCGTCATCAGTTTCAATGCGAATTCCCTGCCGACGACGAATAAGCTCCATAACAGCGCTTTATCTCAGCCGCTGTCAACGGCCTTCATGGCAAATGCCAATACACTCTACGCCGGAACGATCGATACGAGCGCATCTTCTACTGTTCTCTATACGGTAAACAGGAATAATTACTCTCTGACAGAATTCGGTACGAACTATGTCATTGCGACCGATATGGCCAGGGCAAGTTCCCGATATACCGATTATTTCGTCTATACTTTTGCGAACTACCTGATCTTCGGAAATCTGACTCCGCAGGAAGATGCCGAGGGAACGTTCTCAGGTCTTCCATACGGTCTGCTGGATTTCTCGGAAACTGCTCAGGATGTTTATCTTGCGGCGGTCGCGGCAAGATCCATCAGTACAACTTCATCGTCTTTCTATCTTCTCGATGAGACCGGAAAGATCTGGCAGACGACGCTGTCGATCGGAAACTCTGTCTCATTCACAGCTCCGACATTGGTCGTTGATACCGGCATTGCGGCATCCTTCCTCAATCAGTCTCTCTATTATGATGGAACCTATCTCTATTGGACACACCTGGATGGAGATGTCAGTGAACTGATCATCATCAGCCCAAGCACAAAAGCGGTCTATCATGCGGGCAATTTCGGATCGAATATCTGGCCGGTGACCGGTCTCTATGTGAATGGAAGTGCAGCTCCGGCATCCTCGGAAGAAACGGAAGATGCTGTACTGCCTCAGGAAGAGAGGATCGATCTCAAGTCCATGATCGATATGGATGCGGTCAATGCCCGTTATGCGGAAGAAGCAAGGAAATTCTCATTCCATACCGATGCTGAAGTACCGGTAGAAACCGATATATCTGAAAAAGTTCCTGAAGCAGAAGGAAGTCTCAATTTCTTCAGAACTCCGATCACTGTTCATGAAGCCAAGGGTTCTTCTCAGACCGATGAAGAAGGATCAGTAACGCTGGATATCTACGAAGAAACGGCAGCCACGAACGGTTCCTATACGATCACCTATGATAAAGATAAACTGACCTATGATTCCTATAAGTCGGATCTCTCTTTCAGATCTGTTCATGTGGATGATGAAAAGGGCACGATCACGTTCGTCTTTGCGAACAAAGAAGCCGTTGCGGCCAATACGACGCTTGCGTCCTTCGTATTTACAGCAGGCTGTCAGGATTCTTCCGTCACGATAACCGCAACAGAAAGAAACAGCAGCCTCGATCTCAATGAGACCGAGACGATTGAGATCCCAGGAAAAGACCATGTGTATGGAGAACCGGTATGGACCTGGACAGAAGACAATAAAGCTTCTGCAGCATTCACATGTACGGTATGCGGAGATGTTCAGACTCTAGAAGCAGCAGTAACTTCTTCTACGACAGATCCAACCTGTGAATCTGCAGGCAAGACCGTCTATACCGCAACTGTAACCTTTGAAGGGAAAGAATATACAGACACCAAGGAAGTCTCCATTCCGGCAACAGGCCATGATTATGAACTAAGCGAATGGAAGTGGAACGGTTATACTTCCGCTTCTGCCTTATTCACATGTAAGAATGATAATTCCCATGTGGAGACAGTAGAAGCGACAGTAACATCTGAAACTACCGATCCGACCTGTGAAGAAGAAGGAAAGACTGTATATACAGCCAAAGTAACCTTTGAAGGCAAGGAATATACAGACACCAAGGAAGTATCTATCCCGGCTACAGGTCATGACTATGAATTGATTAGCTGGACATGGGCTGATGATTATTCTTCCGCTTCGGCATATTTCGTCTGCAAGAACGACTCTTCTCATACAGAAACAGTCAACGCAACTGTTACCTCTGTCACAACAGATCCAACCTGTGAAGAAGAAGGTAAGACAGTATATACCGCAACTGTCACATTCAACGAACAGACATATACAGATATGAAAGAAGTATCCATCCCTGCAACAGGCCATGACTATGAATTAGCCAGCTGGAACTGGGCAGATGATTACTCCTCTGCTTCAGCTACCTTCACGTGTAAGAATGATACTTCTCACGTAGAAACAGTAAACGCTACAGTTACTTCCGTCACTACTCCTGCAGCGTGTGAAGAAGCTGGAAAGACTATCTTTACTGCTACAGTAACCTTTGAAGGTAAAGAATACTTCGATACTAAGGAAGTATCTATTCCTGCAACAGGTCATGACTGGGATACTCCATCCTATACATGGGCTGATGACAATTCCTCTGTAACAGCTAAAAGAATCTGTAAGAACGATGATTCTCATATCGAGACGGAAACAGTGAATACAACCTATGAAGTAGTGAAGGAAGCTACTCATGCCGAAGCAGGAACCGGAAGATATACCGCCGTATTCTCCAATCCTGCATTTGAAGCTCAGACAAAGGATATCATCCTTCCTCCTACGGCGTATACCTATGGAGATCCTGAATGGCAGTGGAACGAAGACAATACTGCCACGGCAGTATTCACCAGCACTGACGGAGAAGATGTACAGAGGATCCCTGCATCCGTCTCTTCCGTTACGACAGATCCAACCTGTGAAGAAGCAGGAAAGACTGTATATACCGCTACAGTATCCTTCAATGGACAGACCTATACAGATACCAAGGAAATCTTTATTCCTGCCTTAGGTCATGACTTCGGAGAACCGGTATGGACCTGGTCGAAGAGCTATACTTCTGCTTATGCGACCTTCGCCTGCAAGAGAGATCCTTCCCACGAGAAAGTCCTTACGGCTAAGGTCACATCCGATACAACTCCCGCCACATGTGAAGAAACAGGTAAGACTGTATATACCGCAACAGTAACCTTTGAAGGTAAAGAATACTCCGATACTAAGGAAGTAACTATTCCTGCCTCAGGCCATGACTGGGATACTCCGTCCTATACATGGGCAGAAGATAACTCTTCTGTAACAGCGAAGAGAGTATGCAGGAACGATGATTCCCATGAGGAGACAGAAACGGTAAATACAACTTCCAAAGTCACTGCAGAACCAACCTGTGAAAAAGAAGGTGTAAGAACCTACACTTCTGCTTCCTTCAGGAATGAAGCATTTGAAGTCCAGACTAAGGAAGTATCTATCCCTGCCTTCGGTCATGACTATCAGTTTACCGGATGGGTATGGTCCGAAGACTTCTCGGAAGCTACCGCTCTGTTTACCTGCGCTCATGATGTCCTGCATGTACAGACGGTCAAGGCGGAAGTCACATCCGAAACTACTGATCCTACCTGTGAAGAAGACGGAAAGACTGTATATACTGCTACCATAACCTTTGAAGGTAAAGAATACTCTGATACCAAGGAAGTATCCGTCCCTGCTACAGGCCATGACTGGTCTGATCCTGTCTGGACCTGGTCTAATGATTATTCCTCTGCTTCCGCACTCTTCACCTGTAAGAATGATGGATCCCATGTAGAAACAGTAGAGGCAGAAGTAACAGCTGAAGAAGATGAAGTTTCCTTCACCTATACCGCAGCTGTATCCTTTAGCGGTAAGGAATTTACCGATACCAAGGTAGTAGAGAAGACCGTAGAAGAGGATACGGTAGACCGTATCGCCGGCTCCAACAGATACGATACCGCCATCAGATCGGCAGACTATCTGAAGGAACTCCTCAGTAAGGAAGGAAAGATACAAGATGATAAGTTCAATACCATCGTCCTTACTTCCGGAGAAGGCTTTGCGGATGCCCTGGCAGGTTCCTATTTAGCCAATAAGAACGACGCTCCTGTTCTTCTCATAAGGGAAAAGGAGAAAGACCGTATCAAAGTCATCGACTATATCAATAAGAATCTCATAGAGGGAGGAACTCTCTATGTCCTGGGAGGAGTCTCTGCCGTAAAGGATGAGACACTCACGGGACTCGATCCTTCCTTCGTGATCGACAGAGTATGGGGCTCCAGCCGATACAATACCGATCTGGAGATCCTGAAGAAGGCAGGCTTCAATGGAGGAGAACTGCTGGTATGTGTCGGAAAGAGTATGAATGATAAAGGAGTCGATACCGCCTATGCGGATTCCCTGTCTGCCTCTGCCGTAGATATCCCGATCCTTCTCATCAACAGGGAAACCGGTCTTTCCGGCAAACAGAAAGAGTATCTCTCTTCCTTTAACGGAGACATCCATTTCACTGTCATCGGCGGAACGAATGCCATCTCGAAAGATATCGCTTCCCAGCTGACTGCCTATGGAACTTATGTGGAAGGTGCTGA
>JAZPYW010000166.1:0-4053 GCA_045544415.1 Erysipelotrichaceae bacterium
CTGAAAGATTCGTATTTCTTTACCCAGAGAGAGGATGTCCGTGACGAAGAGTCCGCCAGCGGCAACCTTCTCGTCAAAGCGGGTTTTATCAAAAAGACCAGTGCCGGTGTCTATATCATGCTGCCGTTAGGATATATCGTCCACCAGAATATCGTCTCCATCATCCGGAAACACATGAACGCTGCCGGTGCTCAGGAATTGAAGATGCCGGCTCTCATCGCTGCGGAATACTATGCGGATTCCGGAAGACTTGCCGGATTCGGACCGTCCATCTTTAAGCTGAAAGATCGTACCGATAAGGACTATGTCTTAGGACCGACTCATGAAGAGCTCTTCGCCTATGCCGCAAAATCCATGATCCGTTCCTATAAGAATATGCCGTTCAATCTCTACCAGTTCCAGGAGAAATACCGTGATGAACCGAGAGCCCGTTTCGGTCTCATCCGCGTCAAGGAATTCGTGATGAAAGATGCCTATACTTTCGATAAGGATGAAGCAGGACTCGATGTCTCCTATCAGAAGATGTATAAGGCCTATGTCGATTCCTTCGATGAGATGGGTATCGATTACCGTATCGTCAAAGCAGATACCGGTATCATGGGAGGTCTTCTTTCCGAAGAATTCCAGGCCATCACCCCGATCGGCGAAGATTCTATCGTATACTGCGATGAATGCGGATATTCTTCCAACCTGGAAGTAACGGAGACCGTATCGCAGAGAGATGATTCCGCTGTTGAAAAGCTGCCGATGGAGAAAGTCGCTACGCCGCACTGCAGCACGATCAAGGATGTCTGCAAGTTCCTGAACAAGGATGAGAAGGATTCCGTTAAGGCCTTGCTGATGAATGTCGACGGACAGTTTGTCGTCTTCTGTGTCCGCGGCGACCGTGAACTCAATGAGACGAAAGTCACGAAGCTGTTCAAAGCTCAGGAGATCGGTTTTGCGAATGATGAACTGATCGCCACTTCCAATGCGGTCCCGGGTTATACCGGACCGGTCGGACTCAATGCCAAGGTCATCCTCGACCGTGAAGTGCTCAAGATGAGAAACTTCGTCTGCGGTGCCAACGAGGAAGGCTATCACTACATCAATGCCAACATCGAGGATATCCATTATGATATGACCGCCGATGTCGTCAATGTACAGGATGGAGATCTCTGTCCGTGCTGCGGAAAGAAGCTGAGTTTCACGAAAGGTATCGAAGTCGGCAACCTCTTCAAGCTCGGTACGAAGTATGCGCATGCGATGAATCTGCAGTATGCGGATGAATCCAATAAGCTCCAGGATGTCTGGATGGGATCCTACGGCATCGGTATCGGCAGAACGATGGCAGCCATCGTCGAACAGAACCACGACGATAAAGGCATCATCTGGCCGCTCAACATCGCTCCATTCAAGGTTACAGTACTCATCATGTCTACTAAGGATGAGACGCAGGTGAACCTGGGCAATGCGATCTACGATGATCTGCAGAAAGACGGGATCGAAGTCATGCTGGACAACCGTGATGAACGTCCGGGCATCAAATTCAACGATGCCGAACTCATCGGTATCCCGTACCGAGTCACCGTCGGCAAGAAGGCCGCAGACGGTATCGTCGAACTGAAATCGAGAGATGGAAAGATCTCGGGAGAAGTCGCTGTTGCCGATCTGAAGAAACGTCTGGAAGAACTGATGAATGCATAAAGAAAAAGGTAAGCCTGATCGCTTACCTTTTTTGCTGTTATTTGCGTTCCCGGATCTCTTCGGCGAGATCTTTCAGGAATTCATCGAGCGGTTTGGAGACAGAGCCTTCTTTACCGTATCTGCGGATATTGACGGACTTTTCTTCAACTTCCTTATCACCTACGACGATCTCATACGGGATCTTGGACATCTGGGCTTCACGGATACGGTAGCCCAGTTTTTCATTACGGGCATCCACATGGACACGTACGCCCATCTTCTTGAGTTCTTCACAGACTTCATACGCATAGTCCGCATGTCTTTCATGATGGACCGGAATGACGACGACCTGTTTCGGAGCCAGCCATGTCGGGAAGATACCTTTGGTCTCTTCGATCAGGAAGGCCGTGAAACGGTCGAAGGTACCGAATATCGCTCTATGCAAGACGACAGGGACCTGTTTCTCGCCGTTGGAATCGATGTAGTTGAGTTCGAATCTTCTCGGTAAGAGGAAATCAAGCTGGCAGGTAGAAAGCGTGACTTCCGGACCGATGGCCGGTTTTACTTCTACGTCGAGTTTCGGACCGTAGAACGCTGCTTCACCTACTGCTTCGAAGTATTCGACGCCTAAGCTGTTGAGGACTTCACGCAGTTTGGATTCGGCTTCATTCCACATCTCATCATCATCGAAGTATTTCTCGGTATCTTCCGGATCGCGCAGCGACAGACGGAACTTGTAGTTCTTGATGCCGAAATCATGGTATACATCGAGGATGAGCTGGACGACCTTGCGGAATTCCTCGGCGATCTGATCCGGACGGACGAAGAGGTGCGCGTCGTTCTGGCACATGCAGCGTACTCTTTCGAGACCTTTCACAGCACCGGAAGCCTCATAACGGAAGTCGGTCGCAAATTCACCGATACGTACCGGAAGGTCACGGTAGGAATGGAGTTTGTTCTTATAGATCAGCATATGATGAGGACAGTTCATCGGACGTAAAACGAACTGTTCATTGTCGACTTCCATCATCGGGAACATGTTTTCCTTATAATGATCCCAGTGTCCGGATGTCTTGTAGAGATCGACAGTACCTACCGGCGGTGTATATACATGATCGTAGCCTAAAGCTCTTTCCTTGGCATAGATATAGTTTTCCAGTTCCTTACGGATGATGGCACCGTTCGGCAGCCACATCGGCATACCTGCTCCGACCAGGACATGGTTCATGAAGAGTTCCTGTTCCTTGCCGATACGGCGGTGATCTCTCTGTCTGGCTTCTTCCAGTTCCTTCAGGTAGTTCTGCAGGTCTTCTTCCGTATCGAAGGCGACGCCGTAGATCCTCTGCAGCATCTTATTCTTCGCATCATTCTTCCAGTAGGCACCGGAGAACTTGATGAGCTTGAAATGCTTGAGTTCCTTGACGCTCTCTACGTGCGGACCTCTGCAGAGATCGGTAAAGTCTCCCTGGGAATAGGTAGAGATGACGGTCTCGCTCTCATCCATACGGCTGATCAGGTCTATCTTGTACGGATCATCCGCAAACTCTTTCAGAGCTTCTTCCTTGGAGATCTCATGACGGACGATACGCTTTCCGTCTTTGGCGATCTTCTTCATCTCTTTCTCGATCTTCGGAAGGTCTTCTTCCTTGATGACGACATCTCCCAGATCGATATCATAATAGAAACCGTCGTCGATGACCGGTCCTACCCAGAACTTTGCCTGAGGATAGAGATGCTGAACGGCCTGAGCCAGTAAGTGGGCACAGGAATGGTTTAATACGTGAAGTCTCTCATCTTCTCGAATGTTGATCATAGTTCCTCCATAAAAATAAAAAGGCGGTATCCCAAGGTCGCATGAAGCGAGGTACCACCTTTATTTGTTGCTTGATCTCTTAACGCGAGACACGTCTTACTATTGGTAAGCACTCATAAGTAGTAATCCTGAAATTTCCCTGACTGATTTCCACCCTCACAGTCTCTCTAGAAGTTCCCTTTTCAGGATCTCGTCTTAATCAACGTTTATAAAATCATTATAGATTGATCTTCGGAAAAGTCAAACTTATTTGTTTTTGATGTCTTCCAGTAAAGCGATGATCTTTTCGGCATCTGTCGGTCCCTTCGGAGCTTCCGGTTTCTGCTCTTCTTTCTTCTTCAGGGAGTTGATAGCCTTGACAACAGTGAAGATGCAGAATGCAATGATGACGAAGTTGACGATGTTCTGGATGAAGTTGCCGTATGCCAGAGTCGCATCACCGATATTGACTACTAAAGCAGTGAAATCCGGGAGTCTGAGCAGACCGGCGATCAGCGGCATGATGACGTCATTGACGAGAGAACCGACAATGGCAGAGAAGGCACCGCCTACGACAACACCGACAGCCATATCCA
>JAZPYW010000167.1:0-36729 GCA_045544415.1 Erysipelotrichaceae bacterium
GATAAAAGACGCACTTCGACTTCTTTTCCCTCCAGTTTGAACATCATCGAATCCCCGTCGAGACAGTACAGGAACTCTGCCCTCTTCCCTTCCGAGAAGCGGGTCACGCTCCAGTAGAAAAGACCGGCACAGGCCAGCAGGACAAAGATGGCGATCAATATGTTCCGGAGTTTTTTTCTTTTCACAATCCTATTATATAATCTAGATATGAAACATCGCAGAAAACAGCGCACTCCTTTTCTCAGGATCTTTCTTCTCCTGATGATCTTCTGTTCCCTGAGCTTTCTCATCATACGGGAGATCATCGAGTATCAGCACCGGGCCAGCGTCGAAGAGGACGTCGAACTGCTGCCGGGACACGGATACGACCTGAACAAGCTCCAGAGACAGGAGAACTATATGTCCTATGAAGATGAGAATTATACCAGTTCCTTCGGCATCGATATCTCCGAACATAACGGGACCATCGATTTCGAGAAAGTCAAAAAAGCCGGAGTCGACTTCGTCATCATCCGGGCCGGATGGAGAGGAGCTACCGAGGGAGTCCTGCACGTCGATAAGAGCGTCGAGGAATACTACCGGGGCGCAAAGAATGCCGGACTGGAAGTAGGCTTCTACTTCTTCTCTCAGGCCGTGAGTGAACAGGAAGCCGTAGAAGAGGCAGACTATCTCGTATCCATCATCCGGGGAAAGAACTTCGATATCCCTTTAGCCTTCGACTATGAAGACTTCCCGGACGGACGTATCAGCAGCCTCTCCGGAGAAGAGAGGACGAACATCGCCAAAGCCTTCTTAGAGAGGATACGCATGCATAACTACAACGCCATCCTCTATACGAATATGGCCTGGCTCCGCGACTACTATGTGATCGATGAGATCAAGAACTACGATATCTGGTTTGCCCAGTATTACGATATCCCCGAATATCCGTATCCCTTCTCCATATGGCAGTATTCCGAGACCGGAAATATCGACGGGATCGAGGGAAATGTCGATCTGAATATCCGCTTTGATAAGAAATAAAAAAGGAAGCTTACGCTTCCTCTTCTTTTGCATACTTGATGACTAAGTGTCTCTTGTTTCCTTCGCCGATGGATACGGTCGTGACCCCTTTGAAATCCTGAAGATACTGGTGGATGACTTTTCTCTCATCGTTCGGCATCGGATCGAGTTCGGCATCGATATGAGTCTTGCGGACTTCCTTAGCGACTCTCGCAGCGATGGCCTTTACTTTTCTGTAGCGGTCTTCCTTATAGTGGTTGACATCGACGACAACGTTGACTCTCTTGCGGAATGTCGCATTGACGGCAGCCTTCAGCACCGTAGTGATGGCCCGTAATGTCTGACCGTTCTTGCCGATGACGATCGCATTGTTTTCCGCATCGAGGATGACATGGTAGAGACGTTCGCCTTCCTTGTCTTCCGAATTGCGGATGATGATCTCGATCGAGACTTCCTGATTGAGTTCGGTAAAGTAGGAACCCAGATAATCGAAGATGAAATCCTTGATGTCCTGAGGAGTATAGGCCTCGATCGTCACGGAATTTCCGATACCGAAGAGGTGCTTGCTTTCCTCCAGGACATTGTATGTGATATCTTCAACAGCACATTCCTTTTCGGCAGCAATGCTGTTTAAGACATCGTTCAATGTCTTGCCTGTATACTGTTTCATAAAACTCCTTCGTTACATTTTCTGCATGAGCTTGTTGATAGCCAGAGTCTTGATGATATTCACGATCGAGAATATCAGGTAGTAGAGAGATAAGGCTGTCGGCCAGCTCAGCATCAGGACACCGATGAAGATGATCATACCGTAGGTCATCATCGGATTGGCTTCCTGAGGTTTTTCATAACGTCTGTGATGCAGTTCTGCTTCCTTCTTTGCCTTTGCCTGAGCGAGAAGCTTAGGTACCAGGATCGAAGCCAGCTGAGCCAGCAGCATCAGGACATAGATGACGATGGCGCCCCAGGAACCGGACTTGACGGATTCCGTAGGAGTCAGAGCCAGATCGACACCGAAGAATACACCGGTCGCAACGGCTGCAGATCTTCGGACGGCGTTATACATAGCGATCAGGATCGGGAACTGGATGAATGTCGACAGCATCGCCATTCCCGGCTTGACATCATACTTGTCATAGAGCTTCGTCATCTCCATGGACATTCTCTGACGGGAGACCTGATCGTCTCTTCCTTCGTATTTCTTTTGGATCTTGTTGAGTTCAGGCTGGAGTTCCTGCATACGCTGCATATCGACGTTGGAACGGAACGTGAAGACCAGGACGATCGCATTGATGATCAGAGTCATCAGCATGATCGCTCCGCCGACACCGATATATTTGCTGAGGAAGTTGATTGCCTGTGCTAACGGATACACCAGAATTGCTTCAAATACACCTTCCTGCATCATCTCGGAGAACGGTGTAGTAAGATAGATCAATTTGATACTGCCATCCGGATTGGTAGCAATGGTACAACCAGTCAAAAGAAAAACCATCATGATCACTGTAAGGATCGTAAGCATTTTTTTCTTGTTCATAGGTTTCTCCTTATTCATACTGCTTAATTATATTCTTTTTTATGAGGATTTCCAAATCCTTTTTATTTTCCGCATACGTCATATCCAGAAAGCCTTTTTTCACGATGATGATGAGGTCTAACGGATAAGTGGAGAGATCGAGAAGCTCATGGCACATCATCCTGAGCTGTCTTTTTACCTTGTTGCGTACGACCGCATTTCCGAGTTTCTTGGAGACACTGATGCCGATACGGGCATTCTCCTCTTTCTTCTCCTGCCAGTACACGACAAAGAAACGGCTTCCCCGGGAATGCCGTTTGCTGATGATGGAAGAGAACTCTTCGTTTTTGCGGATCCTTTCGAATTTCTTCATAGGAAAATAAAAGTCACGGTATGTGACTTTTTACGCTGATAAGACCTTTCTGCCTTTTGCACGACGTCTGGCAAGAACCTTACGTCCGCCGACGGTCTTCATTCTGGCTCTGAAGCCATGAATATTCTGGCGTCTTCTTTTACTTGGTTGATACGTTCTTTTCATTGTACAGCCACCTTTCTACAAATAACGTCATAATTTTAAACTATTCGTTTTTTTATGTCAATTGCGGCTGCTTTCTTTCATCAGTTTTTTCATTTCCCTCATCAGGATGGCTGCCGAGCTTCCAAATTCGATCGAGACGCCCTTTCTGGTCTCGGTGATACGGCGGGCACCCAGTTCTCGGATCTTGTCGAAAGAGACTTTCTCCAGGTCTTTCAGTTCCATGACGAGACGGAAGAGGCCGGAAGAGCACTTCTCGATGTTCTCTGCTCCTCCTACTGCTTCGGCCGTCGCTTCCACCAGGGCTTTCTTCTTGCCGCTGGAAGTGATGTCGTAAGCCAGGAAACGGTAATATACGAAGGTCAGCACCAGCATGATCAGGAAACAGACCAGACCGACCAGAACGATACTGACGACCTGATCCGAGAGCTGCGCATTGCGCAGGTTGATGATGAGATCCGGGAAGTTGCCCGGCATGGCGATCGAAGCATCATTGCCCGAGAAGAAGAATCCCAGGAAGATCTTCTGATAGACCATGAAACCGAAGAGAACAGCCACGAGGACCAGATAGAATACCAGCAGGAACGGAGTCGTGAAGGCCATCAGCAGTTCTACCGGCAGAGGATTTCCTGCCAGAATGGAGAAGACAGCTCCCAGGATCAGCGTCACCAGCAGATGACGGCGGTCCGATGCCTCGTTGACGAAGAGGAGCGTCCCCGCATAGAAGGCAGGAACGATGAAGATATTGATGACGTAGTACGGCGTGATGAAACGGCCGGCACCCAGGAAGGATGTGTTGTATTCGCGGATGTATTCCCAGATGCGGACATCGCCGAGCACGACACCGCCGGTGATCTGATTGGAATAGGAGCCTCCGGCTGCCGTGAACCAGAACGGCTGACGGACGAGATCGCCCATGCCGAGAATGCTGAGAGAACGGTCTAAAACACCATATAAAGCGATACGGCGCGGATCCATGAGATCGGCCGAGATATACGTCACTGCCCGCTGTATGAGCTGATAGAAATAGCCGTAGCCGTAGGAGACCAGAAGACCCAGGATGAAACAGCCGACCAGGATGTAGATCAGCGAAGTCGTATCCTTGTTTACCAGGGCCAGCAGAGAGTATTTGCTTTTATGACGGCTTCTCATATAGGCATATCTCGTCAGATAGCCTACGAGGAAGGAGCCGATCAGTCCCGTCTGCAGCGGCGCTCTTCCTTCTGCCAATGGAAGAAGAGACGAAGAGACGTAGGCATAGCTTGGAAGATTCTGCGGTCCGAACAGCATCGTCGTCACCAGATACATGGTATAGCCGGCGATAGCCAGTACCACCGGAAGACCGCTGTTGGCTTTCTTGCAGACGATGTTCACCATGATGATGAGCGGCAGATTGACGACGAGGGCCGCCCCTGTCTTCTTCATGATGTCTGCTGCAGCCAGTATGAAGCTCGACCGGAAGGTATAGAAGATGTTGACGCTTTCGCTCTGTATGAAATTTCCGATACCCAGCAGGATGAACGCAAAAAAAGCTACCCTGATCGGGAGTCGGAGATAATCATAGATGTGCATGATTCGTTTCATAAAATCATTCTACTACAAAAACGGATATAATGAAATCAGGAGGTAGACCTATGAAAACTATGATCCTCTGTGCACCGGGGCTCGAAGAATGCGAAGCTCTGATGACCTTTGACCTTCTGAAAAGAGCCGGTATCGAAACCGATCTCGTCGGACTCTCCGATACGATCACTTCCTCGCACGGCCTTCATTTCACTCCGGACCGGCTCATCGAAGACATCGATCCGGAAGTATACGACTGTCTCGTACTGCCGGGAGGGATGCCGGGAACCAAAAATCTTGAAAACAGTGAAAGAGTCCAGTCCTTTATCGACCTCTTCTTAAAAGAAGGAAAGCTCGTGGCCGCCATCTGCGCTGCCCCTTCTATCCTTCTCCATAAAGGACTGCTGAAAGATAGAGAATTCACGGTCTTCCCGGGTTTTGAGAGCGGACTCATCCCTAGCGATAAGAAAGCCGTAAAGACCGGAAACATCATCACGGCCAAAGGCTTGGGCGCCGTACATGAATTCGCCTGTCTCATCATCTCTTCGCTCATAAATGAAGAGAAAGCTCAGGAAGTTCTGAAACAGATACAGTATCTCTAAGGGCGCAAGTCCTTTTCTTTTCGGAAGGCCTTTGCCGCCTGAGAATGCTGGAATCTTCTCTCGATCGTATAGAGTTTTCCGTTCACCAGCAGTTTCTCCCCGGTCTGATGGAAATGGAAGTCCACACCATTCTCCAGACACTGTTTCCGCACATGTTTCACCCATTCAAAATCCAGCGTTCTGGCCTGATCGCCGCTCTCTCCTCCGACCGATACCCGATCGATCAAGGATATATATTCTCTGAGGTCTACATCTTCCAGCATCGGTTCGATCATGATCT
Organism: Erysipelotrichaceae bacterium; assembly: GCA_045544415.1. Classification (GTDB taxonomy): domain Bacteria; phylum Bacillota_I; class Bacilli_A; order Erysipelotrichales; family Erysipelotrichaceae; genus Colivicinus. The sequence goes on from JAZPYW010000167.1 coordinate 5,499, forward strand.
CTTTTTCTTGCAACGGAAGTCTCAGATAGATCGGTGCCCTCTCATTGAATCTCTTCTGATTCTCCATCGTGCAGGCGATCTTCAGATTCGGATAGTCCTCAACATCCATGCATTCCGCGATCCTTTCCGGTCTCTTGGTGATCAGATAGAAGGTACAGTCGCTCCTCTCCCTGATGATCTCCAGTGCATCCTTCCGCCACTCATCTGCCTCTTTCAGAAAGAAATCGCTGGAGAAACAGGTATAGAACATCGTTCCGGAGGGATATTTGTAATTGCCTTTGCGGTCCTTTTTCACCGGCAGAGAAAAAGACTTCGTCTTATAGACGATATTCGAGTCTCTTCCCGAGAGTTCATCAAAGCGGTACATGTAGCAGTGCATGCATCCTTCCGACTTCTTATGACAGCCGTGCCAGCAGTTCCAGGTCACTTTCATACAAGAATAGTTTATAATTTCTATAGGCATATGGAGGAAAGAAACGATGTCCGTAAAAGATTTTACCGAAAAAAATTATGTAAAGCGCCGCAATACATCGAGTGCCAAATGGGATATCCCTTCCGCAGAAGGAAAACTGCCGATGTGGGTAGCCGATATGGATTTCAAGACCGAAGAACGCATCACCGAAAACCTGAAGAAACGCATCGAGTCCGGTGTCTACGGCTATGCGATCGATCCGGAAGACTACGCAGAAGCAATGATCGGCTGGAACCAGAGAAGACATGGCGTCACTTATGAAAAAGACTGGATCCGCTATTCTGCAGGAGCGATCGACGGCATCATCCAGTGTCTTTCTGCCTTCACGAAAAAGGATGATCCGGTGCTCATCTGTACGCCGGTATATCCTCCGTTCTATTCCAGTGTGAAAAGGACCGGACGGAAACTGATCGAATCCAAACTCTCCAAGGACGGAGACTACTTCACGATGGACTACAAAGACATCGAGAAGAGATTCAAAAAGTACGGAGTCAAAGCGATGATCCTCTGCAGTCCGCACAATCCGCTGGGAAGAGTGTGGAAGAAAGGAGAACTCGAAGAACTCTTCGATCTCTGTGAAAGATACAATGTCCTCGTCATCTCGGATGAGGTACACAGCGATCTGATCATGCCGGATCAGGAATTCGTTCCTTCCCTCTCCTTCAAAAAGCACCAGAAACACATCGTCACAATCTCTGCCGTATCCAAGACCTTTAATCTGGCAATGTTCCATCACTGTCACGTCCTCATCGCCGATAAGAAACTGAGAAAGATCTTCGATCAGTATCAGTATGAGACACACCGTGAAGATCCGAACGCCTTCTCCCTGCTTCCTTCCTACTACGGATATAAGTACGGAGATGAATGGCTGGACGGTCTCATCGAAGTCGTCTTCGACAACTTCAAGTATCTGAAGAAGAGACTGGATAAATACTGCGAGATCCTCCCTCTTGAGGGAACATACCTCGCCTTCCTCGATCTCGGAAAATATACGGAAAACGGAAAACAGTTCCTGCTGGACTGCGGTATCCTGGCCAATGCCGGAGAGACTTTCGGAAAGGATTACGCTTCCTGGGTACGTCTCAATCTGGCTACTTCTCATGCGAATGTGAAGAAAGCCTGCGATGCGATCGAAAAAGCGATCAAGGCATTATAAGATCAGTGAAAACTGATCTTTTTATTTCGGTAGACAAAATAATTTGACATTCTCTCATATCTCTGTTATATTTACTTCGGTAACCAAAATAAAGGAGGTATGCAGAAATGAGAACGACTGAAGAAAAATTAATCCACGCCCTGATGCGCTTCAACAGAAGACTGCGCATGTCTGCTCCGGATAGAGGTCCTGAACACGATGGTGAAAGAAGACCGATGGGAATGCATCGTCCGCCTCTGGCCAGAGAACACATTCTCTTCCTGATCTCCCGTCATGAAGGAGGTGTCCATCAGAAGGACCTCATCGAGATGATGCATGTGAATCCTTCCACGATGTCCGAATTCGTCAACAAACTGGAAGACGGAGGATATCTCATCCGTACCGTAGATCCGGAAGACAAGAGAGCCACTCTCCTCACCCTCTCGGAAAAAGGAGAAGCCCGTATCGCCGAACTCAAAGAAGAGAGAAATGCCCGTTTCAAAGATCTCTTCAAAGACTTGAGCGACGAAGAAAAAGAACAGCTGCTCGCCCTTCTCACCAAAGCTTTAGGCAATGAGGAAGAACGTCACTGTCACAGACATCATCACAGATGTGAAAGAAAAGAAGAGTCGGAATGACTCTTCTTTTTGAGTATTTCCTTTCTTGTGGTAATATATATAAGCAGATAAACGGAGATGTATCGAAGTGGTCATAACGAGAACGACTCGAAATCGTTTGATCGCCAAAAGCGGTCCGTGGGTTCGAATCCCACCGTCTCCGCCAGCTTATCTAAACAGTCCGGCCTTCCGGGCTTTTCTTTTTATCTCCCTCTCTTGAGTGATAAGGAGGGAAAAGTCTCTATGATACAATCAAGATGAAGAGAATACCGGAAAGGAATGATGCATAATGGTCGATAAAACTACTTTTTCAGTCAATGCGTCTAATCTCACGATGCGTATCCAGCAGGCAGAGATCTACCTGAAGGAATTTGAGAACGAAGTAAAACGGGCGAACGGTGCGACCGGGATCTTCCGCTCCAAAGAAGACGCTCTGTCCCGCATCATGATCCTCAACGAATTCGCTCCGAATGATCCCCGGGTAAAGGACCTCTTTGAAAGAGCCAGGAATTGTGTGCTCGGTTCTACCGGCAATTTCACAGACATCACCGAGGAGATGACTCAGTATCTGCGGAACGAAGAAGAGCTGAGAAACATGTATTCCGAAAAGAGTGAAAAAGGCTGGGAAGAGATCCTCGCCCGGTATCAGGATCAGCTTCTGGAGAAGGTCTTCCCTGCTCCGGAAGTGCGGACCGCCGACAAAAAGGAGTTTCTGGGGAAATATGTCGTACTGGATGAGATACGCTATCCAATGAATCAGTTCATGGGAGTCACCGGAGAATATGTCCATACCGGGAAGCGTTCTTCCGGCATGTATTTCCTGAGGATCGATACCAGAAGATGGCTGGGACCGTACGAAGCAGTCAAGCGCTATCGCAGACTCGTCGATACGACGATGATGGAAGTCGATAAATGGACGGTTCTCGGGGAGATCACGGATATCACGATGGAGATCCCGGAACCGGGAGAGAAGAAAGTCGGCGGACCGGTATATGCGCCGGTCGTAGAACCGGTCGCACTCTATGTACCGGGACATGTCTTAGGCATCTATGATGCGGAAAGAGTGAACAGCGGGTATTTCCTCGGAGAAGACGAAGTAGCAGCTATCAAGGAAAAATGGTACACCGAAAAGAGCGTTCCGGAAGACGTTACACCGGAAAGACTCGTCGAGATCTTCTGTCAGGCGATCAAGGAAAAGAACTGGGACCTCTATGTCGACTGCATACAGCCGGAGAGAAGACAGAATCCGACTCAGGAGTCGCTGCTGCTGTATCACTGGGATCTGCATCAGGAGAGATTCCATGGGGAATATGTCCATGCGGAAGTCGTAGAAGATGCGACGAAGATCACGGTCGTCAAGGGATACAGCGATGAGAAGGGACTGGATTCCTACTTCCTGTCCAAAGAAGACCAGGAAGCCATCGCCAAGAGATACGGGGATAAGGTCGAGTATGCCTCGGTACAGACTATAGCCTTCGATATGAACGGGAAACAGCTGGGCAGTCCGGTACGGAGGAACCTGATACGGACCAACGGCGGCAGATGGTATGTGCGGGACTATGAGATCCGCTTCTAAAGAAGGGAGAACGATATGGCAGAAATCAATAATCAGATAGTAGAAGATGCCGGTTTTGATCCCAATTCCTGGGAAAGTCTCGATGAAACTTCGATCAAGAACGAGCTTCAAAGACTCATTTCAAAGGTAGAGAACGTCACAAAACTTCTGGAAAAGATGATCTTTGAGAATGATTATTCCAAGACCGAAAAGGAATATAAGAACCTGTGGACGACGGAACTCGGACCAAGCGGTTTTGTCGGTGCCTTCTATGCCGTCAATCAGACTACTTTCGGGCAGTATAAAGACGAGAATTCCGCTCCTCCGTGGTACGGCAACCTCTCTGCCGACAGTAAGAAAGCTTTTGATACCTCTCATCATTATTTCCTGGATGCCTCCCATCTGATCAAACCGATGGAAGAGATCAGCCGGGTCATGGCGAAACTGCCGCTCGTGGAAGCCTTCCGTTTCATGCGCATCACCCTGAACTTCGATGAAGCAGGCTATGACCGCGCTCTCTATGAACGCATCGACAGCGATATCCGGGAAGTAGCTCAGTTCATCAGCGAAAACTGGGACAACATGGAACGCCATGCGGCAAGATCGAGCCGTTTCTATCAGGATAATGTCGTAAAACTGTCCCAGTCGGATCTGGGAAGAGGATACCGTCTGGAAAGGATACGGGACTATCAGGCGATGTTTGAGAGCTATAAAGCTTCCAGGAGCTTCATACCGTATTCAGACGGCTCCTACGGTCTGAGATCGAGCGTATACGCAGACATGAGAGTCATCGACAAATATACCGAACAGATCTCGGCTCTCGACAATATTGAAGACGGCGTCAAGCAGGCGATCGAAACCTGTCCGCAGATCAACACCATCCTCAACAACACCGTATGGAAAAGCGTCAAGACCGCGCACTTCCTCGCTCTGACCGATGCGTTATCGAAACTCCTGACAGGGATCATCGACTTTTCGGAGGGTGCACTCAACGTCTGGAACTGTTATAAAAACCGGGACGATGATGCCCCGTACTGTTTCATTAAGAAACTCCCTGCCTATTCTTCCATGAAAGGAAATTACGGTTTTACTCCTCCGGGAGGAGATCCATGGCACGACGGCACAAGTTTTCTGAAACTGTATGAGAAGGCTGCCGAAGCCCTGAGCGATCACTCCTACGACTTCGTCTATAGGCACGGACATTCGAATCTTCCGTGATACACAAAGAGGTTCCTGACGGAACCTCTTTTTTATTCATTCACATTGTGTACGACGATCTGATTGTACGGGATGGAGATCCCCTCTTCATCGAATCTCTTCTTGATGAGTACCCTGAGGTCTCTCTGAACGCCGAAATACTGTCTAGGAGGCGTTTTCTGATAGATGGATACTTTGATACTGCTGTCATCAAAAGAGTTGATATAGGTCACGTTCGGGTCCTCAAAACAGGTATCCCGATGTGTTTCCGCATAGTTCTTTGCGATCTCCTTGAGGATATTGACGATACGTTCGACGTCCTGTTCGTAGGCCACCGGTACATCGATCTGGGCCATGTTGAAATCGGTAGAGTAATTGACGACGGTCTTGATGCTGCCGTTCGGAATGATGATCTTCTCACCCGTCCATCTCTTGAGATAGGTACAGCGTAAAGCTAAAGAAGTGACTGATCCCTCGTAGTCGTTTACTTTGATGTAGTCTCCTACCGCATACTGTTTCTCAAACATGATGAAGGCGCCGGCCACGATATCGCCGATGATGCTTTGAGCACCCAAGGATACGACTAAAGCACCCACACCTGCTGCCGTGACGACACTGGATACGGCCGTACCGAAACCGAGCTGATTGATGATGAGACAGATCGCGATAAAGTAGATCGCATACCTTCCGGCACTGCGCAAAAGTGTCATCGCCGTGATGACTTCCTTGGACCTTCCCGGATCATCAAAGCCTTTCGCCCTCTCGATGGTCCTTGTGGTCAGTTTCGTCAGTGCCTTCAGGATGACTCTCGCAAGAAGAAGGATCAAGACGATCACGATCACATCGACTGCTAAGGTGACGATATTCTCCATGATCTCCTGTCCGATCTTATTCCAATCGATATTCATGAATCTATTCTACATCAAAAAACGGAGACAAGTCTCCGTTTCCTCATACTTTGCGGATATCCCAGCGGAAGTTCTCGAAATCGAGCGTGATCTGCCAGTCGGCTTCTTTGCCTTTGCGGTATACCGTTTCGATCTTCGTATTCGGATGCACCGGAAGTCCGGCATCCTTCACTGCTTCCGCAAAGACATCATTCAGCATGTCTTTCTCTAAAGAAGTTCCCAGATAGTAGGCTCTTCCCTCTCCGTACTTTTTTCTCAGTACTGCGGCATAATCGCCGAACGGGCAGTTCTTATAGGATACGAGGACTTCTCCGTCTGTTGCCTGATACATCTCCGCGAAGACTCTTCCTTCCCCTTCTTTTCCATTCGAGGATACCACTTCGCGGTACTGGTCTTTTAACAGAGATTCCTGTTCCTCTAAAGTACCGCCGATGAGATCGGTAAGTCCCCAAGGCAGTATATCCTTGAACGGAAGATTGTTGTCGGTATCTTTCCAGGCCGTACGGAAATCCATCAGGACGACTCCGCCCTTCTCTACATATTTCTTCAGTCTCTCTTTAAAATCTTCCTTCATGACGATCATCGACGGAAGAACGATCAGTTTATAAGCGGAGAAATCTTCTTCGGAAGAGAGGATATCGGTACCGATGCCTCTGTTCCATAACTGTTCATAGAGCTTGATGGCTTCTCCTTCATAGGAGAATTCCGAAGACTGCTGCTGGATACGGAAGGCAGCTGCAGAATCATAATCAAACAGTACGGCTGCTTTATTGACGATCGGTGAAGTAAAGGCATCTTCATGAGCTTTCACTTCTTTGAAGAAACGCTGTACTTCATAGAACTTTCTCTTTTTGCGGTTATCGGAATCCAGGATGCCGAAACAGAACTGTTCTGCACCCTTCGTGAATCCCCGATAGCGGAAAAACAGCATATTCTCGCAGCCGTGCGCCATGGCCTGCATCGCCCATACGACGGCCTGATCCGGTTTCGGTGCTGCCCCGATCACATCGTGGCCCTGTGCTCCCATGATCTCTTCCGTGACCCAGAAGTTCATCTTCTTGAAGCCTCTGGCGGTATCGAGCTGGAAGGAAGTGATATGGGCCGGATGCGGTATAGCCATTCCTCCCCATACCGGATAGTTGTTGACGGCGATCTCGTCCAGAACTTTGGAAGTATCGTGGGCATCGAAATGCTTGTCCCAGATGCCGCCGCAGAAGTCATGAAGGACGACTGCTTCCGGACTTACTTCCTTGATCGTATCTCTCAATAGACCGATAAAAGACTTGACCGAAAGAGAACGGAATCTCTCCCATTCCAGTCTCATGGACGGATTCTGTGCGACATAGGCCTTCTTCGGCAGCGGGATATCTTTGAAGGAATCGTAGTGATGGCTCCAGAAATCCGTGCCCCAGCGCTGATTCAGATCTTCGATGGAAGGATATTTCTCTTCCAGCATCTTATCGAATCCCCTGCGGCATTCTTCGCACCAGCACATATCGGAACCCTCATGTCCGATCTCGTTATCGACCTGCCAGGCGACGATACACTCTTCATCTTTGTAGTGTCTGATCAGTTCTCTGGTGAGATCGGCTGCCTTCTTCCGGTAGATCGGAGAATTGAGACAGTAGGCTCTTCTTCCTCCATACGGGATCCTGTTTCCCTTCTCATCCATCTCCGAGATCTCCGGATACTTCTTCTCCAGCCACGGAGGCATCGTGGCCGTAGGTACACAGAACAGGACTTTGAGTCCTCTTCTCTTCACTGCTTCTATGACTTTATCAAAAAAATCGAATTCGTATCTTCCCTCTTCCGGTTCAAAGATATGCCAGGCAAAATCGGCGATACGCACGATATTGCAGCCCAGCTCTTCAATCCCGTCCAGATCTTCTTCCATCTGACCGAGACCCCATTGATCCGGATACCAGTCTACTCCTAAATACATTCTCTCTCCTCCTACATCGGGCCTTTATCCCGGAAAAACGTATGGTATTCTTTCAGACGGCATTCTCTTGAAGTGATGAGTCCATCCGAGACTCCGTCGAATCTTCTCAGTTTCTTATTCGCTGTCGAGATGGCCGGCCATTCCGGCAGACCCGCGCCATTCGGATCTCCGGTCTTGACGAAGTTGGCGACATAAGCGACCATCTGGTCTTTCAATCGATAATCGATATCTTCAAAATCTCTCCAGCCTTCATCCATATTGCCGAACATATACCAGAGATCGGCCGCATGGAAGGCTTTGAAGCTGTTGCCCGGCAGCTCCCGGTCGAACATATAGCCGTATACCGGCTTTTTATTCTGTCTCAGGTGGTTCTTCGCCCAGCTGTAGGTCATCTCGAAGATGATATACGGCATGAAATCCTGAGAAGTCACTCCGCAGATCATCGGTACATCAAGATAGGATCCTTCGGCCACGACCTGATACGGAGCCTTCGGGATGATGGTCCCGTCGATACCCGGCTGTACGGCCTGATAGCTCCAGTTCTCTCTCGATTCCTCATACCAGGAGGTCCAGGCCAGTTCCGGATCGACCTTCTTGTATTCTTCCGTCGTCTCTACTCCGGCTCTTTTCCGCACATTCGCCCAGAATGCCTGGCATTTGGGATCGTCCTTCGTCCACGGACCGACCATCCTCGGCGCAAAGCCTCCTCCGGACATCGTGACCGCACCGGTGATGACACCTTTCAGTCTCTGTGTCAGCAGCAGATCCATGACGCTCATCGCCCCGGCACTCTGCCCCATGATGACGATACGGGACGGATCTCCTCCGAATGCCTCGATATTCTCCTTGACCCAGCGTATCCCGTATTCCATATCATGGAGTCCGTAATTGCCGTTCTCATAGAGATAGAAGACATTGAGACGGTATCCCAGAGATACGAATACGACGTTGTGTTTCGCATATTCCGTACAGTGTCCGTACGGCAGTTCTCCGATCGTACCGGTCTCGAATCCTCCTCCGTGGATGAAGATGAGGACCGGATCGTTTTTCGCGTCTTTTCTCGTGACGATGTTCAGTCTCATCGGCGACTCGGCATAGGCAAATTCCCGGTCGCTGCGGAATTCTTTATGGTAGAAAGTGTCCTGACCCTTGCTTTCATCGCGGTAGGTCATGTACTGGTAGCAGTCTGTCTCCATACCGGTCGCATCCAGTTCGCCCCAGTACGGTACTTCTTTCGGCAGCTCGAAACGTTCCGTTATCGCATAAGGAATGCCCCTGTAGAAACAGGTCTTTCCCTCATCGATACCGGTCACTTTTCCGTATTTCGTTTCAACAGTGCAGGTCTTCATATCATTTCTCCATCTTCTTCAGCATTTCTTTTTCATAGGCAGCCTGTTTCTCTTCGTGGATCTTCGCCAGAGCGTTCTTCGTCTTCTTCCATTCTTCTCCGTCCAGCGGATAGAACTTCTTCAATACGAAGGCGCAGATCAGCAGCAGCGCTACCGGTATAGCCAGCCAGGAGACCCGGATACCGAGTTTGGCGGTATCGCTCTGAAGGGCGATCGCCTTGGCGGAATCAAATCCGAACCATCCCAGCATGATCGGAAACAGGGCATTCGCAATGGAAATAGCCGGCTTGCAGATAAAGCTGTTGACGCCCGCATACATTCCCTCTCTTCTGAGTCCCGATACATGTTCATCATAATCGATCACATCGCCGTTCATCAGCGGTACGAGATACATTCCTCCCGCAAAACCGATACCGGCTCCGAAGAAACCGATCACTCCGGCGATCGTCATCTTTCCCAGCACCAGCATGATCCCCAATGTTCCTCCGAAGATGAGACACATCAGTACGACAGATTTCTTGACGCCCCATCTCGATCCCGGATTCATCCACAGCCAGATCCCGAGGATGATCCCGGCAAACATCGCTCCATAACAGTAGAGATAATTGATCCCGAAGGCATCGAAATAATAGCTCAGACCCATCATCAGCGCCGTCTGTATGAAGGTGACGGAGAAGGAGATGGATTCAAAAGCCAGAAAGCTCTTATTCTTGAAACAGGTCGCGATCGACTGCAGGAAAGGATACTGTTCCTCTTCCTTGACGTAGCCTTTTTCTCTATAGAAGAAAGTGCTCGCACACATGATGAGTCCCGCAAAGACGCCGATGACCGTCATGATGATCTGGAATTTTGTCAGCGACTGAGTCAGCAGATTCTCCAGTTCTGCCAGCAGCACCAGAGGTACCGATAAGGCGACCAGTCCGAAGATGACCTTCACGAACATGATCTTGGAACGGGCCTCATTGGTGACCGCCATCTCATACGGCATGACATACAGGGATGTCGCGATAGCGGTATATAAGGCATCGAACAGGAAGAGACTCACCAGCATCTGCCAGAACATCTGTGTATCGCTCTGTCCCTTCTTGGCCAGTACCCAGGTCAGTACGAATACGGCTGCCGCCATGATCGAACCGTAGCGGATATACGGAAGTCTTCTGCCGATCTTCGTCTTCGTCTTATCCGAGAGATAGCCGAAGAGCGGATCGTTCACCGCATTCCATAATCCGAACAGCAGCCAGCAGAGAGCACTCTTCTTCGGATCCATTCCGAAATAGTTCACGAAGAAGAACGTCAGACCTCCTCCGGTAAGAATGTTGTTGAGAGTCGTCATCATGCAGTCGGCTCCTCCGAGCCACAGTCTGCTCGATAGACGGACCTCTTCTTTTACCTGTTTTTCCATATTATCTCCATAATAAAAACACTCATATACAGTATAGAATGCTTACCCTTTTTCATCAAGAAACTACCGTTTCACAGTTCCCGCCCAAAGCGTAAAAAAGAAGTGATAGTATATAGATATCTATTATTCCGGAGGTGACCCATGAAAGCGATCGAACTCGAGCTCATGACAAGGTACCGCTACCTCTCCGGCCTTCAGGCCTATCGGGGAGGACTACTCTTCATCGATACTCTGGCAGATATGGACAATAATGACTATACCCAGAACCTCCATTACCTCGATCCATCCACCGGAGAAGACAGGATACTTCTCAACGATAAGAGAGTATCTTTCTTCCTTACCAATAAAGGTATCCTCGTCAAAGACGGATCTTCTCCAGAACCGGTCTCCACTTCCTTCTCCACACTGGATCTTGAAGGAAAGAAGACTCCGGCCTTCAGCCTTCCTTTAGCTGTCTCTTCCCTGAAAGATCTCGGGACCTGCTTCCTCGTCGAAGCAACTACGGATGTCCGCTGCCCGGACTATTTCCGTCTATCCGATGAGGAAAAGAAGGCCTATCACGCTTCGAAAAAAGCAGATGAAGACTATCTCGTCCTCGATGAATATCCGTTCTTCTACAACGGAGCCGGTTTCATCAACGGAACGAGAAACGGTCTCTATCTCGTCGATAAGAACGACCTCTCCATCACCCGTGTCTTCGATGCCGGAATGGACGTAGAATACGTCGATGTCGACGGAGACAATGTCTATGTCATGGGCAACTGCTATGCGTCCATGAAGAGGATGTATTCCTCCATCTACTGTTTCAATGTGAATGATAAGAAGGTCCGGGAACTCTATCATAACGATGATGAATCCTACCTGAGAAGGATCTTCTTCCTGAACGGTAAGCTCTATGCCATGGGTGCACTGGATACCTGCATCTCCGGACATAACTTCTTTGAAGTAAAAGACGGAAAGCTGGAACTGGCATTAAAGAGCGAATGGATGTATTCCAATTCGATCGGAACAGACTGCCGCTATGGAAAGACTTCCGGCATGCGCAAGAACGATGATGCGGTATACTTCATCACCGTCGATAACGAACGTTCCATCGTCGTACGCTTTGACGGAAAGAAGCTCTTCTGTGTCACGGACGGAGAAGGTTCTGTCGATGATATGGCCTTCCTGAACGGAGATCTCTATGTGATCGCCATGAAGGATATGAAGCTTCAGGAAGTCTATAAAGCTCCTTCCTTCAAACAGCTCACCTGTCTCAATGAAGAAGTCCTGAAAGACCGCTATGTCGCTAAGCCGGAGCGTTTCACCTGCTTCAATGTCGATGAGATCGTCGGCTGGGCATTAAAACCGATAAATTTCGATCCGAACGGGAAGTATCCGATGATCCTCGATATCCATGGAGGACCGAAGACGGCTTATGGAGAAGTGTTCTACCACGAGATGCAGTTATGGGCCTCCCGGGGCTACTTCGTCATCTTCTGTAATCCGCACTGCTCGGATGGACGGGGTGATGAATTCACCTCCTACATCAAACACTACGGGGCAACGGATTACGATGATATCATGGCCTTTGTGGATAAGACTCTGGAGCTCTATCCTCAGATCGATCCGGACCGTCTGGCTGTCACCGGCGGTTCGTATGGCGGCTATATGACCAACTGGATCGTCACTCATACCGACCGCTTCAAAGCAGCGGCATCCCAGCGTTCGATCTCCAACAGAGTCGCCGACTTCTACTACTCGGATTATTCCTACGATACAACATACGAGAACGGCATCCCTCTGGACGAGAAAGCCATCGAGCTCTTCTGGGAGCGCAGTCCGCTCAAATACGTCGAGAACGCCGTGACTCCTACCCTCTTCATCCAGTCGACCGAAGACTACCGCTGTCCGTTCCCGGAAGCCGTACAGCTCTTCTCCGCACTGAAGTGGAAAGGTGTCGATACGAAGATCTGCGGTTTCAAAGGCGAGAACCATGAACTCTCCCGCAGCGGCAAGCCGAAACACCGTCTCAGAAGACTTCAGGAGATCACCGACTGGCTCACGAAATATACTGCCGAATGATACAAAGCTGCATCTCTGCAGCTTTTTTCATCGCAATTGCAGATACTGCTGACGAAAGAAGGTATCTGTCAAGCGTATAATACTCTTATATATCGGAGGATATGATGAAGATACTGTTTGTGAATGGAAAGATCTATACCGGAAAGCGTTTTGTCTCTTCTCTGGCAATAGAAGACGGAAAGATCGTCAAAGATGACGGACACTTCGATGAATGCATCGATCTGAACGGACGTTTCGTCTGTGCCGGCTTCAACGATTCCCATATGCATCTGCTCAACTACGGGAAGTTCCTGCTTTCCGCTAAGCTCAACGAACACACTTCCTCTTTGAAAGAACTGATCGAATACGGAAAGACCTTCCTCAAAGAGAATCCGTTAAAAGAAGGACAGTGGCTGCAGGGGCGCGGTTTCAACCAGGACTACTTCGAAGATGAAAAGCGCATGCCGGAGAGAAGCGATCTCGATCAGATCTCCGAAGACATTCCGATCGTTTTCACCAGAACCTGCGGACATTCTCTCTGCGTCAACTCCAAAGTCCTCGAGATCGTCGGGATCACAAAGGATACGAAAGATGTTCCGGGAGGAAAGATCGGCAAAGATGAGAACGGTCAGCCGAATGGCCTTTTCTACGACAATGCGATGGACCTCGTCACCGGGAAACTTCCTCTTCCAAATAAGGAAGATCTGAAAGAGATGATACAAAAAGCCTGCACCTCCCTCAATTCCTTCGGGATCACGAGCGTGCAGAGCGATGACTACTGTCTCTATCGGGAGATCCCTTTTGAAACGGTCAATGAGGCCTATCGGGAGCTAACAGAAGAAGGAAAGCTCAGCGTCCGCGTCTATGAACAGTGCAACTTCACGAAAACGGAAGATCTTCAGGACTTCCTGGATAAAGGATATACGACCAAAACAGGAGATGACTTCTTCCGGACAGGTCCGCTGAAACTGCTGGGAGACGGATCTCTGGGAAGCCGTACGGCCTATTTAAGCAGACCGTACGATGATGACCCGGAGACCAGAGGTTTTCCTCTTTTTACGGCAGAAGAGATGGAAGAACTCGTGATGACGGCACACCGGAATGGAATGCAGATAGCCACCCATGCGATCGGCGATGCCTGTCTCGATCAGGTGCTTACCGCCTACGAGAAAGCTCTTGAAGCTTATCCTCGCGAGGATCACCGGCACGGGATCGTACACTGCCAGATCAGCCGTCCGGATCAGCTGAAGAAGATCGAAGACCTTCGTCTTCATGTCTATGCTCAGTCCGTATTCCTCGATTACGATAATCACATCGTCGAAAGACGGGCCGGGAAAGAACTGGCTTCCTCTTCCTATCGCTGGAAGACTCTTTGGAAAAACGGAGTCACCGTCTCCAACGGTTCCGATGCCCCGGTCGAGATCCCGGATGTCCTCAAGGGGATCGAATGCGCCGTGACCAGAACTTCTCTCGACGGTACGGGACCGTACCTTCCGGAAGAGGCATTCACCATCGAAGAAGCTCTTTCTTCCTTTACAGACAAAGGCGCCTATGCGAGTTTTGAAGAAGAAAAGAAAGGATCACTGGAAGAAGGATATCTCGCCGACTTCGTGATCCTCGATCAGGATCCCTTCCTCACCGATCCGAAAAAGATCCATGAGATCAGAGTCCTCGAGACCTGGCTGAACGGAAACAGAGTTTATCAGTCAAAAGATGCCTAGGCATCTTTTTTTCATAAGAAAAGGACTCTTTCGAGTCCTTCAGAGATCTTACTTTCCTTCGACGAGTACCCGGGCAGCCGGAGCTTTGACTCCTGCTTCTCCAAGTTTCTCAACGATGTGCTGATTGAGGTCGAAATAAACCGTCCAGTAGTCCGTCGACTTGCACCAGGCACGTACCGTGAATTCCATAGATTCGTTGGAACCTCCGGATACTCTGGCAAACGGTGCCGGATCCTTGAGGACATTGGCATCCTCATTCATGACTTCTACCATGAGGTCCTGGACCTTCTTCACTTCTTCACCTTTCGCACAGGCAAATATCAGATCGACACGGCGCAGTTCTTCGCTGGAGCAGTTCGTGACGTTTGCGTTCATCAGTGCTCCGTTCGGGATCGTGACCGTCTTATTATCGACTGTCGTTAAGATCGTATAGAACAGTGTGATGTCCTTGACGACACCTTCCGTACCGGCTGTGATGACATAGTCTCCTACCTTGAACGGCTTGAAGAACATCAGCATGATACCGCCGGCCAGATTCGATAAGGAGCCCTGCAGGGACATGCCTACAGCGACACCGGCTGAAGCGAGGACAGTAACGACGGAAGCCATCGGTACACCGAGGATCCCGATGATCGAAACGATGAGAACGACATAGAGAAGACCTTTGACAAAACTCTTCAGATATTTTGCCAGAGTCGCATCTCCCTTAGCGAAGAACCCTGCCTTTTCCAGAACTTTCAGGATCTTGCCGATGAGCCATTTTCCGAGAATATAGGCGACGATCGCCCCTACGATCTTTCCGGCAAACTGTGTGCACAGTGCTGCCAGTTCAGTGAGTACTTTTTCCATATACAAATTCCTCCGTTTTTTATTTTACTCTA
Source organism: Erysipelotrichaceae bacterium (assembly GCA_045544415.1). Classification (GTDB taxonomy): domain Bacteria; phylum Bacillota_I; class Bacilli_A; order Erysipelotrichales; family Erysipelotrichaceae; genus Colivicinus. Next base: position 20,721 of record JAZPYW010000167.1, read on the forward strand.
TTTTTATCCTGTTCAAAATCATATTCCTGTAAAAGACAAAGAAGCCGCTTTCGCGACTCCTTTGCCTAATTATTGGAAGATTATTTAATGAAAAAATTACTACACTATTTTTATAACAAAGTTGTGTGAAAGATTCGTGAAAGAATAAAACCTTTAGGTATTTCAGAGGATGATCTCCAGCATTCTATCCTTCTGATTGATGTCTTTGTGGACTGAAATACCGGCATTCGGGAAGTAATGAGAAGCCAAGGCAGTCAGCCGTTCAGCCTGATCATAACCGATCTCGAAGAACAGCATTCCTCCATTCTTCATCACCTTGTCCGCATTCTCGAAGATCTCCCGGTAGAACTTCAGTCCGTCGCTTCCTCCAAAGAGGGCCACATGAGGTTCATAATCGACGACCGAGTGTTCCAGGGTCTCCTCTTTCGGGATATACGGAGGATTGGATACGAGGATATCCAGTTTGACATCTCTTTCGATGAGCGGTTCCAGCATGCTGCCGCAGAAGAACGTGATATCTGCTTCGTTGTCTGAAGCATTCTTCTTTGCGACTTCCAGTGCTTCTTCCGAGATATCCGAAGCGTAGACCTCCAGTCTCTCTTCTTCCTTCTTCAAGGCGATAGCGATCGCTCCGGAACCGGTACCTACATCGCATAAGGTGATCTTTCCTTCCGGCTTATGGACATCGATCTCTCCCAGTATGAGTCCGACGAGTTCTTCGGTCTCAAAGCGCGGTATGAGGACATCCGGTCCGACATTCATCTTGTAGCCGAAGAAGTAGCTGTAGCCCAGTACATAATTGAGCGGCTCTTCTTTTAAGAGTCTCTGTACTCCGGCATGGAACTTCTCTTCGATCGAAGGAAGCGCTTCTTCATCCAGTTTCAGATAAAGGTTGACATTCTGTTCATTGCATAATTCAAAAAGAAAGAGCTTCAGTGTCTCCACTGAGAGTTCCTTCTCCTGAAATTCCTTACGGTATTGATGCAGCAGGGAATTATACGTGCTCATTCAATAATCTCTCTTTTTCATCATTGGCGATGAGGGCATCGACGACATCTCCGAGCTTTCCTTCCATGATGCGGTCCAGCTGATTGATGGTCAGACCGATACGGTGATCGGAAACACGGTTCTGCGGATAGTTATAGGTACGGATCTTCTCCGAACGGTCGCCGGTACCGATCTTGGAACGGCGGATCGCACCTTCTTCTTCTGCCTTCTTGGCCTTGTAGTATTCATAGACTCTCGCACGGATGATCCTTAAAGCCGTCTCTCTGTTGGACATCTGGCTTCTGCCGTCCTGACAGTTGACGGTGATGCCCGTAGGCTTATGAACGATACGTACGGCCGAGTCGGTCTTGTTGATATGCTGGCCGCCGGCACCGGAAGAACGGTGTGTCTCGATCTCCAGATCGGAATCCGGGATCTCGATATCTTCTTCTTCGACATCCGGGAAGACGATGACGGTCGCCGTAGAAGTATGTACTCTTCCCTGTGTCTCGGTCTTCGGCACTCTCTGGACTCTGTGCGCGCCGCTTTCGAACTTGAAATGACGGTAGGCATCTTCACCCTTGACGTTGAAGGAAATGAGGGAATAGCCTCCTGCTTCCGATTCTGAAGATTCCATGACTTCTACTTTATAGCCGAGGGATTCGGCATAGTAGGAATACATGCGGAAAAGGTCACCCGCAAAGATGTTTCCTTCATCGCCTCCGGCTGCACCGCGGATCTCTACGAGACAGTCATAGCTGTCTTCCGGATCTCTCGGCAGTAATAACTGTTCGATATGCGCATTGAGTTTCTCTAAAGAAGCTTCTGCCTCTTCCTTTTCCGCCTTGGCGAGTTCCCTCATCTCCGGGTCATCGTCCTTCAGCATCTCATCCGCATCTTCGATCGCCGCTGTGAGACGTTTGTATTCCTGATATGCTTCATAGGAACCGCGTAAACGTGCCTGTTCCTTGGAGAGTTTGGTGAACTGCTTGATGTCGGATACGACTTCATCCTTCAGCATCATTTCCCCGATCTCCAGGTAGCGTTTTTCGATCCCCTGCAGTTTTACGATCTTAGCATCCATATTTTTTCTCCAGTCTGCCCGGTCTGTTCAGGACTTTATGACAGTGCCGGCATCTCGCCTCGTAGGATTCTGCTGCACCTACCAGGATGATCGGATCATCATAGGAAGCCGGTTTCCCGTCGATGATCCTCTGTGTACGTGTCGCCGGAGCGCCGCAGCAGTTGCATACTGCCGTGAGTTTGGTGACGAATTCCGCCTGAGTGATGAGTTTCGGCATCGGGCCGAACGGTTCTCCCCTAAAATCGGTATCCAGTCCGGCCGCCATGACTCTTTTCCCCTTATCTGCCAATATATTGCACACTTCACAGATATCTTCATCGAAGAACTGGACCTCATCGATGGCTACGACTTCCGTCGTATCCTTCACATGATCCAGGATCTCTTCTGCTTTGTGTACGACGATGGATTCTACTTTCGATCCCGCATGGGATACGACCATCGTGCTCGAATAACGGTTATCTATAGAGGGCTTGAAGACCAGGATCTCCTTCTTGGCGAATTCCAGTACTTTGATGCGCCGGATGAGTTCTTCCGTCTTTCCCGCAAACATGCAGCCGCTGATCGTCTCTACCCATCCGTCTCTGTATGTACGATACATAATTAAATCCTCCTATAAAAAATAAGGGATGCACCCTTATTTCTTATCTAATCCGTATTTCTTATTGAACTTATCGATTCTACCCTGTGCAGCCGCGAATCTCTGTCTGCCCGTATAGAACGGATGGCAGTTCGCACAAGTATCTACCTTGATGCCGTCCAGCTTAGTGGAACCTGCTTCGAATGTAGCACCGCATCCTGCACATGTGATCGTCACGACCTGGTATTTCGGATGAATTCCCTGTTTCATAAATAACCTTCTCCCTTCCGCCTTAAGTATCTTATCAACCTAAAGTAAGTTTAAGTGCCCCTTTATTATAACAGATTAAAGGGTCTTGTCAATGAGAGAAAGGCTTTTCTCACGGAGCTCCGATCCCTTCCGGACCATCAGCCGAAGATACTTCCAGGAATGTGAACAGATCGCTGTCCCTGTCATAAGTATACACGACACTCACGTAATCTCCGACATCGCTTCCCTCCGGAAGAGGCAGCTCGCAGGTGAATTCTTCGTTGTTGAAAGTCTTTTCTCTCGTACCCTTTCCTTTCCAGGAATCTTCTGTGATCTCCAGGATCTCCGCGACATGAGCTTCCACATCGCATTCAGCGAGATCTCTTCCCTCAAAGATCCACGGAACATACAGATACGTATGCATCGTCTGATACCAGGACGGATCGATGTCTTCCCGCTTGTAGGTGATCCTCTGATCTCTCCAGCGGTAGGTGATCTGATCGGTATCGAGATATTTGAAGAAGAACGGCGACATATCGACGACTGTACGGGAATCCGGGATCGTGAAGATGAACGGACCATCGGCGCAGGACAGTCTCAGGACCTCGTTCTCGTAGGCGATATCATCTTCGCTCATATGTTCATAGTAGTCCGTAGAATAATCGATCTTCACTGCGTCATAGACCGTCAGATCGTATTCTCCCGGCTTCAGGTAGTCGCTCTTCCAGAGATAGCGCAGAGCCAGATGATCACCCGGAGAGACCTTCCCGATCTTTTCCGCAGGAGAGGAGGCCGCAAACATCGTCCGCGGTGAGACACCGACCGAGGCAGGCAGAAGAATGAGCTTGTCTACCTTGTCTTCCTTTACCCGGAACATGCCGTAGCAGGCCATGTGTTCCCGATTTATTTTTCCGGTCTTCTCGATCTCCTCCAGAGGATAGGCCTGATCGGTATTCTTCGCTCCATTCAGACTCATCAGATCGAATGAATACTCTTTATCTCCACAGGAAAAGACCACTGTTCTTTCCTTGCTGTCTGGAAGTTCCTGAAAGAAACGAAGGACCGAAGCATCCAGCAGAGGCACAGAAAGATGAAGGACGATCTTATCGGCAGCGACGATCTCGTTCTTCTTCTTTTCCATGGCCGAGGCATAGGCTTCTTCCTCAGCGATCTCCAGAACGGTCTCCTCCTTCACCGGTCCCGGTTCAGGTGCAGGAGAACATCCTGTGAATATAAGAAACGCAAAAAGTGCACAAAGGATCTTCTTCATGATTTTTCCCTCTCTTATACCCTCATTATATAAAAAAAGATGTCTTTCGACATCTTACTCTGCATCAGCACCGAGAGCGCGGAGCTTCTCCAGTATGGAATCATAGCCCCGGTAGATATGATAGGCATCATAGATCTCGCTCTGTCCTTCGGCCATGAGTGCCGCGATGATCAGAGCTGCGCCGCAGCGCAGGTCTGTCGCCCGGACATCGCACCCCTTGAGCGGAGTCGATCCGTGGATGATGGCCTTTCCCTTTCCTTCGAGGACTTCGATATCCGCGCCCATCTTATTGAGTTCATAGCAGTGTTTGAAGCGTTCTTTATAGATCGTTTCCGTAACAGAGGAATCTCCCGGGACCTTCGTCATCAGGGCTGTGAGCGGCTGCTGAAGATCGGTCGCAAAGCCCGGGAACGGTAAAGTCTCGATATCCACCGGCTTCAGATTCGTGGCATCCAGCACCCGTACATAATCGATACCGACGTCCATGACGACACCCATCTCTTCAAGTTTGGCCAAAAGCGAACCTAAGTGCTGAGGGATGACGTTGCTGATGAGCATATCTCTGCCGACGGCAGCGCCCATGATGATATAGGTACCGGCTTCGATACGGTCCGGAATGATATCGTGGATACAGCCCTTCAGTCTCTTGACACCGTAGATCGTGATCTCGGAAGTACCGGCGCCTCGGATGACGGCTCCCATCTTATTCAGCATGGAGGAGAGGTCGACGATCTCCGGCTCCTTGGCAGCATTCTTGATGGTCGTCCTTCCTTCCGCAAAGACTGCTGCCAGCATGATGTTGATCGTAGCACCGACAGAAGCGATATCCAGATAGATATCATCGCCGATCAGACGTTCTGCCGAGATGTCGATGAGTCCTTCTTCCTGACGGACCGTAGCACCTAAGGATTCAAAACCCTTGAGATGCAGGTCGATCGGTCTAGGACCCAGGTTGCATCCTCCCGGATACAGCATGCGCACATGCTTGAATCTTCCCAGCATCGCTCCCATGAAGTAATAGGAAGCTCTGAGCTTGTTGACGGAAGGATCGTCGAGGACGATATCGGTGATATTGGTCGGGTCGATCGTCAGTGTATCTTCATCTTCCTGAACTTTGATATTTAAAAGACGCAGGAGCTTGATCAGCACCTTGATGTCTTCGATATTCGGTACATCGTATAATTTGACGACTTCAGAGGCCAGGACGACACTCGGAAGTATCGCTACGGCCGCATTCTTGCTGGATGAGATCCTCACCTCTCCAGACAGGGTCTTTCCCCCTCTGATCTTAATCGTTTCGTTCATTGATCTCCTCCAGGACCTCATGCAGGTCTTTTATGATCTTATCAGCTTCTTCCTGCTGTATGTGATAACGTGATGCGTCTCTCGCCAGCGTCCGGCATCCGGCTCTCTTTCCGGCTTCGATACCGAAACGGGAATCTTCGACGATGAGACAGTCTTTCGGGCCTAAGCCCAGTTCTTTCATAGCGGCGATATACAGGGACGGATCCGGTTTGTCTGCATAGTGTTCGCTGGAAAACAGGACATCGAAGTATCCGTCAAGACCGCAGTTCTCGGTAAAGCGCTCGATGAGGAACTTCTCGCTTCCCGAACAGATCGCCATGCGTATTCCCTTTTCCTTCAGCTGTCTCAGAGTATCTTTGACATCGGGAAACAGATAATCCCGATAGTCGATCGGATGTTCCCTGAGGAAATACTTCTCGTTGCGGAAACTGACTTCCTCTTTGGAGAGTCCGGTCAGTCTGTGAAGATAATCGATGGTCTGGTCCGTCGTCAGACCGATGATCGGATAGATCTCTTCGATATCTTTATAGATACCGATCTCTTCCAGCCATCTCTTCGTACCGCCTGTATAATGTCTCTCGCTGTCTACCAGCGTTCCATCCAGATCGAACAATACCGCTTCAGTCATATAGACATTATACTAAACTCCGCAAAGAAAAAGAATGCTTGGCATTCTTCTCTTAACCGATCTTGTCAGCGTATACTTCTTCACCGTTGATGAGGCATACCCAGTGTCCGTCGGTCGTATGTCCCCATTGACGTCCTTCGTTGTCCGGAACGAGGTCGCCGACGACGGATACTTCATCGCCATTGGCCAGTGATCCGACCAGTTCGCTTTCGATGCTCGCTTCAGCACGGATATTGATGCCGTTGGAAGCCGTGATGCGGTAGCGTACGGCACCGGACTGATCATCCGGTTTCGGCGTATCCGATCCGGAAGACTTCTTGGACAGTTCTTCGATCTGCGCTTTGAGAGAGGTGATCTCATCTTCATAGCTCTTCTGTACAGCCTTGGAGTTCTCCGACAGCTTATCGTAGTCTGCCTGCAGTTTCTTGAGACTGGAACGGGCATTTCCGGCTACGATCATCGAGATGATGGAAAGGATCAGTAAGGCTACAAGCAGGGCCGCTCCGGCATAGATGACCGACTGGCGGATCTTTCTTTCCTTTCTGACCGGTTCTTTCTCTTCGTATTCATCCGCGTCCAGTTCAAACACACTCATATCGACACTCTGGCCATTGACCGTGTTCTCTACGGTCTCTTCAGGGGCTGTCTCTTCATTCTTGCGCGTGCTGAAATCCGGAATATCGACGGTATTCTGTGATTCGTAAGGATTTTTTTCTTTCATAATGAAACTCCTTTCATAACAATTAATATTATAACACTAAAAAAGGAAGACTTATTCATCTTCCTTTACAATGACCCGGTATCCGTCGTAATCGCCGTGCAGGAGCTTGGCCTGATTGGCGATCTCGAAGATGTTGGTGATGATCTTGCCGTCGGAATTGTAATGTTCCTTGAAGACATCGACGATCATCTTATCTTCATCGACGTTCACGTTATAGTTATGACCTAGGACGATCTCTACGAACTGTCTCAGTTCTTCGAGGTTCCGGAAGACGAGACGGTGCAGGATGATGACGTAGGTATTGAGCGGATATTCGGCAGCGATGGAATTCTTCATATCGTAGACTGCCCGGATGAAACCGCGGGAGAGATACGGATAGATCTTGTTGATCTTGCGGTAGAGAGACAGTCTCTCGCCGATCTCCATACGCTTGTTCTGTTCATCAGCCGGAGAATGGGAACGGATATCTTCCACCAGGGAAGCGACATAGTCTTCCGAAGTGACTTCCTCTTCTTCCGGTACAACTTCCTCTAACGGCATCTCTTCCTGAGCGACGATCTCCCGGAAGATATCATCGATCTCGCTGTTCTCTTCTTCCTTTACCGTTTCTTCCTGAGGAAGCACTTCCGAGAAGAGAGAGTCCACATCGAAGTTCACATCCTCCTCTTTCGCTCTCTGAGAGGCTTCGGCGATCAGGCGGGCATATTCCTCATCCGGATCGTTCTCTTCCTTCTTATCGAACGAATACGGTCTTAACAGATCATCCAGTTCATTCTCATGCAGTTCCTTTCCCGCAAAGAGATCATCGAACTCATCGATGATGCTGCGTTTCTGTCTGCGTTCATTCAGATACTTCTCAAAGGCTTCTCTGCCGCTCTCAAGAAGATTTTCTGTGTTTCCCCTCATCTGTCCCAGGGAAGCTTCTATCTTTCTCTCAAGGCTCTGTTTTGCCTCTAAGAGCTCATATAAAGAAACATCCTGAGGAAGATCATCCCCAGATACTTCTTTCTCCAGATAATCGATGGCGGATCTCACAAATCCCAGTAAGACGATATTTTCCAGTTTCATGACTTACTTCTCCTTCTGAGCACCATGATCCCATCACCTATGGTGTCATACATCATTATATCAAAACGCTCATCTTTCTGCACAGACTCACGGAATCTGAGGATCTTCTTCACCATGGAACGCGTTCCCCGGTTCTTCAGATCATCGGGATGATAGATCATTCCGTGGAAGATCATATTGTCATACACCATGACTCCCTCTTCCCTGAGATTATCCAGAAACTGTTCGGTATATCTTCCGTATTGAGCTTTTGCCGCATCGACGAAGATCAGATCATACTTCTTATCGGTATGGAATTCCTCGATCGGCAGCGCATGGATACAGATACGCTCCTCCAGTCCTGCCTTACGGATATTCTCCTTCGCTTCCCGTATTATCTCTTCATCTTTCTCGACCGTATCGATCCGGATGTCGTCTCTCAAAGAAGCCATGGCGATCGAAGAATAGCCTACGGCCGTTCCCAGTTCCAGGATGTCCCTGCAGCCTTCTTTTTCAATGAGTTCCAAGAGAAAAGAGAGTCCCGCATCCTGGATAATGGGGACTCCTTCTTCTCTGGCTTTCTTTTTCAGTTCCTCAGTTTCCAAGCACAGCTCCGGAGACTTTCTTGAACTCTTCCATCTTCTCTTCCGCTTCCTTCATCGTCGTTCCCTTAGCACAGATATAGACCTTGCACTTAGGTTCCGTTCCGGATGGACGGAAGGCGATGTAGGATCCGTCGGAGAGATAATACTTGATGACATCCGTCAGATCATATTCATTGAACGGTCTTGTGACACCGTTTTCCGTAACCGTACGGAGCTTGTAGTCTTCGACCTTATAGATATCATATCCCGGTACGACGAGCGGTTTCTCGCGCAGACCGTCCATGATGGCCTGCAGTTTGACGGCACCGTCAGCACCCGGTAAGAGTACGGAGAGCTGCTGATCGCAGTAAGCACCGACCTTATCGTAGACCTCATTCAGGACATCGACCATCGTCTTACCCTGAGCACGGTAGTAGGCACAGGCCTCTGCCAGCATCAGACATGCCTGAGTCGCATCCTTATCGCGTACGAACGGAGCGATCAGAGAGCCGTAGGACTCTTCATATCCGAACATGTAGATCTTTTCGTGATTCTGTTCGTATTTGTGATATTTATCGCCGATGTACTTGAAGCCGGTCAGCGTCTTTTCGCAGCCGCAGCCGTGATACTTCGCCACTGCTTCACCTAAATCGCTGGTAACGATCGTATTGAACATGCAGCCGTTTGCCGGAACTTCCTTATTGGAGAGGATGTATTCCATCAGTAAGGCACCGGTCTGGTTTCCGGTCAGGATGTGATATTCGCCCTGATGCAGGATGCCGACACCCATTCTGTCGCCGTCCGGGTCGCATACCAGCAGGAGCTCTGCACCGATGTTTTTACCTAATTCGAGGACTCCCTCATAGGAACGCAGATCTTCCGGGTTCGGTGTCTTCGTATTGGAGAAGGCAGGATCCGGATCTTTCTGAGATTCGACCGCATAGATATCATAGCCGGCTTCCTTCAGTGCTCTCATGACCGGCTTGTAGGAAGTGCCGTGTTCCGGAGAATAAGCGATCTTGAAGTCTTTCGGTTCATTCGGATTGATACGGATCGAAAGGACATCCTTATTGTAGGCATCATCGACTTCCTCACCGGCGATGACGATGAGGTTCGGATCATATTCGCCCGGTTTTACGGCGATGCCGTCTTCGATCTTGTCGATCTCGGCGATGACCTGATCTGCCAGTTCCGGAATGAGCTGACAGCCCTGTTCATCGTATACTTTATAGCCGTTGTATTCCTTCGGGTTGTGGGATGCGGTGATCATGATACCGGCATCGCAGTGGTAGTACCGTACCGTATAGGACAGTTCCGGTGTCGGGCGAAGAGTATCGAAGACGTAGACCTTGATACCGTTGGAAGCCAGGAGCTTCGCGCAGTCCATACCGAATTCATGGGAATAATAACGGTTGTCGTAGGCGATCGCTACCGACGGTGTACGGTCTGTGACTTTCTTATTCAGGTAATCGGCCAGACCCTGAGTAGCCTGACGTACCGTATGGATGTTGAGACGGTTGGAACCTGCTCCCAGCAGACCTCTCATACCGGCAGTACCGAACTTGACATCCTTGAAGAAGGCATCCTTGATCTGGCCTTCGTTCATCGCTTCAAGCTCTTTTTTGAGTTCCGGATCCAGATCCGGATGATTGAGCCACATCTGATATTTCTGTTTATAGTCCATGTTTTCCTCCATCATGAAAAAACGAGGGAGTGAACTCCCTCTTTTGTGTGTGATTATTAGTCCTTAGCGATGACGTTCTGTTCTTTTAATGTATTGACGATCGCTGCGAGAGCTTCTTCTTCGCCTTCGCCTTCACAGGAGATCACGATCTCCGACTGAGTCGGGATACCGAGGGACATAACGCCCATGATGGACTTCATGTTGACAGATCTCTCTTTGAATGTGACCTTGACATCACATTTGAACTTGCTGGCTGCGTTTACGGCGACAGTAGCAGGACGAGCGTGTAATCCTACCGGATCGATAACAGTAACTTTACATTCTTTCATTATGATAATCCTCCTTAATGCACATACCTATTTTATTACGAAAGCGCTTCCTTTTCAAGGTTTTACTTATGATAGGTTTCATGATTCAGAATCTTGAAACTGCGGTAGATCTGTTCCAGCAGGATGAGCCTCGTCATCCCGTGCAGAAAGGTCAGATCCGAGAGACGGATGCGTTCATTTGCCCGTGCTCTCGCCTCGTCCGAGAGACCTAAGGAGCCTCCGATCACAAAAGTCAGCCTGCTCGTGCCGATAAAGAGCTTGTCGATCTTTTCGGCCAGAGAAAGAGAATCGATGGTCCTTCCGTGCAGATCCAGCAGGATGACATATTCATCCTTCCCGATCTTCTCCAGAAGTCTCTTCCCTTCAGTATTCAGTACATCCTTCTCATTCCCGGTGATCGCTTCATCTTTTACTTCGACGATCTCCAGTTTATGATAGCGGTTTATCTTTTTCGCATAGTCATCGATCAGCGCCTCGAGGTGCTTATCTTTGATCCTGCCGACACAGAGGATCTTAATCATCGATCCGTCCCGTAAATTCCAGCGTCTCGCCGTTTCTCAGGACCCGGAACACATATTCTTCGGCAGGAGTATATTCGATATTCATCAGGGATACATGTCCCGTCAGAGGGATATCATTGACTGACAACAATACATCTCCGGTTCGTACTCCGGCGACATAGGCCAGAGCCGTCTCCTTCATACGGTTGATATACATACCTTCCGTCACTTCGATCGGCAGGTTCAGATTGGAACGTTCATAGTTGGCCATCTCGGCGATATAGCTTCCTCTGAGTCCCATCATCGTACGGTGCACCTCTTCGCCGTTGATGATCTTATCGGCGATGAGTTTCACTTCATTGATCGGAAGTGCGAAACTTGCGACATCGTTTTTCATCACGAGGACACCGACCGCTTCCCCGGCCATATTCAGCATGGCAGAGCCGCTGTAGCCCTCTTTCATCAGGGAAGAGAGCTGGATGAGGTAGGAGAAGTAATCGTAGGAATGTCCTTCAAAAGTGATGGAATTGCTTAAGGTATTGAGGCGGTCCGAGACCATGGCCAGTTCGACACTGCTGCGGTAATTCAGTGATTCCGGAGTACCGATCGCGATCAGGAACTCCCCTTCCTTCAGCAGTTCGCTGTCTCCTGTCATCATCGTATCGGCGAGATACGGAAGGTCCATTTTCAGCACAGCGATATCCGCAAAGATATCATAGCCGATGATCTCCGCATCCTTTCGGTAGCCGGAATCGAAGATGACGAAGACCGGACTGTCTCCGGCGATGCCGTGATAGGTCGTGATGACGTAGGTATCATCACCGCTCTGACGGTAGAGGAAACCGCTCGAGACACTGCCGTTGCATTCAATGGAGACCGTAGCGCTCTTGGCCTTTTCGACGACTTCCGTAAAGTCCGTAGAAAAACCCGTTACTTCAACGTCGTTGATGATGACACCCGGAGTTTCTCCCTCCCGGTTTCTCAGACGGTCGTTATAGTACAGCATCATGAAGATATTCCAGATGATCAGCAGGATGATCGCCGCATACAATGGTCTGTTTGATTTCATAGGGGACCTCTAATATGTTGAACTGCAGTCCATGACGGAACATACGTTGATGATATTGGACCAGGAGAAGGCACCGTAGTGCATCTGGAAGTGGACGTGCGGACCTGTCGTGAGACCGGTCATACCGATCTGGCCGATGATCTGACCTCTCTCCACTGCCTCTCCTTCCGTGACATAACCCGGTTCGTTCATATGACCGTACCAGGTGTAGTAGCCGTTGTTGTGGTCGATGACGACGTAGTTGCCGCTGAGGGAGTCGTAGCTGTTGCGGATGACGACACCGGAGTCGGCGGCATAGATATTGCCGTAACGATTATAGTTGGACTGGATATCGGTACCGGTATGGCCCGGATAGCATCCGTATCCGCAGGAGATATGCGGCTGGTCGACCGGCCAGATGAAGTTTCCGGTACCGGTCTTGACTACCGGCATCGTACCTAAGGAGATGACGCCCTGTACCGGTTCCCGTACGACATAAGTAGACTTCGCTTCGCCGCTCTGCAGTACGCCGTTGATCCACTTCTCTTCATAGAGGATATTGTTGAGACCGAAGACTTCATCGACGATGATCTCCTTGCTGCCGACCGGAAGCGTATCATCTTCCTTATAGATCGGAGCTGCCGGAGTGATGGCCTCCTGCGTCAGTTTCTCTTTGGTGACGACGACCGTGATCGGAGAAGTATAGTAGGTGACATTCAGAACGGTCCCCGGCATCAGGATCTGGTCTTCACTGACCAGGATATCCCGATTCAGCATGATCAGCTGGTGCGGGTTCATATCGCCGAAATGCGAGCCGACACCCTGCAAGGTCTCTCCTTCCGGAACGGTATAATACTGTCTGTTCTCATTGCGTCCGTAGCACAGATAATCGAAGATCTCGCCGAAGTCCGTAAAGATCTCTTCCGGATTCGCAAAGGCTTCTTCATAAGCGATCTTTTCCTGGATCTGGATATTCTTCTCGATCGTACCGAAATCGACCGGATCATCGATCGACTCATTCTGACGGAGCTTATCCAGCGTCTCCTTGGAGATGAAGTTCAGGATGAATTCATCACGTGCCTTATAGAAATCATCGATATTCTTGACATAGATAATGTCATAGACACCGCTGGCCGTAGAGAATTCGATCGCTGTGGTCTTGATGCCCAGAAGATCGTTATCGATCAGATAATCGATGATCTGTTCATCGATATCTTCAAAGTTCATGAAGGACTTTTCTTCGGCGATATACAGGTCTTCCTTGAGACCTAATTCCGTATTCGGGAAATCTTCTTTGAACTTTTCGTATTCACGGTCAAAAGCAGCGTTGATCTCATCCATGTCCTTGATGACACCGACGAGTTTCCCGCTGTTGTATAACTTATAATACGTATTCTCTTTATCGGAGTAATTCAGGATCTCCTGCTTGAGAATCGACTTTTCGTTTTTCTTTTCGATGAGCCCTGTCTCCTCTCCCTTCATCAGCATAGGCAGTCCGAAGACGATGCCGACGCTCAGAAGGAGACTGAACAGGATCGGAAGGAACTTTTTCATTAGAATTCCTCTTTTTCTCCCTTGATGGAATAGAAGGCGTTGATGTTCTTTTCGAAGGCCAGCTTGATCGTACCGGTAGCGCCGTTACGGTGCTTGGCGATGATGAGCTCGATATCTTCGCGCTCGTTCTCGTTTCCCTGTTCCCGGTTGTAGTATTCTTCACGGTAGAGGAAAAGGACCAGGTCGGCATCCTGTTCGAGGGCTCCGGATTCTCGTAAGTCCGACAGCATCGGGCGCTTGTCCTGACGGCTCTCGACGCTTCGCGAGAGCTGCGACAGAGCGATCAGCGGTACTTCCAGTTCTCGGGCCATAGCCTTGAGTCTACGCGAGATCTCGGATACTTCCTGCTGTCTCGATTCCGACTTGCCGGCCGCCTGTATCAGCTGGATATAGTCGACGATGATCAGGGAAAGACCGTAGTCACTCTTGAGCTTGCGGGCTTTCGCATACATATCGGACACTTTGATGCCCGGGGTATCGTCGATAAAGAATTTCTGGTTTCTCAGTTCCTGGGATGCTTCATTGATCATCGACCAGTCGTTGTCATCGAGTTTTCCGGTACGGATCTTGGTGATCGGCACCTGAGACTTCGCACCGAACATACGGAAAGCCAGCTGTTCGGCAGGCATTTCCAGAGAGAAGATGGCGATCGCGCCCTGAGATACCGATGCGGCATTCAAAGCGATATTGAGGGCCAGAGCTGTCTTGCCCATGGAAGGACGGGCAGCCAGGATGATGAGGTCGCCTCTCTGCAGACCGGCCGTGACTCTGTCGAAATCACTGTACAGCGTACGTACTCCGGTAATGGCCGATCCGGCTTCCTGTATCTTCTCCATCTGCTTGACCGCTGCTTCAAAGACATCGCTTCCGGATTTGAAGTCCGCATCCGTACGGCTTCTCGTGATCTTCAGGATCCTGTCTTCCGCGCTCTCTAAGAGCGAATCGATGCCCGTAGAGCCGTCATAAGCTTCCGTAGCGATCTCTTCCCCAGCCTTGATGATCTGACGGGAGAGAGACTTGTTTTTGAGGATACGGATGTATTCTTCCGTATTGGAGGCCGAGATGGTCGAATTGACCAGCTGCATCAGATAATCCATGCCGCCTATCTTATCGAAATAGTCAAAGTCCTTGAGCTTCGAGGAAAAGGAGACGATATCCACCTTCTCCCGGTTGTCATACATACTGATGATGATATTGAAGATGCGTTTATGCTTGTCCAGATAGAAATCTTCCGACACGACACCCGCATCCGCTACGGCTTTCAGACTTTCCGGATAGAGTAAAAGATTTCCCAGCAGGGATTCTTCTACTTCTATACTGTAAGGCATGGACTTGTTTGACATAGAACTCCTATTCTTCGATCAGATGTACCTTGATCGTCGCAATGACATCTTTATATAATTCGATCCTCACCTGTGTCACACCCAGAGATGTGATCGGTTCATTGTCGAGGATCTTGCGCTTATCGATCTCGTAGCCCTGTTTCCTGAGCTGTTCGGCGATCTGTTTGGTCGATACGGAATTGAATACTTTTCCGTTGCGGGACTTGACCGGGAAGTCGAACATCTTCTTCTCGATCTCATTCTTCATCTGCGTTGCCTTGGCTCTGTTTTCTTCGTCTTCTTTCGCTTTATTCTCGTTCTGCTTATCCAGAACTTTCTTGCTTCCTTCCGAGTAGGCTACCGCCAGATTCTGACGGATGAGATAGTTCTGTCCGTATCCGTCGGATACTTCCTTGACTTCTCCCTTTTTCCCTACTTTCTTGACATCACTTAGCAGTATTACTTTCATTCGTGATCCCTCCTTCTTTGTAATATTCATCGATCGCCGCACATACCTTATCTCTCAGTGCCTTGACCGTCTCATCTTTCGACTGATAGCCTGCGGCAGCCATATGACCGCCACCGCCGATCTTCTCCAGGATGACCTGTACATTGATCGTACCCTTGGAACGGGCGGAAATGACCGCATCCTCTTCCGGTGTCCGGCAGATGACGAAGGAAGCTTCCACTTCCTTGACCTGTATCATCTGGTCAGCTGCCTGAGAAGCGATGGAACGCGGCACCGTACCGTTCTCCATCGTGGAGACGAGGATATTGTCATGGTAGAGTTTCGCATTGGATATGATGTCCGTACGTTTCTTGACGAGTTCATACGGCTCCTGCACCAGCGTATCGCAGACGACCGGATCAGCTCCGAAGTTCCGCAGGGTCTTGGCCACATCGAAGGTCCTCGAGCCTGTACGGGTACGGAAACGGTTCGTATCGATCAAAAGACCCAGATACATGATATTGGCTTCTTCCGGCAGGATCTCCGCATGTTTGCCGAGATAGTTCAGGAATTCGCAGGTAAGTTCCGTTGCCGAAGAGGCACCGGCTTCCAGATAGATCAGGATCGGATCGACATCGAGATCGGCCTTTCTTCGATGATGGTCGATGATGG
>JAZPYW010000168.1:0-10520 GCA_045544415.1 Erysipelotrichaceae bacterium
GATGATCGCATCGCAGGCTTTGACTCCCTCGACCGGCCGTACAGTCGGATGGATGAGACCGCAGTCGGACATTCCGTCGTTTCCGTGCACATTGCGCGCATGGACCCGTTCCCTCATCAGCGGACGGTCGGCACCGACGTAGACCGGAGGAACGTTCTTCGCACCTACGGCGATCTCGGCGGACATCAGGCAGTTCAGAGTTGCCTGTTCAAGCGGTACATTGCCGCTGACCGTCGTCAAAGCGACGATGTCGACAGAAGGCTCCCTCAAACACATCATGATCGCTACTGCATCATCAGAACCGGTATCGGTATCAATTATTATCTTTCTCATATCCTTCTCCTCGTTACCTTTATTGTAGCAGATTCAAAAAAACTCAGTGAAAGAAGACGAAGAGGTTCATCAGCACGACGGTAAAGAGTCCGGAAAGGACCAGAGCCAGAGAAGACATCGCACCTTCCGTCTCGCCGATCCCGTAGGCTTTCGAGGTGCCGATCGCATGCGAGGAGGTGCCGATCGCCAGACCTTTCGCAAGAGGATCATCGAAATGGAAGAGGGAAGCCAGTGCTTCGGCGGTCATATTGCCGAAGATCCCGGTAAGGACGATGGCCGCCACACTGATCGATACATTGCCGCCCAGTTCTTCCGAAAGCGCCATGCCGATGGCCGTCGTGATGGATTTCGGTAAGAAGGTCACATACTGTGCGTGCGTGAATCCGAAGAGGACGCTCAATAACAGGATGGCCGCAAGCGATGTGAGACAGCCGGCGAGAACGGAGATCAGGATGGTCTTCCAGTTCTTCTTCAGGTCTTCGAGCTGCTGATAGAGCGGAACTGCCAGAGAGATGGTAGCCGGTGTCAGCAGCCAGCTCAGGTATTTGGCGGAGGCATTATAGGAGTCGTATTCGATCTTTCCCAAAAGCAGGAAAACGATGACGCAAATGATCGAGATCAGCAGAGGATTCAAGAAAGAATAACGGAAACGTTTCTTCAGATAGAGACCCAGGAAATAGGCCGCCAAACTCAATACGATCCCCGCATAGGAGGAGGACAGGAAGAATTCATTCATATCTTTTTCCTCCTTTTCTCATGTATACTGCAGTCTTTCCGCTGACGAAGAAGACGAGGACCGTCGTGACGATGACGATGACGATGGCCGGAAGCAGGATCGGGCTCAGTTCGGTCCCGGAAGTCATCAGACGTACGCCTGCCGGTATGAACATCACCGGCATGATGGCGATGAGGAATTCACTCGTTTCCCGGACATCTTCCAGATGGAAGACTTTCGTGCTCAGAAGCAGAAAGAGGATCAGCAGTCCGTAGATGCTGGAAGGGATGGGAAGCGGGATCAGGGCATGCAGGAGTTCTCCGAGAAAAGACAGAGAGAGTATGATCAGAAACTGTTTCAGATATTTCATAGCGTTTACCTTCTGTAGAAAGTATATCATCCCTGTCTGAATAGTTTCATTTACCTTCCACATGGAGTTCAGGAAAAGTTCACAGAGCTCACGTATTCTGTAACCATAAACCAGCACAAAGGAGGACAAACACATGAAAAAGTTCTTAAGCATGATCCTGGCAGTTCTGATGGTCATCAGCCTCAGCGCCTGTTCCAATACGATAGAAGAAGAAAAGGAGATCATCAACGATACTCCGGTCGAAAAGACGGGGGAGAAGACAGCGGAAGAGACTCCAAAGGAAAATGATACTGCTTCTTCTCAGGAGAGCATGACGGTATCCTATCAGGCTTCGGAAGGCGGACGCATCGAAGGTTCGCAAGAGTTCACAGAACGTGATCTCACCCAGACGGCCGATCTCGCGGATGCGGTCTATTACACCGTAGAAGACGGAAACGATATCACGATCACAGCTGCAGGTGTCTACGTACTGAGCGGCAGTGCGAAGGAAGTTACGGTCGTCGTGGAAGCCGGAGATGAAGATAAGGTACAGCTCGTCCTGGACGGTCTGCAGATCACCAACAGCGATTCTCCATGCATCTACGTAAAGAACGCCGATAAGACATTCATCACAACGACAGACAGTGAGAACGATCTGAGCGTTACCGGTACATTCGGTTATGACGGTGATACGCATACCGATGCGGTCATCTTCGCCAAAGACGATATCACGCTGAACGGTCTCGGGACACTGAACATCACTTCCAGCGAGAACGGCATTTCCGGAAAAGATGACGTCAAAGTGACCGGAGGGACCATCGTCATCGATTCTGCAGATGACGCGATCGAAGCGAACGACTCGATCCGCATTGCCGGAGGGACACTCGATATCGTGACTCTGGAAGACGCACTGCATGCGGAGAATGACGAAGACAATACTGTCGGCTATATCTATATTGCCGGAGGAGACATCGATATCAATGCCGGTGATGATGCCGTCCATGCGACAACGGTTTTACAGATCGATGACGGAACACTGAACATCAAGGCAGCTGAAGGACTCGAAGCTACCTATATCCAGATCAACGGCGGCAATATCACGATCAATGCATCGGATGACGGCATCAATGCAGCAGCGAAATCCAATTACTCCGTACCGACTCTGGAGATCAACGGCGGGTCCCTTACCGTAGATATGGGTGCCGGTGATACGGATGCCCTGGATTCCAACGGATATATCATCATCAACGGCGGTACAGTCGATATCACTGCCCAGTTCGCCTTCGACTTCGACTACGGCGCTGAACTCAACGGCGGCACAGTCACTGTCAACGGCCAGCAGGTCACTTCCCTCTCCAACTCCATGATGGGAGGAGGAATGATGGGCGGTCCGGGCGCTCAGGGAACAGCTCCGGGAGGAAACTTCTCCGGAGGTCCGGGTTTCGGCGGCAGAAGATAGAAACAGAAAGGGAGAACGAAAAGTTCTCCTTTTTGTGTGAACCAGTTGAGTTTAAATAAGAATATAAGGTACAATTGTCTCGTTTGAAGAACGGAGACCCTAGTAAATGGCAGAAAGAATCCTGATCGCATCGGACTCCACGTGCGATCTTCCAAAAGAGCTGATCGAAGAACGCGGTATCAAGATCCTTCCTCTGGGAGTGAGTCTTGGCGATAAAACGTATCAAGACGGTGTCGATATTGTCCCTCAGATGATCTATGAACACTACGATAAGACCGGAGAACTCCCGCATACCAGCGCGGTCAATATCGGCGAATTCCTGAATGCGTTTGAAGAATGGAAAAAGGAATATGATTCGATCGTATTCTTTACCATCTCTTCGGATATGTCTTCCACCTGCAATAACGCCTGTCTGGCAGCCGCCAATTTTGAAGGCATCCATGTGATCGACAGCCGGAATCTCAGCACCGGTATCGGTCTTCTGATCCTGAAGGCCTGCGATATGGTCAAAGAAGGAAAGAAAGCGGAAGAGATCGTCGAAGAGGTCGAAAGACTCAGGACGAAAGTTGATTCCACCTTCGTGATCGATACGCTGGAATTCCTGAAGAAGGGCGGAAGATGTTCGGCAATGGCGGCATTCTCTGCCGATCTTTTCCATATCAAACCGTGCATACAGGTCCGGGAAGGAAAGATGTCTGTTGCCCGGAAATACCGCGGGAGAATGTCGGCAGTTCTTAAGAAATATGCAGCAGATGCTTTGGCAGACAGAGAAGATATCGATCCGGAATATGTGTTCGTGACCCATTCCGGCTGCGAAGAAGAGATCGTATCTTCCATCGTAGAACAGGTGAAGGAGATCGGTCTTTTCCGGAACATCTATACGGCTGTAGCCGGCTGTACGATCTCCTCGCACTGCGGTCCGAATACGCTCGGTGTTCTCTTTATCCACAAAAAAGATCTTTAAAAAGAGACAGAACGGTGTGTTCTGCCTCTTTTTGGTTATTGAGCATCATTGTCCGGAGACTGTATAATGAGGGTGTACTGGTAGAAGGTCCGTGACGATTTTTCAGAATTGGTGAAAAACGATCGGTTGAATTGTGAGCGGACGCACTACGGTGCAGCCTGCCTTAGGGCAGGTTTTTTAAATTTCCGGAAGATGTTTCCTGAAGAGATCTGCCAGAGAGGAGATGAGCGGTCCGGTCAGCAGCATCGCAAATACCGATCCGATCCCGACGACTCCTCCCATCAGGAAGCCGCAGATCAGCAGCAAAGCATCAGCGGCGATACGGACATAGCGGTAAGGGACTCTGATGAGTTCGCCGATACCGGTACATAAGGCATCCAGAGTGCTCATGCCGGCTCTTCCGTAGATCAGCAGAGCGCAGCCTATGCAGCAGAACAGCATTCCCAGCGCAAACAGCAGGATGCGGAACGGCAGAGAAGAACTGAGAGTGAGGAACGGCAGCAGGACCGGTTCGACGATGTTGACGGAGATGCCGACACCTAAGGCGTTGACGATGGTCGTCCAGCCGATGTTTTTGCGGAAGAAGATCAGGTTGAGCACGAGGGAGGAGACATTGTAGATCATGGCTCCGTTCCCGATGGAGGTATGGAGCGCTTTGCTGAGACCTTCTTCAAAGACTGTGAGGGAATCGGAACCCAGAGCGGCATAGAGAAAATCCAGAATGCAGATGCCGACGCATATTGTCGCAATGACGACGACGAGCAGCTGCTTGAAAAAACGTTTATCGAAATTCATAGAATATCCTTTCAAATAGGCAACAGTGACATCATAGCACATTTTTAAGATACAGAAAAAGGAAGAACTCACTCTTCCTTTCTGAGAATGCGGATATTATCCAGACTGCAGTCTTTCGATGATCCGTCATCGAGATACTGTTCATAGGTATCTCCATCTCCGATGAGCTGTATATCTTCAAGATCCAGTTCATCGGTGTTCTCTGCTTCCTTTGCGATGGGGATACATTTTCCTTTGCGGATATAGAAGACCACTTCTCCCAGGCCTGCAGAGAGGGTGTGTTCTCCGGCCGGGATCTTTTCAAGATGGAATCCTTCTTTATTGAAACGTACTTCCGTCATCTCTTCCGGAAGCCATGCCTTCCTCTGTGTCTTTCCTTTCTCCATGATCGGAGCGATCATGAGGGAATCGCCGACGAGGAGCTGATCGTCGCATCTTCGCGAGGTCTCGTCATTATATGCGAAGGCCAGAGGCTTGATATACATGTCGCAGGACAAGGCTGCCTTCATGAATTCGGAATAGAGGTAGGGGAGAAGGATGTAGCGCAGTCTGAGGATGGTACGGAAGTCTTCGATCCCCTTGTATCTGTAGCATTCCTGTCTTCGGCTCCGCTTGGCGGAATGATTGCGCATCAGCGGCGTGAACAGCGACACAGCCAGCCACCTCAGCATCAGTTCCCGGTCGCAGTGGTCCGCAAAGCCTCCGGTATCGGCGCCGCTGTAGAGAAAACCGCACATGTTGAGGCCCGGCAATTGCCGGACTTCCAGCCGGAGATGATCCCATATGGATTCGTTGTCCCCGGTCCACAGGCCTCCATAGCGGTGGGCTCCGATATAGGAACTGCGGGAGAAGAGAAGGTAACGTTTGGACATATGAGCGCTGATGCCTTCTCCGGAAGCCTGCGTCATGGAAGCCCCATAGAGATTATGGACGAGGTGATGGACCTGTTTCTTTCCTTCGACGATATTGGTGAAATTGTGGTATTCCCGATGAGCTGTTTCTTCTGCCTTATTTTCCTGATGATGCGGATCGATGAAGTTGCGGATGAGGTCCAGAGTCATGCGGAAACGGGAATATTCCGAATAAAAGATCGAAGGTTCATTCATATCGTTCCAGAAACCTTCAAATCCCATATCGGTCAGGAATTTGTATTTATCGCCGAACCACTTCCGTACGTCTTCTCTCAGAAAATCCGGGAAGTGGCACATGCCCGGCCAAACGGCTGCTTTATAGACAGAACCGTCTTTGTTGTGACAGAAATAATCGTTTGCGATGCCTTCCTCATAGACATCATAGCCTTCCTTGACCTTGATGGCCGCATCGATGATCGGCACGAGACGGATATGCCTCTTTTTCGCTTCTTCGACGAACTTTTTCAGGAAAGGGAAGCGGACTTTATCGACGGTGAAATCCATATAGCGGTCCATATAGTCGATATCCATGCAGACATAGTCCAGAGGGAGATGATGGAGTTTATGATTCTCGATCACTTCGAGAAAGTCGAGTTCCGTCTTGTATCCCCAGCGGGACTGCCCGTATCCGAAGGCCCAGAGAGGAGGAAGGAAAGAAGGACCGATGATCTTCAGAAATTCCCGGGCGATCGAATAGCTGTCCGAAGCTTCGATGATGTATACTTCAAGGTTTTTATTGGAAGTGCGGACAACGATCTCTCCGGGATGTTTCCGGTCGATGTCGAAGGAGATCTTGGAAGGAGTATCGAAGAAAGCTCCGAAGTGTTCCTTTCCGTCGACGATGAAGAAGTTGTGGGCACTGTAGAGAGAAGGGGTATTTTTGCGGTGGTGAGGATTATCGACATTATAGGAGACGTAGTGTCCCGGACGTTTGTTCATGGAACCCATGTTTTCGCCCAGTCCCCAGACGATATCTTCCGGATGCAGAGAGTAGCGGAAACTGAGCTTATCTTCGTCTTCTACCAGAAAATAGGGAAGGACATCTCCTCTTTCAACTTCTTCTATGACGGCCATCGTCTTGCAGACGGGGGTACCGAATACATATTTACGGATCATCTGAACTCCTCATATGATAAAAATCACTTATCTTACATCTATTGTATCAGTTTCCTCAGAAGAGAGACCCGGAAGAATCAAGAGATTCTTAAGGAGGATTAAGCTATAATAAGAGAGTAAGGAGACAGACAATATAATGGAATACAAACAGAAATATGAACTCTGGCTGGAAAAGCTGAGCGATGATGATCCGTTGAAGAAAGAACTTCTTTCGATACGCGATGATGACGGAGAGATCAAGGAGCGTTTCTATAAAGACCTCTCTTTCGGTACGGCAGGACTTAGAGGCAAAGTAAAGGCCGGAACGAACTGTATGAACGTACTGACAGTAGGAAAGGCGACACAGGGTATTGCCGATTATATCAAAGGCTATGGACAGGAAGCGATGGACCGCGGTGTCGTGATCGCTCACGACCCGAGACACTTTTCAAAGGAATTCTCCCGTATGGCAGCGGGGATCCTGGCTGAGAACGGCATCAGAGCCTATGTCTTCCCGGATCTGAGACCGACTCCGCAGCTGGCCTGGATGGTTGGAAAACTGGGAACGATCTCCGGTATCAACATCACTGCTTCGCACAATCCGAAAGACTATAACGGCTATAAGGCCTACTGGGAAGACGGATGCCAGGTATCTTCTACCGTCGCGGACGGGATGACCGAAAAGATCAATGCGGTCGACATCTTCAGCGATATCCGCTATGGGGACTTCGATAAATATGTAGAAAACGGAATGATCACGGTCCTGGGGGATGAGTATGACCGGGCCTATCTCGATACGATCGAAGCGATGTCCATCCACGGAGGCGACGAGATCGATCTGTCGATCCCGCTGGTCTTTACACCGCTCAACGGCGCTTCTTCGGTACCTTTCAGAACGATGCTGAAGGACAGAGGATTCAATAACTGGCATGTCGTTGAGGAACAGAAAGATCCGGATCCGGATTTCACGACAGTCGGCTATCCGAACCCGGAAGATCCGAGAGCCTTCCGTATGTCTGAAGAACTGGGAAGAAAAGTCGGAGCCGAACTGCTGATGGCCTGCGACCCGGACGGAGACCGCTTTGCGATCGAACTGCGGGATGATGAAGGAAACTATGTACCGCTCAACGGCAATCAGACCGGATACCTGCTGGTCAACTATATCCTGGAAGGAAGAAAGAGTGCCGGAACGCTGCCGGAAAAGGGAGCCATGGTAAAATCCATCGTCACTTCGACGATGTCTACCGAGATGGCGAAAGCCTACGGTGTCGAGATGTTTGAAGCTCTTACCGGTTTCAAGAACATCTGCGGACGCTATCCGGAACTCATCGAGAGAGGCTATCAGATCCTCTTCGGCTATGAAGAATCCGTCGGTTATGCCTCCTGTCCGGAGATCCGCGATAAAGACGGCATCTCGGCGGGTATGCTGGTAGCGGAAGCAGCTGCCTACTACCGTAAAGAAGGAAAGACGCTGTGGAACGTTCTGCAGGAACTCTTCGAAAAATACGGATACTATGCGGAAGATGAACCGAACATCGTTCTGGAAGGCATCGAAGGAGCTGAAAGGATCAGCCGTATGATGGTGGAACTGCGCAAGGATCTGCCGCAGGAAGTTGCGGGAAGAAAGGTCGTACAGGTCATCGATTATCTGCACGGCTATGAGGATATCCCGGCTTCCAACGTGCTGCGTTTCTTCCTGGAAGACGGTAGCTGGTTTGCGATCCGTCCATCCGGTACCGAACCGAAGATCAAGTTCTATTTCTATACAAAGCAGGACGGCCGCGAAAAAGCGCTGGCGGTCAATAAGGTGATCCGGGAAGAAGTATTCTCCCTGGTCAATTCCATCGAATAGGAAACATTCCAAGGTCCCGAAAGGGGCCTTTTTTCTGTATAAACGGTTATAATGGAGACATGGCACAGAACAAATACAAACAGATACGTCCCGACCATATCGAAGTACGGGGCGCAAAAGTACACAATCTGAAGAATATCGATGTCGATATCCCGTTAAATAAGATCGTCGGCATCGCCGGAGTATCCGGTTCCGGAAAATCCTCTCTGGCTCTGGGAGTCCTCTATGCAGAGGGTTCACGGAGATATCTCGAATCCTTATCGACCTACACGAGAAGAAGGATGACGCAGGCTTCACGGGCATCGGTCGATGAGGTCCTCTATGTACCGGCTTCTCTGGCGCTCCATCAGCGTCCTTCAGTACCGGGGATCCGTTCGACTTTCGGCACCGGTACGGAACTGCTGAACAGTCTGAGGCTGATGTTTTCTCGTCTTGCCTCGCACCGCTGTCCAAACGGTCACTACTGTCCTCCGTCCCGTATGGTGGCAGCCGAACAGGAGATCGTCTGTCCGGAATGCGGTGTGCATTTCTATGGTCCGGGGGCAGAAGAACTGGCTTTCAATTCCACCGGAGCCTGTCCGCACTGCGACGGGACCGGAGTCGTCCGTGTGGTCGATGAATCGACGATCGTACCGGATGATTCTCTGACGATCGAAGAAGGTGCCGTAGCACCGTGGCAGTCTCTGATGTGGTCTTTGATGAAAGATATCGCCCGCGATCATGTCGGGATACGCACTGACGTACCGTTTCGCGATCTGACAGAGAAGGAAAAGGACCTGGTCTTCCACGGTCCTGCCAACAAGTATCATCTGCTGTATCACAACGAAAAGACAAATACTGTAGGAGAGATGGATTTCACCTACTTCAATGCGATATATACCGTGGAGAACGCCCTGTCTCATGTGAAGGATGAGAAGGGGATGAAACGGGTCGAAAAGTTCCTCAAGGTCTCACCTTGTCCGGAATGCGGAGGAAGCAGACTGAACGAAAGAGCCCGTTCACCAAGACTCCGCGGGATCTCGCTGGCCGATGTCTGCCGCATGACCCTGAAAGATCTGGAAGAATGGGTCAAAGGCGTACCGGATTCTCTGCCGGAAGACATGCAGGAGATGGCTGTCAGCATCTGCGAATCCTACCTCCATACTTCAAGACGCCTGATGGATCTGGGGCTCTCGTATCTGACGCTCGATAGGGAATCCTCTACACTCTCCACCGGAGAAAGACAGCGCATGCAGCTGTCCCGGGCCGTACGGAATCGGACGACCGGAGTGCTCTACGTACTGGATGAACCGTCGATCGGTCTGCATCCGGCCAATGTGGAAGGCGTATGCGGAGTCATGGAAGATCTGATCCATGACGGCAACTCCATCATCCTGGTCGACCACGATACCGATATCCTCTCGAAATCCGACTGGATCGTCGAGATGGGTCCTTATGCCGGAGCAGAGGGAGGAAGAGTGATCGCCGAAGGAACGATCGAAGAGATCTCGGAAGATCCTTCTTCCCGTATCGGTCCTTTCCTTTCCGGAAAGAAAGTCATACACGACCGGGAAGATCTGAATAAAGAAGAACTCTTTGAAAAGGGAGAGATCCGTCTATCTACCGGGAAGATCCATACTGTAAAGGATCTGGAAGTATCGCTGCCGAAAGGACGGCTTTCCGTCGTGACCGGAGTATCGGGATCGGGAAAGACGACGATGGTCCTGGAAAGCCTCATACCGGCTCTGCAGGCACACATACATCATGAAAAACTGCCGGCTCATGTCCGCGATATCGAAGCGGAAGGGATCTCTCAGGTCAAACTGATCGATGCGACACCGATCGGTATCAATGTCCGCTCTACAGTAGCTACCTATGCGGATGTCCATGATGAACTGCGCAAGGTCTTCGCCCGTCTCAAGGAAGCGAAAGAGAAGGGATATAAGGCAGGAGATTTCTCCTACAATACCGGAAAACTGCGCTGTCCGGTCTGTGACGGCACCGGGTCTATCAGCCTCGATGTGCAGTTTCTCCCGGATGTGGATATCCCGTGTCCGGAATGCCGCGG
>JAZPYW010000169.1:0-2602 GCA_045544415.1 Erysipelotrichaceae bacterium
TTGGTAATCACAACCGCCTCACCAAATAACGCTCCCACCTTGGTTCCACCGATATAGAACATATCGACGAGATCAGCGATGTCTTTCAGGGTAAGATCGTTTCCGGAGGAAGTGAGAGCGGAACCGAGACGTGCTCCATCCAGATAGAGATAGAGTCCGTATTTACGGCACATGGCCGAGATGGCAGTCAGTTCTTCTTTGGTATAGATCGTTCCGTATTCGGTGGAATCGGATAGGAAGACCATCTTCGGATAGACCATGTGTTCTTCCATACGGTTCAGGAAGAGTTCTTCGATCTCTTCCGGCAGGATCTTTCCGTCTCTTCCTCTGGAAGTGAGGATCTTGTGTCCGGTCGCTTCGATCGCGCCGGTCTCATGAGTATTGATATGTCCGGAATCTACGCATATGACGGCTTCGTAGGCTTTCAGACAGGTGACAATGCCCAGGATGTTGCAGGGAGTTCCTCCCGGAACGAAATGGACGTCGACATCATCTCTGCCGATCTTTTTTCGGATCAGGTCCGCAGCTTCCCGGCAGTGTTCATCAAGTCCGTATCCGACAGAGGATCTCAGACGGTTTTGTGTCAGTGCTTCCAGAAGTTCAGCAGCAGCACCTTCAGAGTAGTCGTTCTCAAAACTGTACATAACAGTTTCCCCCTTTTCTCTTATGATATCACCGGATAGGAGAAAACTAGAATCTGATAAATGTGAAACGGAAGAATTGATATATAATAGTAACGTGAATAAACAGAATATGACAAGAAAGACTGCTGCCGCAAGGCCGGGTGTGAAACGTAAAAAGAAAAGACGTCTGCGTAAAGGTGTGGTAGCCGTAGGAGGGATACTTCTATTGGCGATCATCGCGCTTCTGATACATCTCATTGCCAATTTCAATATCCATTTCATCGGTGTCCGTTCTGCGAACGAGGATGCGAAGCGATACAAGGAAAAACACTGCCTTGTCTTTTATCCGGAAGAGATGGGCAAAGATTTTGCGAGATCTCTGTGTACAGCGAAAACCGCAGAAGAAGGGGATCGGATCTACGATTATGAGCTCTCCAAAGCAGGAGATTATCTGCATCTCTATTATCCGGATGCCTATGAAGCTTATCTCACGAGAGACTTCAAAGAACCGTCTCTCAGCTATATCACCGACAGAGGAAGACAGATCCTCTCCGACCGGCTGCGTTATGCGGTCAAGAAGAATTATCCGGATACCTACTATTCTGCGGCTTTCCTGGAAGATTCTTTCTATGATGCACTGCCGGCAGATGCCGAGCTCTTCTCGTTTGACAACGGAGATCTCATCTATCATGAGAAAAAATACGGCTTCGATGTCCGTGTGCCGCTCAAGTATATGGAAAGCGAGATCGGCATGGACTTCGGGATCCCGCAGGAAATGTATATCAAAGAAAGATACCTCGATCCGGAGAGACCGATGGTCGCCCTTACCTTTGATGACGGACCGTATTCTTCGGTCGGTCAGGGCATCATCGATACCCTGTACCGCTATGACGGAAATGCGACCTTCTTCATCGTCGGAAACCGTCTTTCTCAGGCTCAGATGGACTTCATGAAAGTCTCGATCGAGAGGGGAAATCAGTATGGTTCCCATACGAGCGATCACGCCAATCTGACCGAGATCGATATCGATTCGGCAGTATTCCAGGTCATGGATACGGTCGATTATGTCAAGGAACATCTCGGCTATCAGATGACGGTCTACCGTTCTCCATACGGTGCACATAATCCGGAAGTATCCCGTATCACCGGTCTGAGAGACATCTTATGGAATGTCGATTCCATGGACTGGTCCAGCCACGATACCTATTCGATCCTGGAGGAAGCCCGGGCAAAACTGGGAGATAACCGTGTCGTTCTCTTCCATGAGCTCTATTCGGCTACGGGAGCAGCGATCGATATCCTGGTACCGGAACTCGTATCTCAGGGATACCAGCTCGTGACGATCGATGAACTGATGGCTCATCTGGAATTCAATCCGGAGATCACCAGTCCGTTCTACGGCAAGTAGACACTTTCCAGCTCTTTCAGATAATTCAGAAATGATTCAGCGATCTTCGGATCGCTGATTTTTATCTGATCCTGATAGCCGGCGATCCGGGAGAAGAAGAGGTGATTGATGCTGGTGCGGATGGAGAAAGAGGATCTGCTGAAGACGATGTTCGGGAAGTCGTCGGAAAGACGGTCGCGCAGGTAGTCGGAGTCCTTGAGGATGTCGAAACGTACGGTGACGTTCTTTCCTTCGAAGTAGGAGTCCGTGCTTCCTTCGATCATCTCTTTGACGCGGGAGAGAGGGATGCGGGAAGGATCGCTGTTTCCGGTAAAGGAAAGCGAGAGGAGGTTGTCGAAACGGGTATGATAGATCTTCTCGTTTTCCGGATAGTGATAATAGAGATAGTAATAGTCGTTCTGACGGTGCAGGAAGAGAGGGAATATCTCTTCTTCTTTACGTCTTTTTCTCTGGATGATGATGCTTTCCTTCTTCCGTATCGCCTCTAATGCATCTTCCAGACGATGGAGGAAATGAGCGGAAGAATCTCTGGAGGAGAGATCGAGAGAACGGAGCAGTGTCTCTTCCTCAT
>JAZPYW010000170.1:0-5023 GCA_045544415.1 Erysipelotrichaceae bacterium
AAGACCGCTTGGCCTCCCGACTTGGTGCCGAAAGTGGCGGAAGAGATCGAAGTACGTATCCCGGAAGCAGCTGAGGAAGCAGAGAAATTCATCACAGCCTTCAATGAGGTCAAAGAGACGGACACGGAATATCTCAATTCCTACGAGATCTTCTCCAAAGTCACGACGAAGAGATACATCACTTCTACCGGTATCGATGTGACTGAGACATATCCGTCTTCCACACTGGATGTCGTCGTCAATGCGAAGAATGATGAACATGAGATCGAGCTCTACCGTTTCTATAAACTGGGAGCCTGCGATAAAGCTCATGTCTGCAAGGAGATCGAAGATACACTGCGCTTCGGAAAAGACCGTCTGACAGCTGTCAATACACCGGTATTGAAGGAATGTCCGGTCGTATTCTCTACCGATGCCGCCCTGCAGATCTATAATTATTTCCTTGGGAATCTGAATACGGCCTTAGTCGTACGCAGAATGTCTACGTTCGAGATCGGAAAAGAGATCGCAGAAGAAGTCAAAGGCGATAAAGTCACGATCGAAACGAGGAGAGTCTTGGAAAACTCCGACCGGAACTTCCGTTATGATGCAGAAGGATCTCCGGTTCGCGATGAAGTGCTGATGGAAGCCAATACACCGAAAGCCTACTGGGGCGGAAGGATGTTCTCGCAGTATCTGGGACTCGATGATACCTTCTCCATCACCAACTATGTGGTAAGCGGCGGTACGAAGAGCGAAGAAGAGATCCGTTCCGGCAAATATCTTGAGATCGTCGAATTCTCCGATTTCCAGGTCAGCGAGATGACCGGTGATATCTTCGGAGAGATCCGTCTGGCCTACTACCATGACGGTGAGAACTGCTCTGTCGTCAGCGGCGGATCGGTATCCGGAGACCTCAAGGAAGCATTAAAAGAGATGTATATGTCCAATACATCCCGTCAGTACAATAACGCTCTGATCCCTTCTCTGACCCGTTTGGAGAAAGTAACGATCAGCGGTATCGAAGAATAATAAAAAAGAGTTATGGATGAGATGATCGTTCTCCATAACTCTTTTATTATGCGTTTTCGTTTCTCTGGAAGATCTTTTCCAGTCCTTCGACATCCGTGATCACAAAACTGCTCTGTGCGGTCTTGCGGATCAGTCCGTCACGGACAAATCTCTGTATATATCGGCTTACCGTTTCCTGACGGAGGTTGATGGAAGCAGCGATATCATCCAGCCTTCTGGTCAGGACTTCATCCCGGTTATGACGCAGGGAATAGAGGAAGAATCCGGCCAATCTCTCTTCCGGTGTGGAAGCGGAGAGGACCATATTTCTTTCGTTGGAATCGCCCAGCTGTTCCGCCAGCATCCCGATCACCATAGAAGATATATCCGGTAAAGTGATAGCTTTTTCTATAAAATCACGGGAAATTTCGATCACTTTGACATCATTAAGACATACTGCAGAGAAAGGATACTTATGGTCGACCCTGTAGAAACAGTTCCAGAGCGCTTCACCTTTACGGAAGAAGCCCAGCAGTTTCTCTCTTCCGGAACCGTCATAAGAGATCAGTTTGACAGAACCTTCAACGATATAGGTCAGAGAATCGACAGGATTTCCTTCCTGGAATATCTTTTCACCTTTTCTCAGTGTTTTGACAACGGCATTTTCTTTCAGCTCTTCTTTTAAATCATCCGGTAATTCGATTTGAAAAATAGAGTCATCTTTCGACCTCAAGATTTCAGCAGTGAGAGTTTCTAAGTCCATAGCGATACGATTATCCTCCTGATTCGCTTTTGAAACTAAATTAGGTATTTTTTTACCTTTATATACAAAAAAATTGTATATAAAAGCAAACAAAAATACCTTGATTCAAATCAATAAATCAGGAATTGAGATAATTTAGATGATTGAAATCAGTTTTAGATATTTATTTAACGATTTCTTCGTGATAAACGATCCCATTGATATCTTTCCAAAGAAAAGTATCATTTTCATATGTCATATAAGAATGAGGTGTATTGTTTTTAGGTATCGATACCGAACCCGGATTGAAGTAGATATAGTTTTCCGTCTTCTCCCAGGCAGGGATATGGGTATGTCCGTGCAGGAGGATATCTCCCTTCTTCATCGGCGGCAGATTCCGGGTATTATAGTGATGTCCGTGGGTGATATAGATCAGATTCTTTCCGAACGGCAGCAGGGCATAATCGGAAAGCGCCGGAAAGGACAGGACCATCTGATCGACTTCCGCTTCGCAGTTTCCCCGCACACTGAAGATCTGATCGGCAAACGGTTCCAGCATCGCGATCACTTTCTTCGGCGCATATCCTTCCGGAAGATCGTTGCGCGGTCCGTGATACAGGATATCGCCTAACAAGATCATTCTATCCGCTTCTTCTCTTTTATAAGCTTCGATCATCTTCTCGCAGTACACGGCAGATCCGTGGATGTCTGAAGCAATGAACCATTTCATAACATTACCTCCAAGCAAATTTATTATAAGGGATTTTGACAGGATCATCACCTGAAGGGGATATATCATAACTGCGGTCAAAACTCTTTCTCTTTGCGGAGGTATTCTCTTATAATGCAGGTGAATGGAGGAACCTATAATGGGCTTTTATGATTATACTGTCTTAGACAGAAAAGGAAATGAAGTATCTCTGAAAAAATTCGAAGGAAAAGTCGTACTCGTAGTCAATACTGCGACAGGCTGCGGTTTTACTCCTCACTATGCACCGATGGAGCAGTGGTATGAACAGTACCATGATCAGGGTCTGGAGATCCTGGATATCCCATGCAACCAGTTCTACGGACAGACACCGGGTACGGATGAAGAGATCCGCGAATTCTGCCAGCTCAACTATAAGACACAGTTCGAACAGATGAAGAAGAGTGATGTCAACGGTGAGAACGAACTGCCGTTATATACGTTCTTAAAGTCTCAGAAAGGCTTTGAAGGATTCCCGGAAAGCGAGATGAAACCGCTGATGGACGGCCTGCTGGCCAAGATCGATCCGGACTATATGAACAACCCGGCGATCAAGTGGAACTTCACGAAGTTCGTCGTCGACAGAGAAGGAAATGTTGTCGCCCGTTTCGAACCGACGGCCGATCTTGCGGAGATCGAAGCCTGCATCAAATCTCTTCTGTAAAGAAGAAAAAACAAAAAAAGAAAGAGTCACCGGCATACTTGCGGCGGCTCTTTTTAATTCCCGGGCAATTTTATAATGATCGTATTCCGGAAGAGAAAAACCGCTCAAAACGCCGTATTTATCGGCATTTTTGAACGGCTGGTACCTTTATGTGTACTTGACTAGAAACCCATCAATTGGCTCAGTACCGAGAACAGTCCGCTGGCACTTACCATACCGTTGGAGCCGACGATATTGTTGGCATTTCCGTTCAGGATGTTGTACATAGAATTGTACTGAGGGTTGGAGTTGTAGCCTCCATTGACGAAGTTCAGCAGATTATTAAGAACGGAGTTGTTCTGGGAAGAATAGCTGTTTCCGAAGATCCCGTTCAGCAGGGAACTATTGCTGGAATTGGAGGATCCGAATAATCCGGAAGAATAGCTGTTTCCACCGAACAGTCCGCTGAATAATCCGGAGTTGTTCTGAGTATTGGCACCCATCAGTGAGCCGAGAAGACCGATCGCAGAGTTGCTGTAAGTATTCTGGTTCTTTCTCTTAAAGAGCTTTAATAAGACGATGACCAGGATGACGACTTTGAGATCCAGTTTGCCGCCTAACAGAGCTTTCAGAGCCATATTCGTAATGACTCCTCTCTTCTGTCCGGAGACACCGCCGCAGTAATTGACGAGGTCATTCACATCGAGAGAACCCGCTGAGGCTAGATAGAGCTGAACGACCGGATTGTTTTCGAGAGTTTCTTCCACATCCTTGATATCATTCGTAGTGATGTCGGCTCCGAGGATATCGATCAGTTCGTTGTTTCCATTGACGCCTGGTACTCCTCTTGTCAGCGCTTCAGCATCGCTGTTCAGGATCTTTACCAGAAGTTCCGGATTCTCATCGATCGCTTCCAGGACCTTGTTGGTTTTGTCGCTCATATTATGATTCCTCCTTATATACTTCTTATACTTTTATTATAAACGAATCAGGATATTGTGCTATCATATATCCGTAAGCGAAGCAGAAAACAGTATCTGATGCCGACAGTATAGAGAGGATGTGCCTGGTGAAAACATCTCTGTCGAAACAGTGAATCCATTCTGCAGCCGGCCCAATCCGCCGCGTATCCCTGCGTTAAAGGTCTGAGAAGCAATTAAGGTGGCACCACGTTTGATACGTCCTTGGAAGGTGCTTTTTCTTTTATCAGGAGGAAATGAAATGATCGATATCAAACTGATCCGCGAGAACCCGGAACTTGTCAAAGAGAATATCCGCAAGAAATTCCAGGATAACAAGCTCGTACTGGTCGATGAAGTCAAAGCGTTAGATGAAGAATACCGTGCAATGCGTACGAAAGCTGATGAACTCCGCAGCAAGCGCAATACGATGTCTAAAGAGATCGGCGGACTGATGAAGCAGGGTAAGAGAGAAGAAGCAGAAGCGGTCAAAGCAGAAGTCAAGAGGATCGGCGATGAGATCCCGGCTATCGAAGCAAAGGAAGAAGAGCTTCAGGCTCAGATCCGTGAAAGAATGCTGGTGATCCCGAACATCATCGATGCATCGGTACCGGTAGGTAAAGATGACAGCGAAAATGTCGAGATCGAACAGTTTGGAACAAAGAGAACGTTTGATTTTGAGATCCCGTATCATACCGATATCATGGAGAATCTCGACGGTATCGATCTGGATTCTGCCAGAAAGACATCCGGAAACGGATTCTATTATCTGACAGGGGATATTGCCCGTCTGCATTCCTCTATTCTGTCCTATGCCCGTGATTTCATGATCAATAAGGGATTCACATACTGCATTCCGCCGTTCATGATCCGTTCCGATGTCGTTACAGGCGTTATGTCCTTTACGGAAATGGAAAACATGATGTATAAGATCGAAGGGG
>JAZPYW010000171.1:0-21567 GCA_045544415.1 Erysipelotrichaceae bacterium
CTATTAATATTGTAAAGTAATATATTTAGGTATAAATTTGATTGTGGTCAATTATTATTGATTCATAAGTAGTGCTTGAGTCTCAAAAGCATTTGATTCTAATAAATCTTCTTAAAACTTGATTACAATCAATTTTTTATGATCTAAGCATATCTGGGTATGCGTTTTCAGGACATATTTTTCCGCCTGATTTTGCCTTACTATTCTATATCGTTTTCGGGTATTATTCTTAAATTATTCAGTCTTATTGATTCTAATCAAATTTATAATTTGTATTATTTTCATGGAAAACAAGAACCGCATCACAGTTACCAACGCTGCAAATAATATAAGGGATTCCGGATCATTCCATTTATGGAGAAAGGTTTATTATGATCGGTATCGGCAGGAAAGCTGAACTGCTTACAGTCGTACACGCTTTAAGAGAAGAAGGCACCGTCATACGGATCATATCTGCCCGTAGATCCACAAGAAACGAAAGCAGGCAATTCTATGAAAGAAGACTGAAGAAACAGGTGACCATCAATATCGATGCTGATGTTATCGACTATTTTAAAAGACAGTCTTCTGAATCCGGCATTCCCTATCAGACCTTAATAAACCTGTATCTGGTAGAATGCATGAAGGAAAACAGAAAACTATCTGTTAAATGGGAATGAGTCCAATAAAAAGAGGCCTGCAGATCGAACACTGTTTGCCTCTAATCAATATATTTAGTTGTTGCAGATACCATCGATCCAGGAGAATAGTTCTTCAGGGTCATAATCACCGCTGTGCGGCAATCCCCACGGAAAAGCAAAATCGACATCATATCCTTCGTTCTCCAATTTCGTTGCCAGTATAAATGGAATAGCCAGAGAAGTGTCACGGTCAAAACTTCCATGACGAATATGCCAGTGTCTGCAGATATCCGATCTGTCTTCACCGATGAAAGAGAGAGGATTCATCATGGCGATCATCTTCGGATCTGCAAGTTTTTTCTCTTCGCTTTTATCATGGTCATATGAGAACTGCGTAAAATGTCTGGCATCAACTGTCTCATCACCGAATTCTTCATTCTCCGGACTGTTCATATCGATATCATCAAAGGCAGGTGCAGCTTTCATACGCGTGATCTGACGGATGTAGGCATCCCAGTCGAGATCAGTCACACATCCTTCATTTATAGAGAGATAGGTCTGTTCATCGATCTTAGCGCGCTGATTGAAGAGATGAGAATTGACGATCTCGTTATGATGCGTCTGATATTCCTGTTCAGCAGACTCCCTGAGACACTTCTTTACTGCTTCCTTGAAACTTCCTTCTCCTTCATCATCCAGAGTAAGAAGGCTCCCTTCTTCATCCTTTAATCCGAGAGAATTCACATATGACGGGAAACGTTTTTTCAGTTCTACAGAAAGGGAGATCTGTTCCTCGTTCATACGGCCTTCATACGGGACGCGTATGATCCCGTTCTCCGTTCTCTGATGCTTCGTCCTGTAGAACTCGTTCAGACCGCAGAATTGCCATTCATAAGCGCTGTCGGCATTCTCCAGATTGTGGATCGGACAGAAACAGCTGGCCGCAAAAACATCATCTTTCTCATCGGCTGCGCCTATCTCTTCCAGATAAGGATCATAATCCGTACAGTTTCCGCTCGCTCCGGCCAGTGCAGAAAGCGCTCCTCCGGCACTCGTACCGTTGGTGATGATCTTTTCCGTGTCTCCCGGAAGCAGATCCCGGTTATGGCGCAGATAGCGGACTGCTGCTTTATAGTCGACCAGGAAAGCCGGTGCTCTGCCGCACTTTCTTCCTGTCTCTTCTCCAAGCTTTCCTTCCCTGCTTCCTTCAAAAAACTCCGTTGCGATCTTGCCGGTAGTTCTTCCGCGCACTCCTGCACTAACGGCGATGTATCCGTGCTCCAGAGCCTGAAAGAGGAGATTGAGCTTTCCGGTATGGGAATCAACGCCCGGCTCTTCTGACGGTCCCGGCATGTATCCGCCGACCGTATTCGGAAGGAATACAGGTGCTGTCTTTCCGCTATATTTTCCGATCGTTCCTCCATGATAATAGACTTCCGGAACGTAGATGTTCATTTTCTGGATCGCATCTTTCGGATGAGCACAGTATTCGATGTCTTCATAGACACGGCAGCAGATGTGATGCCCTTCATATTCGTATTCTTTAACAGTATATCTGTCTTTATCCAGTCGAAGCGTTTCTTTCATAAGCTCTCCTTTGCAGAAGGCAGAGTTTCCTCTGCCTTATTGATTATTTACCTAAAACTCTCGTTGCTTCTTCATCATTATAAGCCATCAGAGTAGCCACTACAGCGAAGATCCCTCCTGCCGCTACACCGATGCAGTACTTGATGATATCTGCAGAACTGCCGCCTCCGGCATAGTTGAAGATACCGAAGAGACCGCTTCCGCCAAACATATACATCTTAGTCTTCAGAACACCGATGACTGCACCGCCGACACAGCCGCCGAGAATGTTGATGGCGAAGAGTTTCTTGAGCGGAACGAGAATGGAATACATCAGTGGTTCACCGACACCGCAGATCTGGGAGATCGTTGCCGGGATTGCAAGATCTCTGACTTTCCTGTTCTTGCGGCATGCCCAGCAGATCGCCAGACCCTGGAACATACCGATCATCGGACCGATACCGCCGCAGGCCATGATGTAGTCGTAGCCGTTCTGAGCAATAAGGCTCAGTGCCAGACCGATGATGACCCAGTGCATACCGAATAAGACGAGGATACCGAAGCCGCCGCCGATGATGGCACCTGCGATCAGTCCGCCGACGACCGGAATATTGAATAATGCTTCGATGACGATCTCAATGCATACAGCCACTGCGTTGAGGACCGGTCCAATCAGAAGATATGCCAAGGCAACAGACAGGACCAGTGTGATGATCGGTGTCAGGATGCCCCTGAGATTCTCATTGATGTGATTCTTGCACCATTTCTCGATCTTCGATGCCGCATAGACAGCGACGATGACCGGGAAGACACTGGAAGTATATCCGGCACCCGGCATGACGATCGGGATACCTAAGAATCGGTTATAGTATGTCATGGCAAATTTTGTGCCTTCAAACAGCGTACCTGCGACCGGCAGAGCAGAAGCGATGTTCACCATGGACGGATAGACGAGGGCAGCACCGATCAGTGCACCGATAAACTCATTGGATTTGAATTTGCGGGCAGCCGTAAATCCTAAGAAGATCGGCAGGAAATAGAAGAAACCGTCACCGATCGCCATCAGCAGCATATAAAGACCGCTAGTCGGATCGAGAACTCCGATGTTGTCGAGCGCCAGGAATGACACGACACCCTTGATGATACCGGCAGCTGTCAGAACGCCCAGTGTCGGAACGAGGATACCGGAGACCGTATCCATCAGCGTATTCAGCAGGCCTTTCTTTTCCTGCGGCATATCATCTGCACCGACTTCACCGCCGGCAGCGATGCCCTGAGTCTCCACGATCGTATCATAGATGCCTTCTACTTTATTGCCTACGACGACCTGAAGCTGATTGCCGACTTCCTGTGCTTTGATGACATATTCCGTCTCGGATAATGCCTTCAGATCCGCTTTACTCTTGTCTTTGAGTACGAAACGGAGTCTGGTAACACAGTGTGTCAGAGATTCTACATTGTTTTTGCCGCCGACCAGTTCTACGATCCTGGCAGCAGCATTTTCATATTTCGCAGCCATCTTTTTTCCTCCTTAAATATTAAATTCATCAATAGCAGCTTACATAAATATAATATTCAATATCATTGCCATTTGTCAATAAATATTTCATTCATTTTCCAAAAATCTTAAATTTATCGTGTTATTTACCTTTATTACTTCTATTTAAAGAGATTATAATATTCATTCTTGAATATTTTATTTAACCATTGTATTGTATTCTTGACAGGAGACCTACTATGAATCCGATACAGAACATGGAAAAACACAAGGATGAGTTCACTCAGAACGACCTGAAGATCTACAACGCCATCCTCGAACAGCCGGAGAGGGTCATCTCTATGACGACCAGCAGTTTTGCCCGCTCTCTCGATATCTCCCAGCCCGCTCTGACCCGTTTCATCAAAATGCTCGGCTACGAGCGCTACAAGGATTTCCGTTCCGATATGACCAAGTGGTCCGCTTCCCTCAACAGTATCAGTATCAACGGCTCCCTTCCTTATTTTGACAGACTGCGCTTCCTCCTTCAGGAAACAGAAAAGATCCTTACCGATGAGACTCTCGAAGATCTTTCCCGATATGTCCTTTCCTTCAAACGCATCTTTGCCGGAGGCCTCGGCAAATCCCGTGAACCGGCTGAACTGCTTCATTCGCTCTTAAGAAAATACGGTCTCTTCGTACCGGTCGTTCCTCTGGATGAACTGGGAGAAACTGCCGATAACCTTTCCGAAAACGATCTCCTGGTCCTCTTCTCCGTCTCTCAGAACGAAGAACTCATGGAGAAGGTCCGGAATACGGAAGGGAAGATCCTGCTGATCACAGCGAACGGTTCCGGAAAATACTCCTCATCAGTAGACCGCATGGTCCTGCTGCCGTACCTGCCGCCTGATCCGGAGACTTCCTCGATCTCTCCGGTCCTCTTCAGCATCTTTGTCGAACTCCTCGAATCCTACATCGGCAAAAATCTATTGGGAAAGGATGACTGATGGATCTCTCTCTGAAAAACATTCTGAAGTATCTCCTCGGCATGATCATCCTGGCTGCCGGCCTTACCCTCAACACCAAGGTCACCTTAGGCGTTTCACCGATCCTGTCTATACCTTACTGTCTCTCGGAGATCCTGCATTTCTCCTTTTCGGACCTCGTTTTCTGCTGGTACTGTATTCTGATCTTCTTTCAGCTGATCATCCACTTTCATCTGAAAAAGGAAAAGTACCTGATCCTGACCGACATCGCCCAGATCCTCATCAGCCTTCTGTTCACCCGTGTCATGAACGTCTATTCCCGGATCATTCCGGTATTCGAACAGGACTGCAACGGGTTCTTCTCTTCCCTTCCTTTCCGGATCATCATGCTGGCAGCAGCCATCATCCTGACCGGGATCGGCGCCTCCCTTACACTTCATGCCCGTCTTATCCCCAATCCGGGAGACGGGATCGTCCAGGCTCTTTCCGACCTCCTGAAGAAACCTGTCGGGACCTGTAAAAACATGACCGATATCAGCTGTGTCTCTCTGACACTTCTGATCTCTCTCCTTTTTACCGGAAAACCGGTAGGCATCGGCATCGGGACCCTCATTGCCATGCTGGGAGTCGGCAGAGTGATCAGCTGGATGAATACCCGTATATTAAACAAATGATCGCCGGCAGTTAAAATGCCGGTTTTAATTCTATGAAGTATCATGTTCAAATCATTCCTCCCCGGTCATATTCATTACAGACTTTCCAATAATGCTGATATGATCATAGAAATTGCAGTATTTTTATTTGGAAAGCGAACTATACGAAGCAATTAGTAAATAAGCAGGATATTTCGGATAAACTGTATTTCATACATGCTTTTCCGTTCTGTTATTCAGATAAACATGCAAAAGCGATGCCGCTTTGATAAATGTACAGAATCGGATCATAGAGTTTATTGAAAAAGGCGGCAGCTTTAAAAGACAGTCTTCTGAATCCGGCATCCCCTATCAGACTTTAATTAACCTGTATCTGGCAGAATGCATGAAGAAAACAGAAAACTGTCTGTTCGATGGGAATAGATACCAAACTTCCTGTAAATACAGATCATCAAGATCGCGGTTTTATTAGAAATTCGACTTTTGCCGGGTAATAAATAAATGTAGATAATGCGGTATCTCACCTTTCTTTACATTTATACTTAAATTTATTATTATTTAAGTAAATTTGTATTGGAGGTGTTTTAATGGCAGATATTCGCGAACGGATCATAAACATCGCTGAAGAGAAAGGCGGGTGTTTTACCACAAAACAGATCGAAGAAGCCGGAATCAGCCGTGTACATCTGAAGAAGCTTGTCGAAGACTCGACACTGCAGAGGATCGGCCGCGGATACTATATGCTCAAGGACGCTCTTCCCGATGAATATGCAGACCTGCAGAGACATAGTGATCTCCTGGTCTTTTCACACACAACCGCATTATATCTTCATGGTATGTCTGACAGAGTTCCACATACAGTTGACATCACTGTCCCTACCGGAACAAACATCTCCCGTATCAAAAAAGCTGATCCGAATATCCGGTTTCATTACATACGTTCCGAACTGTTCGAAACGGGACTTACGGAATCACTCAGCCCTATGGGCTTCCCGATACAGATATATGACAGAGAACGCTGTATCTGCGATCTGATCCGTTCCCGTAAGAATACAGACATACAGCTCTATATTCAAGCGATAAAAGAGTATTTCAAACACGATCCGGACATACTTAAACTTTTAGACTACGGAAAACAGTTCGGAATACAGGATAAGATCCGAACTTATATGGAGGTATTGACCTGAAAACACCGGAACAGCTCAAAGGAGCAATCAGAAATATCGCAAAATCAAAGGATCTTCGTCCGCAGGAAGTGCTGCAGATGTTCCTGTTCGAAAGAATACTTGACCGCCTCGCCGGTTCCCCTTATAGGAATCAGCTTATTCTCAAAGGCGGTCTTTTAATTTCTTCTATGGCCGGTATTTCGGAACGGACAACCATGGACATGGATACTACAGTACAGGGCATCGATATGACAGAAGACGAGATCACGAGAGTTGTACAGGATATACTGAATGTCGACGTTCATGACGGGTTCCGGTTTGTATTCAAAAAGATCGAACCCATTAGAGAAGATGATGACTACCGCAATTTCCGAATAACTCTGGAAGCGGAGTACGGAAAGATAAAAGCTCCTATGAAGATCGATATCACTACCGGGGACATCATTACTCCTTCTTCGGTTCGATACGATTATCCTTCACTGTTTGAAGACCGGTATATACCGGTCATGGCTTATACGCTTGAAACGATCATTGCAGAAAAATACGAAACGATGATCCGGAGAAACATCGGCACCACTCGAATAAGAGATCTCTATGATCTGTACTTACTGTTTCATCTGTTCAAAGATCGGATACAGATACCTGTGTTGAAAAAGGCGGTCGAACAGACATCCGAAAAACGCGGTTCAAGAGAGATGCTGAATAATTGGGAAATGATAATCACGCATATCCGCAGCGAGCCGGAACTGCATCGTCTTTGGAATATCTATTCGTCAGAGAACTCTTATGCCGCAAAAATCACATTTCATGACGCTGTTGACGCTATGATGGCAGTTGCTGAACTGATCCGATGATTCTATCGATATCTATCCGGTTTCAATAAACCTGTATCCGGTAGAATTCATGAAGGAAAACAGAAAACTGTCTGTTCGATGGGAATAGATAAGAAGATGTCAGAAAGTCTTCCAGCACCTTATCTTCCCGAATCAGGTTATTGTTTCTATGCTCTCTCCTTCGTAGTAAGTTGCTCAGGTTTTTTAAATTCGGAAGCATACGTGTTCGTTCTGTGCGAGAAACAAATCTTCTCATTCAAGACGCCTTTGATGAGACCGGTTTTCATTCATTATGGACATACACCGATTATATTTAGGGAACAATTCTATTTATATGGTATGAATATGTTCCCTAATAGTCTAATGCCATCGGCCGTTTTAAAGGATAGTCTTCTGAGTTCGGTGTTCCCTATCAGATCTTAAATAAATCTGTAGTTCGTAGAATGTATGAAGGAAACGGAAAAACGTCTGTTTTATTATATATAGATCATTCTTTGGAGATGCCGATATAAAGCGGCAGTTTTACCCGGATTATCCAAAATTCCAGTCACCAACTGGAAAATTGACATGGATCATTATTGCGAACTGATGTCGATATCAGATAGGAATCACCGCAGCTTCTATGAGAAAGAATGCGAGCGTTCCGGCTGGTTCATAAACAACTTTTCGGCAGCGCAGGAAAAACTCGCATACATTGCGGCATAATAGAATAACTCATAGTTCACATTCATTACTTTCCGGAACTGTCATTGTTATCCTTCCTTTTTCTATTAGCGGATCCAATAGTTTACGTACTGAGTGTTTGTCTTTATATCCCAGAATTTCCGCTATTTCTCCGATGCTTTTTGGTGTATTGCAAATTGCAAGGATCACATCCGTTTTTGTTGTTGAGGCAGCAATAACTGGTGCATTAACTGGTGCATTACTTTCCCGATCTCTCACATATACTTCTTTCCCGAGCCGGTCAAAGGGTATCGTGACTTGAATGCTGTTTTCCTGAATATCGATCGCATTACGGCCGTATTTGCCTGTTATTATCGGCACCCCTCTTCCTGTGTGTTCAGTGATATGAAGCATAATGAAGATCCTAGATAACGCTTCATTCACCGGCATAGACTGTCCCCTCATAAAATCCCTCTATTGTCTGTCCGGACGGAAAAGATCTTTCGGAAAGGAGCTGATCCATAAAGATATTGCAGTAATTCTACAAAGAAGACTGTTCGATCATTGAATATCATAAAAACGGATTTATTATTTTAAAATATATAAAATTATAGGATACGTGCAAATACGATGAGGGAACGCCCCTCAGGGAAAGAACGCCTTGCCGATAGACGGAGTCCACCAGCACGACAGAGGCTGTATTACAGAAGAACTTATCACGAACGAATATGTTTATATATTCTTTTCAGCGATCATCTTATGCCTCGGAAACACCTATGCATATTCCTGAAATAGCGATCGTTGGTAATAATCGTACTTTAACCTGCACTTGCTTCAATTTTACTGATCAGTTTCTTTGCATCAGGTAACAGAAAACAGGGCTTTCACCCTGTCGTTCTCTTTAGAATTCCATTGCCATCTTATTGGATTCTTCTTCATTCAATTGTTTTACTTCCGTATCCGTTACCCCGTAGACTCTGTTGGCTAAGGATAAGACGCTAGGTCTATGTGTCGTTACAATGCAGGTACGGTCTTTATTGCGGTCCATGATGTTTCGTAAGACGTTTCTTTCCGTCTGTACATCCAGTGCGGAAGTCGCTTCATCCAGCAGTAATACCGGTGCGTCTCTCAACAGCGCTCTGGCGATCGCAATACGCTGAGCCTGACCTTCCGACAAGCCTCTTCCTCTTTCACCTACGGAAGAGTTGATGCCATTGCTGAGAGAAGACACGAAGTCCCAGGCACAGGCACATTTGAGACAGTCGATGATCTCTTCGTCTGTCGCGTCTTCTTTAACGATACGCATATTCTCGGCGATCGTACCGGAAAGGATGGTGTTGCCCTGAGGGACATAGGAGAAGCAGCTTCGTAAATCGGCATTGCCCGGTATGAATTCTCCTGCTTCATTAACGATCCCGGCTTCACCCTTATCCGGTTCTACAAGGCCTAAGATCAGCCGGATCAGTGTTGTCTTTCCCTGACCGGAAGGTCCGACCAGTGCGACGATCTCACCCGGATCCGCTCTGAAGTCCGCATTGAGGATGACCGGAGAATCTTCTTCATAGGCAAAGTCGATGTCTTTCAATACGACACTCAACTTACCCTCGGATCTTTCGGAAGAGAGATGTTTTTCCTTAGGCAGCTGAGCCAATTCTCTAATTCTATGTGCACTGACCGAAGCATTCAGGAAATTCGGTACGATAGCTACCGCATTGTTGAAGGCATTCG
The DNA here is from genome assembly GCA_045544415.1 of Erysipelotrichaceae bacterium. Lineage (GTDB taxonomy): Bacteria > Bacillota_I > Bacilli_A > Erysipelotrichales > Erysipelotrichaceae > Colivicinus. The sequence goes on from JAZPYW010000171.1 coordinate 9,693, forward strand.
ACATGCGGGTCCTCTGGCTTAAGAACAGGGTCATCGTTCCATAAGTGATCTGATGGTTCCATAAGAGCCAGAGGCAGTAGCCGAAGGCAATGAACTGGATGATGTTGCCGACGATGCTCATGAAGATATCTACTTTGATGGAAAAGAGATTGCTTTCAAGAGCGATGTCTTTATAGTTCTCCTGCCAGTCTCTCAGTTTTCTTCCGTATAACGGAGAAACACCGAAGGACTTGATGCTGTCCATGTTGTAGAAGGTCTCTACTTCAAAGGTCATTACTTTGGAAGATACTTCTCTCGTACGACGTTTATAGTCTCTCTGTCTCGCGATGACGAAACGGCTCATTGCCAGCATCACCGGTGCAGAAGCCAAGGAAAGTAACGCCATGACCTTGGAGTAATTCCATAAGACGAAGAAAGTCGCCAGGAAAGAATACACAGCGATCACGATATTCGGCAGCCAGGATACGGCATTTCCGGATACGGTTCTCGTATCATTGCTGAAACGGTTCAGGATATCCCCGGAACGATACTGTGTAATAGACATCCATTCGGAATCCATGATCCGATCAAAGATATCTGCCTGTATCTCATGGTGTATCTTTAACTGAAGCTTGATATTGATACGGTTTAAGATGTTCCTGAATATCAGCGAGAATAACGCCGAACCTACTAATAACCCGATTAATAAACCTAATTTTTCCGTCTTATATCCCGTTACGATATCGATGACGTATTTACTGACGACTGCCGCAACAATGGATAATGAAGAGCTGATAATGCCCAGTAATGTATAGAACAGAATCGTCCCTTTGTATCTTGAGGAATAGGAAAAGATCCACTTCCAGTCATCGATGATCTCTTTGAAAGTGCCCTCTTTCCATCTCCGTATCAGGATACTTATGGAGCGGAACGCCGATTTCTCTTCGTTATTCTGTTCTTTTTCCATGATTAGTTCGGATCATAATGAGTCTGATCATCACCGGGCAGTTCCTTCTGTGTGAGGATCTCCCCGGTCAGAACGCTTCTCATTTCATCTCTCGCAAAGATGAGCTGAGAGTTGATCGGGTATGCAACATAGAGATAAACACCAGGCATGGATGCCGTGATATCCCTTGTGCCGTAGCCGCCTAAGTGATAGTAGATGATGTTCCATTCACGGCGCTGATCCAGTTCTTCACCGGCCAGTTCCAGAATAGACTTCGGATCGATGTTTGTTGCGACAGAACCGGAGAGATTGTTGATGAGATCTCCCGCCTTCTCCAGTACTGCTCTGCTGGTAAGTTTCTGTAAAATAGCTTTTAATACGATGGCCTGATGCTCATTTCTATCAAAGTCGCCGCTGGACAGAGTATGACGTTCACGGACATAATCTAATGCATCTTCCCCGTACAGGTGGAGTTCGCCCGCTTCAAAGTAGCGGTGGATTCCCTGGAAACCGTACGGGTTGACGATATCGATACCGCCTAAGGTATCAATAATGGTCTTGAAGGTATTGAAGTTGACGGCCGCATAGTATGGAACATCTACTTCATAGAGCTTACTTAAACCTTCCATCGTATTGGTGATGCCATGGTTGCCTAAGTGCGTCAGCTTATCTTCAACATTGTTCAATGCCGGGTTCGGCAGGAAAGTATCACGTGGAATGGAAACGATCAATGCCTGAGCCGTCTCCGGATTGACCGTAAGAAGGATATCTACGTCCGTACGGCCATAAATCGATAGGACTCCACTTCTAGTATCGTTACCTGCTACAAAGACCGTAAAGGCCTTTTCCGAGATCTTGGCGGCATCTTCCGTCTCGATATCTACCTCGGTACGGATCACGGTCAATTCGATCGTATCGTTCTCAAAATTGCCGTATTCTTCGGTCTCTTCCAGCATGTCGATGACCATATCGCTCAGCAGGATACACTCTGCATCGGCACGGTAGAACGCCTGCATCGTATCCCAAAGCGTGATTTCGCTCTTCAGGTTGGCTTTTCCTCCCAGCTGTTCGGTAAGCAGTTCGATAGCCTGTTCCTGAGCCGGAGAATTACTGGAAGGATAGAGGAACGTTGCATCCATATAATTCAGCAAACTCTTCTGTACCGGTACCTTGAGTCCCAGTTCCGGATGAGCAGTACGGTATTCTTCATTGAAGGTATAGACATGGAAGTCCTGAATGTCCGTCTTGATACGGCTGGAGAAGACATCTTCGATCTTCTTCTCGATATATGGAAGACCGATACTTCCTGCAGCCATCAGAATACATAAGAGGATATTGATGACCATGAGAACCTTCCCTTTCTTTCTTCTCAGATAAGAAAGAAGGAGGAAGATCATGCCTAGCAAAAATACCAGCATCGCCAGCAGCAGTCTCCATCTCTTCGGTAATAAGACAAAGCCGAATATTCTTAAGACAAAGTAGAGTGTTATAACTGCCAAAACGATCCCGGTGATCATTACCGGAGTAATGTTCAGATTCAGCTTGACTGCAGTTTTCTTAGTTTTTTTATGCGTCATGACCTTATCGTACCATTTATTAACTTTATTATAAAGGAATTCGAGAAAACGAGGCACGATTGGAGCAACTCTTGTATATAATTGTGCTTTATTAATTGGCTAATATTTAGTATATTTATATTAGCTAATATTTGGAGGTGATCATTATGATTGAGGCGATCGCGACAGCAACAGAAATGAAAAATAATTTTGGAAAATACCTGGATATGGTCTTAAGAGGGAACGAAGTCATCGTTACGAAAAACGGAAAAGAGATTGGGAGATTTATTCCCAAAGCACAATCGATCTCATACCTGACCGATGCTCTGACGGGCGTCATTAAAGGTGACTATGATCTTAAGGAAGAAAAAAGAAAGGCTTTAGACTCGAAATATGCGCTGTCTGATTGATACAAATATCATTCTGGACGTATTAGCCGATAGAAAGCCGTTCAAAAGTGTTTCATCTTCAGTATGGAAATTATGTGAAACAAGACAGATCGAAGGCTGTATCTCAACGCTGTCTTTTGCGGATATCGTTTATATCCTCAGAAAAGAACTCAATCCGGAAAAGATCGAAGACATATTGAATATGCTGCGTCTGATCTTTACATTCATTGAATTAACAGAGTTAGATCTTGCAAATGCTGCTCAAAAAGAATGGAACGATTATGAAGATGCTATACAGTCTGCTACAGCTCAAAGGATCAAAGCAGATTGCATTATCACCAGAAACATAAAAGATTATACAAGTTCATCTGTAACTGCATATACTCCTGAGGAATTATTGATACATCTGAACTAATCATTGTTCATTTCGTTCATAAAAACCGAATAATAATATTGGTAGAATAATAATAGTTTATGAAAAAGAAGATCTTCTTAAGTGTCCTCATACTTCTGGTATCATTCAGTGCTTTCAGTCTGTATGCCTCTAAGCACTTTTTACAGTGTATTTATTACACGATCCAGGACGAACGCATTACTCATCCCTTCCGTATCGTACAGCTGACCGATCTGCATAACAGTGTATTCGGAGAGCATAACGAAAAATTGGTAACGAAGGTGTTGGAACAGGAACCGGATATCATTCTGATCACCGGGGATCTGATGAACGAAACGGAAGAGGATCTTTCTATTGCCTTAGAACTCATATCTTCCCTTTCCAAAGAAAAACCGGTATATGTCTCCTATGGCAACCATGAAGCGAACTATGAAAAGAAGTATTCAGTAAACATAAAAGAGCTCTACGAAAAAGCAGGAGCTCGTGTACTGGAATACGAATATGAAGATATAGAAGTGAACAGGCAGAAGATACGGTTAGGGGGCCTTTACGGCTATTGCCTGGCGGAGAAGTATCTAAAGACAGGAGAAGCAAAAAAAGTGGAAGTAGACTTCTTAAACGACTTTCAGGATACATCTCTCTATACCATTCTCATGTGTCATATGCCGGTGACCTGGATCATCAACAATTCTCTCAATGAATGGGACTGTGACTTAGTTCTATGCGGACATAGTCATGGAGGACAGATAAGATTCCCGTTCATTGGAGGACTCTATGCCCCGGATCAGGGATACTTCGTAGGCAAAGAGGCAGGACTGTATTACTCGGACGATAATAAGAAGATCATGATACTGTCCAAAGGCTTAGGCAGTAATGAAAAGATCCCGAGGTTCAATAATTTACCGGAGATCACGGTGATTGATCTAAGCGCAAAGAAATAAGCTGTTTCTATATACCAGGCAGCGGCATTAATTGCGGTATATTCATAGAAATCAGTCAAATAATCTGATTTATTTATTTTTTATGTAATTTTTTTACACAAAGAATTTCTTTCGTTTATAATGAAACTGAAGGAAAAGACTTCTTTGGAGGAAATAACTATGTTAGTGGAGGTTCGTGCGAAGAATTGTTTTGCGTTTCAGGATAAGATCGTTTTTTCTATGAAAGCAGACATGCGAACGAAGAAATTTGCCTCGAATGTTCATAAAGAAGCTTATTTTAACATCCTGAAAGTAGCAGGAATCTACGGCCCAAACAACTCCGGAAAGACTTGTCTCATGAAGTGCATCCGGGCAATCAGGCAGATCCTGTTAAACCAGAATGTGGCTATCATGCCAAATATATTCTCCGGAAACAGCATCTGCGAATTAGGTGTTTCCTTCTTGGACTCGGGTCATGAGTATTCTTTTGATGTCCGATATGACAGTCTTAAGCACGAATATCTCTATGAACGTTTTTCACAGATCGATAGAGATGAATACGGAAACGAAAAAGAAGATATCTGGGTCCTGAAAGATGATATTGCAGGCGAATACATCTATCATGACGAAGATCTTCGGAATATGATGTCTGTATTTGCAGATACAAATCTTCTGATTTATACAGTAGATACAAAAAGATTCGACAAGCTGGAACAGATGAAGCAGCTTCTCCTGTCTTTTGCGTTGAAAATCGACATCGTCAATATGAATAACATTCCTATGCAGAAGACAATCGAACTGCTTAAGAATCAGAATGAGGAACAGAAAAAAGCAGTAGCTTTTATCAAGAACGCTGATCTGTATCTTGATGACTACAAATATGAGGATCTGAATAACATTAAAATAGATATAACTGAAGGTAATTCTGCTGAGGAGAATGTATTGAATATTCCCGATCAGGTACTTGATCAGATCCGTTTAGTCTCCGTATATAAAGGTATCCCTGTACCAAGTGTTCTGTTTGACTCAACAGGAACAAAAAAGATCGCTGCACTTGCCAGCTACGTTGTAGAAGCCTTGGAACAGGGGCGTATTCTGGTGGTGGATGAGCTGGACAGCAGCATTCATTTCAAGCTTACCAGAGCCATCGTAGCGATGTTTAATAACGAATTGAACACGGATGCACAACTGATCTGTACAGTTCACGACATCAATCTGATGGACTGTAAAAAGTTGTTCCGTAAGGAACAGATCTGGTTTGTACATAAAGATGAAGAAGGAGTATATGTATACTCCCTGGCTGACTTTACGGCACAGGAAGGAGTAAGGGACACCACAGATATTATGGAGAAGTACCGAAAAGGAGTACTGGGGGCAGTACCGGATCCGGAACTGATCAATACACTGCTGGATCTGAAAGGGAAGAAAAGAGAGAAGTAGATGAAAAGAAGGATACCCTCTCTGCTTCACAGAACGAAAATATGCATCATATGTGAAGGCGATGAAGAATATGCATATCTGAACAGATTAATGGAACTGGGTATATGGGACAGACATTACGAGATAGAACTGGTCAACGCAGGAGGAAACGGAAACATTCCTGCACGATATCAGGATAAGTATCAGAATGACACTCATGATCTGGTCCTGGTATTCTGTGATACCGACCGGAAACCCTATGAACAATACGAAGATATCAAACGGAAGATCAATGAGTTTCATGGTACAGAAAAAGCTGCAGATGAAGTAGTCATCTTCGGGAATCCCTGTACTATGGACATCATCATCAAACACTGGACAGATATCGATCTGCATTCACCGGCTAAGAAAGTTAATGCCCCGATCATAGAAGAATGCACAGGAGTAGGGAACTACCGGGCAAGAAAAGATCAGATACAAGAGGTAATGAAGCACATAACCATAGAAAACTATCCTCTCATGAAAGAGAGAATACTGAAAAGATCTTCCATAGATATAGAGATGAACAGTACGAACTTCGACAAACTAACAGATCGTCTGGAAGGATCGGATGATAGGTGGATTATAATGATCGATAAGCAGATAGGAGATTAAGTAGATGAAAATTGACTTAAGTGCGGCTGAATTGTTTGCAAACGACGAGATTGAATTTGACAAAAAGGTAACAATTATTTTTGGGAAAAACGGGACAGGAAAATCAACTATTACAGAAGCAATCAAATCCCAAGCTACAGATTACGATGTCTATGCATTTCAGGGGTTCCGGAATGTTGTGGACGAGAACAACCGTTTAAATGCAGTTGTGCTCGGTGAAGAAAATGCACAAATTAATAAGCAGATTATTCAAGAAAACATAAAACTTGAAAAAGCTAAACAAGAAAAAGAAACAATCCTTTTGTCATTAAGTAATCCCGGTAATAAGCAAGAATCGAATTTTTGGACTAGAAGAGAACACGCAAAGAAAAAGTATTCTGATGCAGAGAGAAGCATTCAAAGCTTTTACACAGAATGTGCATCAAATATAAAGAAATTGAATAATCCGCAAGTTTCTTCTCCTTCGTATAACAAACGGGATTTCTTTAACGACATCAAAAAAGCCCGCTTGTTAAGTGCAGATGAAATAAAACAATGTAAAGCCACTATTGAGTCAAAAATAAAAACGGCTCGGCCAATATCTTTTCCGACAGTTGATTTTCAAAGACTGCAAAAAGAGCTTAATAGCATTTTAAACAAAGCAGTTACTGAAAAAACAATTATCGGTAGACTCGATAATAATCCTGAAAAACGAGAATTTGCGAGAAGAGGATTGGCGATTCATAAAAAAGGAGATGTTTGTTCCTTTTGTGGAAATCGAATTAAAGATGAAACGCTTGACGAGCTATCTAGTTATTTTTCTGCTGATGAAGTCAAAGCGTGTCAAGTAACAATACAGAGCAAAACAAAGGAAATAGATTCAATACTCGGTAATTTAAAACAAATCTACATAAATGATGAAGATTTTTATCCAGAGTTTTCAAAAGAAGCAAAAGAATTAGATCTTGAAATCAAAGAGAAGGAGAAAGTGATATCAAACCACCTTTCAAAATATAGAAACGCTTTAGATGAGAAACTTAAATTCTTATTTGAGCCGTGCAACACTTTACCCGAAATCGATCTAGGAAATTATGACGATATTAGCAGACGGTATGATGAACTGCTCGCTCTAAACAACAACAACGATCTTAGTAGAAAGCAAAACGAAGCCAAAGATGCCCTCCGATTACATAACGTTAAAGATCATCTAGATATTTTTAAGTATGATGCTAAGATGAGCGAACTGAGCGTTCTTAAGGAAGCTTATAAACAGCGCGAAAACGAATTCGCTTCAGAGGAAGGAAAAATAACAGGGGCTGGAGGGATGGATGAAAAGATAAAGAACATCCAGAACACAATTACAGAATTGCAGAACAAAACAAAGAACGAATACCTCCTTGCAAGTAATATTAATAAGAAACTGAGACATATGGTATCGTTCGAATTAGTTCATGCCGAGGACAAAGAATCAAAAGGATTTTACCGAATTAAAAATATTAAGACCGGAAATATAAGGGACGTTACCGAATTATCAACGGGCGAAAAAAACATTATAGCCTTTCTGTACTTTATAGAAAAACTTAACGAAATTAAAGATTTTCCTTCAGATAAACCTCGTGTAATAGTTTTTGATGATCCAATGAATTCAAATGACGATGGGATGCAGTACTTAATAATTGAAGAACTAAACAGGGTGATGAAGAAACTCCCGAAACCTGACTATTTTATTGTTCTTACACACAACAAACATTTTTACCTAAATTTGAAATTTTCTTATGATGATGTTTATAAAGACAATCATATTTTAAGATTACAAAATGACGGAACTACAACAATCATTACAACAATTGCCTGTGAAGCAGATGATTTCAAAACAAGTTATGAATCTCTTTGGCAAGAATTATTATTTCTTTTTCATGCAGAAGGTGCGTCTCCAGATTTATTGTTAAATCCAATTAGGAGAATACTAGAGACATATACAAAGTTTAATGGCGGCTCAGTTAGAGCGTTCTGTAAAAATGTTAGCGGCGCAAAGAAGCTGCTTGATGTTAACTCTCATTCAATAGATGATATTGAGGCGGAATTAAATGGTAAAACAAAAACGGATATTGTTCAAATGTTATATGATTGTTTTGCGGATAACGGTCAAGAAGAACACTTTAAGCATTATTGCAAAACAGTAAGAATAGATAAGAGCGGAAAAGTAACTAGCAAACAATAATCAAGCATCTATGTTTTCTTCCCGCTTTCTAGTATTGCCATTATGAACTTATTCATCAGTTCTTCGTCGTATTCAGGAACTTTTGCTTCATTTAGTTCGTATACGAAGAAATTAAATTTTTCTTTATTGCCTTTGTAATAACCTTCGGCAGCCCTGCATATCTTAATACAAATATTATTCAGATTGAGTGTAAATGTTTTCTGCGTCAAATTGCTAATATTATCATGATATATAGAGACTGAACCACCATAATAAAAACTATCTTTACTGTATTCAACCACAAGTTTATCTACTTTATTATCTTCATTGCTGACATCTGAATAATCAACATTCGGGGTTCCTTGGTGGAGCATCTTACAACGCAACAGATATACCACTTCTCCAGAGAAAACCGGAAAATTATAACTGCTATCTTTCGATGCGGGAATCTCATATTTTGTGATATATTCGTCATACCACTGAGCATAGCGCTTTCCAACTCTGCATTTCTTTCCGTACTCAGCTAATCCACATATATCCGGAATCGTTAGCGCTAGAGATAGCGCCGCAATATAAGCCTCGGAATCCAAACATTTGTATACATCATCGATGATCCGCAAAAGCATTCTTTTGTACCTTATTTTTCCTTTTCCTACAGTTTTTGATTAATTATTTAAAGGAGTGCTCTATTTGGCATTCTTGTCTTCTAATAACAGCCTGTATTTCGTAGTAAACACCTTCCCAAACAGGTCGGTAAAGAACTTGCTCGACAATGCAAATGTAATAACGATAGATGCAGCAACCTCTACGATAAGCGTCATCAGATCTGAAGACGCTTTTTCGTAAATACCAATATACTGGCATACATCCCGGATCAGCCGATGAATAATGTAGATCGCTAGAGTCCTTTGACCGATATAAGTAAAGAAGTATTTCTTTCGAGGTGTTACCAGCAGCATTGCAGCAACCATAACACTTGCAACGATATACCACACGGATCTTTCAATAAAACCTGATATCAGATGAGTATACGGATTACTAACAGACATAGAAGAAGTATATTTAACATAAAGATCCGGGAAGAACCATATCAGTATAAAAACTAAGACCAGGATCACAGCAGAAACGATCTTCAAAGAAGGCCTTGCCTTTTCGATCCAAGCATAATCAAAATGGTAACCGATCAGGAAAAACGGAAAGAATACGAAGCATCTTTGCAACGCCAGGAAATTTCCTGCCTGCCATTCAAATCCCACCAGCAAGGCCGCAATAAGAGACAGAATGATCATTGGGACAGGACGTACTTTAGCACAATATGGGATCATGCAGTACCACAGGAACATGCATATAAGATACCAGGAAGCTCCTGACGGAGAGAAGATAAATATCATAGAAACGTCTCTTGTGAAGATCATCTTTATGATCCAAATCGCTACATCAAATACTACATACAGAACTAGAAATCCTATCAGTTTACGGATATCTTTAGCGCCTTTTTCGACGAAACGCTTTGAAAAATAACCGGAAACAAAGACAAATGCCGGCATATGAAAGAGGTAGATCCATGTATATACAGCAAACACTGCCTGTCCTTTCGGAGAGACAGGCAACAGAATGTGGCCTAGAACCACTAAGAATATGAGGATAGCTTTAAGATTGTCCCAATAGGATATACGATTTGAAGAGTTGCTCATAAGATATCTGCTTCTATATGATACCAAATAGCAATTAATTCAGACTGCTTTTTTTTGCTGTTTTGTTTTCTTTATGTTGATTCAATGAGGACTATATTATTAGTTTTTTATCTAACAAACTGATTCTAAAACCAGCCATAAAGGTCATTAAAACCATCTATACATTTTTGGAAAACCATCAAAACCGACAATAATGGAATGAAAATTTTTAACAACGTTTTAGTATTGCTTCATTATATAAAAACACTCACTTCTCTGGTTCGCCTTTTCAAACAGAGAATTATATTGCATAATCTGATAAACATTCAAAACCTCTTTATCTGATTCTTCAGCATCATCAAAGAGCAGAAAAGAATTAGATTTCTTTGAATAATATCCTTTAGAATTAATTGCCGGTATCTTTCCCTCAACATCCCTTATCAGTGAATTGTACGAAGGAAGATCAAATCCGGCTGCTTCAAGCACATATGATGATAAATAATTTAAACTAGTTAACTTGACTTCTTTTTCTTCAATGTCATAATTAGCCCAAATAAAGAACGGCACAGTGTATAAAAGTTCCTGTTCTTCAAGACTATCAAATTGACCACCAAGAAGCTCTGAATAGAACCGCTGATCCAAGTTCGGCAGATGATCTCCAAAAACGCAAATAACAACATCACGTTCTGATTTTGCGTAGTAATCGATTAAATATTCAATTGCTTTGTCCGTTTCATTAATAAGCCCTAAATACTGCTCCACATCGTTGTATTTCCTGCTTAAGTCTTTTATTTCAATGGAAGGAGTATATCCCTCGCCTGTATAATCATAACTTCCATGATTTTGCATGCTTACTCCAAAGACGAATAGAGGACTATCACTTTCTTTGTGCTGATCATCACACCAGCTTGTAATATACTCAAACATTTCCCGATCACTAATAAAATCTCGGATCATATTCTGCTGCGGATAATCATCCATAAAAGAATACTCATCAAAGCCAAGCAAAGGATACGCCTTCGTTCTTGACCAGCCTGTGGATAAATACGGGTGTGTGGCAAACGTATGATAACCGTTGCTCTTTAAAAATCTGGCAAGCGAATAAGATTCTTCATTTAAATACAATTGATATACCGTGGCTCCATCCGTTAAAAAAGCCATCGTGTTGCAGGTTAAGAATTCATATTCAGAATTTGCTGTCCCTCCGCCAAAAACAGAACTTAGGGCATAGCCTTTTATAGAGTTCTCATCAAGAGAATCCCAAAACGGCATGACTTCTTCCGAAGTTTTGAGATCTTTCCCAATCACTCTAAGATCTGCATATGATTCGTCCATTATTACGATAATGTCTGGCTTTGATTTCGGCGAACTTACTTTGCAACAATACTTATTTTCTATTTCATCGATTGTTTTCTGGCTATAGTTCTCAGGACGTTTATCACGTAAAACATCAGCCAATTGCGCCGAAAAGTTTGTAACAAAACCATTCAAACTTGACCCCTTTGCTGCCCAGGTCTCAATTTGAACAGTTCTTATCAGAAACAGTCCAACAATAGCAAACATTATACTGATTGGTATAATTATTGCCCTTTTTCTTTTGGTTTTTAATTCAAAATCAGGATAAGCAAAAAGAAAGATCAAACCGAGCGTCAATCCGTAAACCAACCCAGAATAAATATCTAAGTGATATGATTGTAATACATTATTAGCTGTGACTACTGAGGCAAAATCTAATGGCGTAAGTTCTGTGCCACGAAACAATATTA
>JAZPYW010000172.1:0-3608 GCA_045544415.1 Erysipelotrichaceae bacterium
CATGGGCCGTTCCGCATCCCACGTCGCATTGGAATGTGCTCTGGAATGCCAGCCGAACATCTGTCTCGTCGGTGAAGAAGTAGCCGCCAAAAAGATGTCCTTATCCGATATCGCCGATCAGATCGCCGATTCCGTCGAAAAGAGAAGCGAGAAGGGAATGAACTTCGGTGTAGCGGTCATTCCGGAAGGTATCGTCGAATTCGTACCGGAATTCTCTACGCTGATCGCCGAGATCAATGAACTCCTGGCCGGAGCGAAAGCAGATGCCTTCAATGCACTGGGAAGCTGGGATGAAAAGAAAGCCTTCATCAAGGAAGGTCTGACTCCTGCTTCTTATGAAGTATTTGCGATCCTGCCTCAGGGTATCCAGCAGCAGCTCTTCCTCGAAAGAGATCCGCATGGAAACGTACAGGTTTCCCTGATCGAATCCGAGAAACTCTTCTCCGCTATGGTCGGTGAAAAGCTGAAACAGCGTAAAGTCGCCGGAACATATCACGGCAAATATGCGACGCAGCATCACTTCTTCGGTTATGAAGGAAGATGTGCCTTCCCGTCCAACTTCGATGCGGACTACTGCTACTCCTTAGGCTACAATGCCTTCATGCTGATCCAATACGGATATAACGGCTATCTCTCCAAGGTCTCCAACCTGTCTGCTCCGGCAGAGGAATGGGTCGCCGGCGGTATGCCGATCACCAAGATGATGAACATCGAAAGAAGACACGGTCAGGACAAGCCGGTCATCCGCAAGGCCCTGGTCGAACTCGATGGAAAGCCGTTCCGCTACTTTGCTGAACACCGTGATGAATGGGCAGTGAATACCTGCTACACATATCCGGGTGCCATCCAGTATTACGGACCGTCGGAAGTCTGCGATATCACGACCAGAACATTGGCTCTGGAAAAAGGAAAATAAAGAATACAGGAACGCAATTGCGTTCCTTTTCTTTTGGAGCACTGCTGTTTTACAATGAAGAAAAGAGGTGAACGATATGATCATAAAGCTGGATGCGGCAACGATGTACCATGATCACTACGAGAAGCTGAAAGAGAACGAAGCACTCAATCAGCTCATCATTTCGGACCTGTTTCTCATGATGGAAGAAAAAGGGGATCCCCGGAATTTTTTCGCCATACAGACTCATGGCGGAGAAGTGCGCTATTTCATCTGCAATTATCTTCCGTACAACATGGTCGTCCTTCCTGCAGATCCCGATAAGGAAGAAGATGCAGAGCTATATGGAAGGGAACTGGCAGAATACCTCCTTCAGGAAGATCTGACGATACACGGCATACAGTCTTCCTCTGCCTACCTCAAAGGATTCCGGGAACATTATCCGGATCTGGAAGAAAGCGTACGCATGAGCATCATGACTTCTTCTCATATCCGGTATTTCCCTCCTGAAGGCAATGTTTATTTAGCCACAGACGACGATACAGACGTTCTGAGCGAGATGCTGAAAGATTTCAATGAGGAAGCTCTTCACAAGGAAATAAGCCGTGAGGAGGCTAAAAACAACATCCTGAACAAGATGAATAAAGAAGATACTCTCTTCTATCTCTATGAAGTAGACGGAAGGATACTGGGTATGACCTGCAGTACGAGGAAACTCTCGGAAGGAAGGACCCTGAACTACGTCTTTATCGACAGAGACTGCCGCAACCGCGGTTATGGAAAACAGATGGTCTCTACAGTATCGAGAAGGATGCTGGATTCCGGATGCAGCTACATCTCGCTCTTCGTTGACAGAAGCAATCCGTCCTCCAACAAAGTATACCGGGATATCGGCTTCGAGCCGCTGCTGGATGTCGATACCTGTACCCGTAAATAAAAGAAAGTCCCCAATAGGGGACTTTTAGAATTCTGCTTTGAAATCGCGGGACATTAATTCTTCGACGACTTCTTTCGGTGATTTGCCGTGGTAGACGATATCATTTACCGCGGAACAGATCGGCATATCGACATGAAACTTTTCTTTCAGCTGCATGACCGGAACGATCGCATTCATACCTTCGACGACCATGTCTACTTCTTTTACGGCTTCTTCTACGCTTTTTCCCTGACCTATCAGCATGCCGCAGCGGTTGTTGCGGGAATGAAGGGAAGTGGCCGTGACGATGAGATCGCCGATACCGGCCAGCCCGGAGAAGGTCGCTTTATGACAGCCCATGGCCGATCCGAGACGAACGATCTCCGCCATACCGCGGGTGATGAGAGCTGCCTTCGTATTATCCCCGTATCCCAGTCCTGCCGAGATGCCGGCCGCCAGCGCAATGACATTCTTGATCGCTCCGCAGATCTCGACGCCTTCGATATCTTCATTCGTATAAACACGTAAACAGGTGTTCACGAATAACTGCTGTACAGCTTTTGCCGCATCGATATCCCTTGAAGCCGATACGATCGTCGTCGGCATATCTCTTCCGACTTCCTCCGCATGGGAAGGACCGGAGAGGGCGACGATCTTTTTGCTGTGTGTCTCTTCTTCGATGACTTCGCTGAGTCTCAGCATCGTATCCGGTTCAAAGCCCTTTGCGACATCGATCAGGATCTGATCGCTGATATACTCTGATGCCTCTCTGGCAGTAGAGCGGACAAATTTCGACGGCACCGCAAACAGGATGAATTCATTATCGCAGGTCTCTTTCAGGTCCGCTGTAAGAATGAGGGAAGAGGGGATGACGACATCTTTCAGATTCGGATGGATATGTGTCTTCTGCAGGGCTTCGATCTCCTGAGGAAGCTTCGACCATAACGTCACTTCATGTCCGGCATTCGCCAGGATCCTCGCCAGGGCAGTGCCCCAGGTACCGGCACCCAATACACCGATCGTACTCATATTATTACCTCCTAAAGAAAAACCTGCCTAGGCAAGTTTTTCGATCGCATGATAAAGACGCTTCAATGTCTCTTCTTTGCCGAGAACGGCAGCGACCATCGTCGCACCTCCCGGAGTGCGCTGTTTGCCGGATAAGGCGATCTGCAGCGGATACATCAGCGTGATATTCTTGAGACCGTTGTCTGCAGCGGTCTGAGCCAGCACTTCATAAAGGGAATCGTTGTTCCAGGAAGCGACCGACTCTAAAGCAGGACGGATGAGGTCCAGAACTGTTTTCGCCTTTTCCGGATCCGTCTTGGCTTTCTTGTTGACGTAGAAGTCCAGAGGATAATCCGGCATCTCGTTGAAGAAATCGACATGCGGAAGGATATCTTCTCTGGAAAGCAGTTCTACACGGTCCTGCAGGACCGGAGCCAGCAGTTTATAGTCATACTTCTCATCGATCAGTTCTTTTAAGAACGGCTCGATACGGGCGTAGAATGTCTCCTGATCCATGTTTCGCAGATAGACACCGTTCATCCATCTCAGTTTCTCGACATCGAAGATCGCTCCGGAAGTGCCGATACGCTTGACATCGAAGGCCTGAGCGAGCTCTTCCAGAGAATAGATCTCCCGTTCTTCAGCCGGTGCCCAGCCTAAAAGAGCGATATAGTTCAGGATCGCTTCCGGCAGATAGCCTTTGGCTACGAGATCCTGGAAGGAAGCATCGCCGTTTCTCTTGGACAGCTTGTGCTGTTCATCCTTCATGACCGGCGGACAGTGGATATA
>JAZPYW010000173.1:0-72305 GCA_045544415.1 Erysipelotrichaceae bacterium
TGCGCGAGAGAAGCCTTAGGCATCTATGCACCTACCCTGTCCTCGAGAGTCGGTCACGGTATCGGACGCTCTGTCCACGAAGGACCGTACATCACTCAGATCAATAAGAGACATCTCGAAAGAGGCATGGCCTTCTCGATCGAACCGGGTATCTATCTCAAAGATGAATTCGGCGTCCGTGTCGAAAACATCAATATCGTCAATGAAGAAGGAAAAGGAGAAGTGCTCAATCATTCCGACAGGAGCCTGAGAGTAATAGGGTAATATGGGATTCATCAGAGATTTCGACAACAAACACAAAGATTCCGCTGTATGGCAGTTCATCAAATTCAATCTGGTATCGACTTCCATCACCCTGCTGCAGCTGCTTCTCGCCAATCTGCTGCCGCTGTTATTTGACAATATGCTGGATCCGCTGCCTTCCTTCCTGCAGAAGATCTTCGTCGCAGAACGTCTCTTCCCGGAAGGTTCCCGCTATGTCGTAGACGGTGCTGTGACCTGGGGCTATGTCCTGCCGTTCTTCCTGTCCAATTTCATCGCCAATATCTACGGCTATTTCATGAACATGCGTACGACGTTCCGCGGCAAGGGAACGAAGGCCGGTTTTGCCTTCTACGTCGTCCTGATGATCGTCCTGATCCTCTTCTCGACCTGGCTGCAGGGTGCCATCACCGCCGCATTGGCCGGAACGTCCTTCGAAGGAGTATCCCGGACCTTAGCTGCCTTAGCTGCCGGTATGGTCCAGATGGTCATCCTCTTCCCGCTGGAGAAATTCGTCCTCTTCAAGGAATGATTGTTAAAAAGAGAAATAGAAACACGTTATACTGATAATAGAAGGAGGAAGACCCGAATATGGCAGAAAGAGAAAAGAAAAAAGGCTTTTTGAGAAGGATCTTTTCTCCAAGCGAAACAGTCAAGCAGAGAGAAAAGGAATTAGAGGAGCGCAAGAAGCTCCGCTATGACATCAAAAAAGCCATAGACCACAGCCGTTAACCCAAAAGAAAAGCTGTAATGCATGATACATTACAGTTTTTTATTATCGGAAATTATATTCGGTGAGGATCTTCGGCCTGTCCTCCAGTACATCGTGCGCATATTCATAGAGTGAGATGCCCAGGAAGGAACCGGAGATATTATAGACGTTCGTATAGCCGAGATTCTGCAGGGCCATCAGGGCATTGTAGCTCCGCTGCGAGGAACGGCAGTGCAGATATACCGGGATGTCCTTCGGGATCTCATTGATCCTTTCCCGGAATTCGGATAACGGGATATTGACGGCTCCCAGCAGATGCCCGCGTTCGTATTCGTTTCGCTCCCGCACATCGACGATACAGGCGCCCTCTTCAACGAGCTTCCGTACATCGCATACATGTACCTGATGGACGTCTTCATTCAGGATATGGAGTCCGACCAGAGCAGCCATATGCAGGGCATCCTTGGCCGTAGATACCGGCGGTGCATAACAGAGGTCGAGATCTCTCAGATCTTTCAGACTTCCTTTCATCGCGATCAGTGCTGCCAGGACATCGATCCTGCGGTCGGCATTGGCCTTGCCGATACACTGTCCGCCCAGAAGTCTGCCATCCCGTTTCGCAAACAATACCTTCAGATGAAGGGTCACAGCTCCCGGCATGATACCGACTCTGTCATTTGTGATGACATAGGAATAGTCATACGGGATCCCCTTCGCCTGCAGCTGTTTCTCATTGAGGCCGGTAGAGGCCGCATAGAGGTTGAATACTTTTACGACAGAGGAACCGAGATATCCCTCGTTCTCATCCTTGATCCCGTATAACGCATCAGCTGCAGCTCTGGCTTCCATCTGTGCCGGATAGGCCAACGGAAGTCTCTTTTTGTCTTTCGTGATCCGGTCGTAGACTTCGATCGCATCCCCCACCGCATAGATATCCGGATCGGAAGTGCGGTAGAGATCGTCTGTGGCGATCGAACCGGTATCCGTGATCTTGAGACCCGCATCCTTCGCCAGCGACGAATTCGGCTTGACGCCGATGGCCAGGATCACGATCTCTGCCGGGACTCTCTTCCCGGAAACAGTCAAGACGCCGTCTTCTTCAATGACCGACAGTCCGTCCTTCAGTATCAGTTCCACACCGTGGTCCATCAGTTCCTTATGCAGGATCTGCACCATGTCTTCATCGATATTTCCCAGTACCTGATCGGCAGCTTCGATCAGACTCACATGGAGTCCTCTCTCCACCAGATTCTCAGCCGTCTCAAGACCGATGAATCCCCCACCGATCACGGCTGCATTCTTTACTTCCTTTTCCTTGATATATTCGTCGATCTTGCGTACATCGTTCACATTGCGGATCGTAAACACATGAGGGTGATCCGTTCCCTGAATGGAACGCGGTACGATCGGAGAAGCACCGGGAGAAAGAATGAGTGTATCGTAATGATCCTCATATTCTTCCCCGTTCACGCTATCCCGTATAAGTACTCTTTTCTTCTCCCGATCGATCTCTACGACTTCTTTATTCGTATAGACCTGGATGTTGTAGCGGGAAAGGAAGGTATTCGGGGATACGACCAGCAGTTTCTTCCAGTCATCGACGACTCCTCCCAGATAATACGGCAGAGAACAGTTCGAAAAGGAGACATGTTCGCCCTTTTCATAGATAATGATCTCCGCTTCTTCATCCAGTCTGCGGATACGCGCTGCAGCTGAAGCGCCTCCGGTCACTCCCCCTACACAGATGATCCTCTTTTTCATAATTTCTCCTATTTCCATATCTCCGGTCCTTTACCGGAACCGATCTCAAAATGATATTTCACGATCCCCTTATCTGTCTTCACAAAAGGACCGTATCCTGTCTGTATCTCTACTTTTCCATCTTCTTCCTTCAGATAGAACTTCTGCTGATTCACAGCTGTCGGTGCCAGCATTGCCGCATCGACACCATTCCTGAACCATTCCGGAGAATCTTCCTGTACGTTGGACAAGACTTCCCTGTCTTTGGAACGATGCGGGACACCGTCGTTTTCTCCATATCCCAGTGCGATGACCAGAACGATCTTTTCTCCCTTCTCCAGTTTCACGGCTGCCGGTACTTTCTTATATGTCCCTCCGACGAAACAGCTTCTCATACCCAGCGTCTGCGCCTTCAAAGCGATCTCTTCTCCATAGTAGCCGCACTTCTCTTCGAGATCGTCCGACTTCTTTCCGATCAGTGCCAGATAGTTCTTCACGTTCCGGAACTTCCCGTAATGAGCCAGAAAGGAGGAAAAGGCCTTTTCTTCATTGAGCACCAGCTGCATATGCAGACCGCTCTCTTTATTTGCGTCCTCTATTTCCTTCTGCAGGATGAGGACATCTTCCTTCTTTAAAGGAATATCGACGTACTGCCGTACGGAGTGCCGTTCCCGGATCGCCTGAATGATATCCATAAATACACCTCTTTTTCTCTATTGTAGCGGATATAGGTGATTCCATAAAGAAAAGATCCTCCCTGGGGAGG
This sequence comes from Erysipelotrichaceae bacterium, assembly GCA_045544415.1. Taxonomy (GTDB): domain Bacteria; phylum Bacillota_I; class Bacilli_A; order Erysipelotrichales; family Erysipelotrichaceae; genus Colivicinus. Next base: position 3,480 of record JAZPYW010000173.1, read on the forward strand.
ATCTTATATCCTTTCTTACTTCGTGATATCGGTAAGCTTGTCGTTGAGTTCTGTTTCGATACGTCTGAGTTCCAGCTGAGCAGCAGCTCTCTTTTCTCTGCCTTCCTGCTGGATCTTCTTGACTTCTTCCAGAGTCTCGATGAGTTTCTTGTTGGTCTCGGTGAGTGTCTCGATATCGACGATGCCTCTCTCGGACTGTTTGGCAGTCTCGATCGTAGCCATCTTCAGATTCTCGGCGTTCTCTTTCAGCATCTTGTTGGTCATCTCGGTGACTTCATTCTGGGCCTTGATGGCTTCCTGAGAATGAGAGAGACCTAACGCTATCAGCATCTGGCTCTTCCAGAGCGGGATCGTATTGACCAGCGTAGACTGGATCTTTTCCGTCATCAATGTGTCGTTGTTCTGGACGAGACGGATCTGCGGAGCCATCTGGATGGAGACCATTCTGGTGAGTTCCAGATCATAGAGTTTCTTTTCGAAACGGTTGATGGCTGCGGATAAGTCGTTCGCTGCCTGTGCATCTTCCGGTAAACCGGATTCTTCCGCCTTCTTCAAAGCTGCCGGCAGATCTTCGGATTTGACCTTTTCCAGGTGCTTGTATCCGGCCAGGATATACATCGTCAGTTCTTTGAAATGGGTCAGGTTCTTATCGTATAACTGATCCAGAACGCTGATGTCTTTCATCAGAGTGATCTGATGTCCTTCGAGGATCTTGACGATCTTATCGACATTCGCATTCGCATCGTCGTATCTCGCTTTGACTTCCGTGATCTTGTTGGTGGATTTCTTGAAGATCTTCTCAAAGAAGGAATCTTCCTTCTCTACTTCAAAGCTCTTTAACTGAGTGACTAATTTCGAGAGTGTCTCGCCGACTTCATCGATGTCCTTCGTACGTACGTTGTTCAATGCCGTCTCAGAGAAAGCCGCGACTTTATTCTGGGCTGCCGAACCGTACTGTAAGATCGCATTCGTCTGGTTGATATCGATCTGCTTGGAGAACTCCTCGACCATCTTCTTTTCTTCTTCGGTCAGTGAAGAATCATCAACTCTGGCAGCTTTGACCTGTTCCTCCGTTACCTTTGGAGCTTCTTCTTTTACTTCTTCTTCAGCCGGAGCTTCTTCACCTAATGTAAGAACGATTTTTTCTTCCTGTTTTTCACTCATATGATCTGTTTCCTTCCTGTTTTCTACTCTTTTATATTACCTTATTTTTTTGATTTCAAACGATTATCTATTTCTCCAGCGCATCCATCAGTTCCAGGATACGATTGAGATCCTCGTTTCCGTTATAGTGGATCGTGATCGCTTTCTCGCTCAGTTCTACTCCGGTCCCGAATTTACTCTCCAGTGTCTTCTTGACATCTCTCAGATACGGATCTTCTCTCTTCACCGGCTTCCTGTCTTTTTTCTTTTCCTGAGCCAGTTTTTCGATCTGACGTACACTGAGATCTTCCTTTACGGCTCTCTTGGCCAGTTCGATCTTCCGGTCTTCATCTTCGATATTGAGGAGGGCCCGCGCATGACCGAAGGACAGTTTTCCTTCTTCGACCATCTTCTGTATCTCAGCCGGCAATTTCAATAGACGGAGGATATTCGTGACGTGGCTGCGGGATTTTCCGATACGCTTCGCCAGATCTTCCTGAGTATAATCCAGCTTGCGGATGAGCTGATCGTAGCCGTTGGCTTCTTCCATGATGTTGAGGTCTTCTCTCTGGATATTCTCCAAGAGAGCGATCTCCATCATCTCCCGATCATCCATTTCTACGACGATGGCCGGTATCTCTTTAAGACCTGCCTGACGGGAAGCCCGGACTCTTCTTTCTCCGGCGATCAGTTCGTAGCCCTTGAGGGACTTGCGGACGATGATCGGCTGGAAGACTCCGTGTTCGCGAATGGAATCAGTGAGTTCTTTCAGTGCTTCTTCATCGAAATTCTTGCGGGGCTGATACGGATTGACCCGGATCTCGGAGAGTTTCAGAGAACTCGTCGCTTTATCCGGCTGTCCGTCGGTGATCTCGTTCAGGATCGCATCTACATCATCCCCGAATACGGAACTTAAGCCTCTGCTCAGTTTCTTATTTGCCACGGTTTGCCTTCCTTTCATTATTTTCCAGCACTTCCTTGGTCAGACTCGCATAAGCTTTGAACCCCTCGGAATTGATCGCGTAATCGAATATGGACATTCCGGCACTCGGTGCTTCCGAGAGCTTGATGCTGCGGGGGATATACGCTTTATAGGCCTTCTCTTTGAAATGCTTGCGGACTTCCTGACTCACTTCTGCGGAGAGTTTCGTACGGGCGTCGTACATCGTCAGCAGGACTCCTTCGATCTTCAGACGAGGATTGAAGAGCTTCTGTACGAGACGTATCGTCTGTAAGAGCTGGGTAACGCCTTCCAGGGCATAGTATTCACACTGGACCGGGATCAGTACGGAATCGGCTGCAGTCAGCGCGTTGGTGTTCAGCAGACCCAGAGACGGAGGACAGTCGATGATGATGTAGTCGTAATCTTCTTCGACCTGATCCAGGACATTCTTCAGCGTCTCTTCCCGTTTATCTTCCTGTTTGGCCATCTCCAGGTCGGCACCGGCCAGAGAGATATTCGATGGAAGGATGTCCATAGGCGGGATCTTCAGCGTGCGGATGCATTCCCGGGCACTGTTGTTTCCGGTGATCGCATCATAAACGGTCACATCGCGCAGTCCTACCTGGTGACCGACTCCGGAAGTCGCATTGCCCTGAGGATCGAAATCCACGAGTAAAACCCGACGGTTCAGATACGCCAGTCCGGCTGCGAGATTGATACTGGTGGTCGTCTTTCCGACGCCGCCTTTCTGATTTGCGATTGCGATGATCTTAGCCATAATCTTTACTTCTTCATCCGGATGACGATCTTCACTTCATCGTCATACTCGGTCACTTTCATATCGGCATCAAGACCGGATGCACGGCAGAGTTCATAGGACTGCTGTATCGTATTCACTCCGATCTTTACGTTGGCGGATACACCTTTGCGGTGTTTCCTTGCGCCCAGGGCTTCGATGTATTCTTCAGTACGGGAGACATTGTAGCCTCTTTCGACGATCACATCAAAGACATCCCGGAGCCTGCTGTCATCGACCTTCAGGAGTGCTCTCGCATGACGCTCGGTGATCACTCCGGTCGATACCGCATGTTTGATATATTCCGGCAGCTTCAGCAAACGGATCTTATTGGCTACCGTAGACTGACGGTATCCCAGACGGGCTGCCAGTTCGTTTTGAGTGAGATGTTCATGTTCCATGATATGTTTCATGGCCATAGCCTGTTCGACCGCATTGAGATCTTCCCGCTGCAGGTTCTCGACCAGTGCGAGATTGGCGCTCTTCTCATCGCTCATCTCATAGATGATGGCTTCGATCTCTTCTCTTCCCAGCATCTGGCAGGCTCTGAGTCTTCTCTCTCCGGCGATCAGTTCATAGTGGTCGTCCATCTTCCGGACACTTACCGGCTGTAAAAGACCGTTCTCGCGGATCGAATCCGCCAGACCGCGGATACTTTCATCATAAAAGTCCAGACGAGGCTGGGAGCGGTTGGGAACGATATTTTTTATTGGCAGTTTTTCGATCTTCTCTCTCATAAACTCTTCTGCTTTATTATACTATATTTCCTAGGATATTTTTTTGGTGTCTTACGGCATTTCCGAAAATAGCCGACGACTCTCTTCGAACCATCCGGAAGGTATTCGGAAAAGACTTCATCTTCTTCAAAACCCATGACCTCAAACGCATTCCGGGCTCCTTCGATCTCCTCTTCTCCGCTGCTTCCTCTTAAGGCAACGAACGATCCGCCTTCCTTCACCATGGCACCGCAGACTTCGATCAGGGCATTGAGATTCGATACCGCCCGTGCCGTCACGAAGTCGTATTCTTCGCGGTGTGTCAGCGAGTGGTCTTCTCCCCTCGTATTGACCACCGTGATATCCTTCAGTCCCAGTTTTTCGATCAGTTCTTCCAGAAAGACACAGCGTTTGCGTATCGGTTCCAGCAGTACTACATCTAACTGCGGAAAAGCGATCTTGAGGACAGCACCCGGGAATCCGGCACCGCTTCCTACATCAGCCAGCTTTCCCTTCATCTCTTTTCTTAAAAAAGGAAGGATACAGTCATAGAAATGTTTCTCCAGGATCTCTTCATATTCCGTGATCGCCGTCAGATTGACCTTCTCATTGTATTCTGCCAAAAAGGAGGCATACTCCTCAAACTGTTTCATCTGCCTCTCATTCAGCTCCAGTCCCCTGTCCTTCAGCGCTTTCCGGAATTCTACTTTTGTCATGTGTTCTCCTGTGTACTTCCATTATATACTCCCGGACGCTCCCGCAAGACAGAGAAATCCGGAAAGTATAATTTGATTCAGGTCTATCTTTTCCCGTATAATGAAACCATCATGAAGTCTGTAGATAAGTAAGCGCCTGGACTCTCTTATGAGAGTTGACGAGGACCGGGTTTTTCGAAAGATTCGGCGGGTGACCCGGAGGCCTGATACGGCCTTAACAGATGGGAAAAAACAGTCTGTGAAGACTGAACAGATCCATCCGGTATCCTTCATGATCCATCAATAGAAAGACGGAGGTTTTTAATCATGTGCGGAATTACCGGCTACACCGGGAAAAAGGAAGCACTTCCTTTCCTCATGCAGGGACTCTCGAAACTCGAGTATCGGGGCTATGACTCTGCCGGTGTGACTCTGATCGATCCGGAAGGACCGAAAACACTCAAGACGAAGGGACGACTCTCGGAACTGGAGAAGCTCGTATCCCGGAAGACGATGAAACAGCACTGCGGGATCGGTCATACCCGCTGGGCTACCCACGGCATCCCCAGCAATCTCAATGCCCATCCTCATCAGAATGCGGAAGGAACCATCTCTCTCGTTCATAACGGGATCATTGAAAACTATGCCTCTTTGAAGGAAGAACTGATCAAAGAAGGCTATGAGTTCCAGAGCGATACGGACTCGGAAGTCGTCGTACTGCTGCTGGATAAGTACTACAAAGAAGGAAAAGATCTCTTCAAGGCTCTCAAGAAGACACTTCGGCGTCTTACGGGAAGCTGGGCCTTATGCATCGTCTCTTCCTATGAACCGGATACGATCTATCTGGCCAAGAAAGAAAGTCCGATGATCGTCGGAAGGAATGAAGAAGGATCTTTCTGTGCCTCTGATGCACCGGCGCTGCTTTCCTACTCCAGGGACATCCTGCCTTTATCCGACGGCGATATGGCGATACTGAGACCGGATTCCTTAAAGGTCTACGATGCGAAAGGAAAAGAGAAAGCGATCGAATTCATCACTTTCCCGTATGATCTGCAGACAGCGCAGAAAGGCGGTTATGACTCCTATATGCGCAAGGAGATCTTCGAACAGCCGAACGTCGTACGCGAGACCCTGAGAGGACGCTTCCGCGGCAATAAGATACAGATGGATGAACTGGATGGACTCGCCTATGAGTGGAAAGACATCCGGGAAGTCATCTTCATCGCCTGCGGTACGGCTTATCATGCGTGCCTCTATGCGGCGGAACTGATGAAGAGATGGGGGATCTATTCCTATGCACAGCCAGCCAGCGAATTCCGCTACGGCGATCCGATCCTGGATGATAAGACGGTCTGTGTCTTCGTCTCCCAGTCCGGCGAGACAGCCGATACTCTGGCTGCCCTCAAACTTGCGAAGTCCCGTCATGCGTTATGCATTGGGATCTCCAATGTCTTAGGTTCCTCGGTAGCTCGTCTCTCGGATGCGGTCCTCTATACTTCAGCCGGTCTCGAGATCGCTGTCGCTTCCACCAAGGCCTATACGACGCAGCTCGTCCTCCTGTATCTTCTGACAGTGAAGATCGCCGAACTCTCCGGAAGGAAAGTCAAAGGAAGAGAACGGCGGATCAAAGAACTCAAGGCTATGCCGGAGGCTATGGCGGAAGTCCTGAAAGCCGATAAGGAAATAAAGAAGCTGGCTTCCTACCTGATCGATCAGCGGGATGCCTACTTCATCGGCAGACAGCTCGATTATCCGAGTGCCCTGGAAGGAGCTCTGAAGCTCAAGGAAGTATCCTACGTCCATGCGGACGCCTACTACGGAGGAGAACTCAAGCACGGCCCGATCGCCCTCATCGAAAAGGGAAGCGTCGTCGTTGCGCTGGCCACTCAGCCGAATGTAGCCGCCAAGACCATCTCCAATATCGAAGAAACGATCGCCCGGGGTGCAGAAGTCATCCTGATCACTTCCAAAGATATGGAGGCGGAAGGATTCTCCCACGTCCTGCGTCTTCCGGATATCTCTCCGGACCTCGCACCGGTCGTGTCGATCCTCTATCTCCAGTTATTCGCCTACTGGTCAGCCAAGCTCAGAGGCTGTGATATCGACAAACCGCGTAATCTCGCCAAATCGGTAACAGTCGAATAGGCAAGGGACACAAAAGTGTCCCTTTTTGATTCCCGGATACGGTATCATGAAGATATGAAAAAGATACTATCCATCCATGATACCGAGGTCGTCCTCTACGGCGATCCAAACAGTGCTGTTGCCCTCTATGAATTTCAGGAAGAGCGGTCTTTTCAGGATGCCGATAAAGAATATGAAGAGATCCTCTCCCGTACAGACAATAAAGACTTTTTCCTGATCACCCTTCCGGTCCGTAAATGGAATCAGGATCTGTCTCCCTGGAAAGCCGATCCGGTCTTCGGAAAGGAAGGATTTGGAGACGGTGCAGCCGCAACGCTCGCTTTTCTGAAGGATGTCTGCGAAGAGATCGATAAACTATACGGAACGAAGCGGAAAGTGTTAGGAGGATATTCCCTGGCCGGCCTCTTTGCGGTATGGGCTTCTTATAATACTTCTCTGTTTACAGCGATAGCTTCCGTATCCTCATCCCTCTGGTTCGACGGTTTTGAGGAATATACGAAAGAGAATACAGCACAAGCGCATTACTTCTATCTCTCTTTGGGAGATAAGGAAGAAAAGGCGAAGAATCCGAAGATGGCACAGGTCGGCGATAAGACCCGGAGTTTCCATGAAGAACTTGAGAGAAAAGGCCATCATACGATACTGGAATGGAACGAGGGAAATCACTTCAAAGATCCGGATATCCGTGCAGCCAAAGGCTTTGCCTGGATCCTCGATCAGCTGAAAAACTATCCTTTCTACGGCCATCAGAAAGCTGATATCTCTCCTCTCAATAAGGATCTCAACTGTAAAGATCTGAATGCGTTCTTTGAGATCTTGAGCGGGATCTGGTGCGAATATACCTGCGCACCGCGTATGAGAGAACACTGGACCAAAGAAAATAAGACGCTGGGTCAGTGCTCCATCACCTCCTTCCTCGTACAGGACCTGTTTGGAGGAAGAGTCAGAGGAGTAATCCTTCAAAGCGGAGATCTGCATTGTTTCAACGAGATAGACGGAAACTTCTATGATCTCACCTCTCAGCAGATCCATGAGAAACTCGATTATCAGAATTCTACCGAACAGTTCCGGGAAATCCACTTCCAAAAGGAAGAGAAGAAGGAACGCTACTTATATTTGAAAAAGAAAGCGGAGGAAGTACTATGAACGTATTGGACGGTTTACAGGATTACTTAGACGGCATGTTGGAGACGGCGTCTTCTGCCTCGAACTGGATCGGGATCAGCGATGCCTGTGCCTATATCCTCTATCAGGAGAACTTCCTCATGGAGTTCAGTTCCCTCTTTCATCTCAAATACAGCGAACTGGAGATCGAAGAGACGGATACATCTCTGAAAGAAGAACTGACACAGTGGTTCAACGGAGATGGAAGCAGTAAGAGACTCATGGGAGGCATCGAATTCCATCTGATGAGAAGAGCCGGAATATGCCGGAAGATCTATCGCTTCAAAGATGAGAAAACGGTATTCGATCAGCTGAGCGGAAGAAAAGGATACGGTCCATACTTCTTTATCGAAGACCTCTTCTTTGCGTCCTTTGACGGTTTCACCCTCGCCTTCTTTATGGGAAATGACGAATGATGTATACCGACGTGACTCTGCCGATCGACAGGAAACTCTATACAGAAGCAGGAGAGATCGAAAAGAAGATCTTCAGCGGCCACTTCGGCACCCATTTCGATGTGATGGATAAGGCCTTCCCGTTAGAGTATTGCGAAAGAAAGGGCTACATCTTCGATGTACGTGGTAAAGAAGAGATCTCTCTGAAAGACATCGACCTCGATAAAGTACAGGAAGGGATGATGATCGCCTTCTGTTCGGGGATACAGAAACAGTATCCCTATGGGACGAAAGAGTATCACCACGCTCATCCGCAGCTGTCCTGTGAACTCATCGAAGAGCTGTTACAGAAAAAGATCTCCCTCATCGGCCTTGACTTTGCCGGGATACGCCGCTCCAGAGAACACACCCCTGCCGATCAGCACTGCGCTGATCGAAACGTATTCGTCATCGAGAACCTCACCGGTCTGGAAGCCATATTGGAAAGAGATTGCATCTTCTATGTATTCCCTCTTTCTCTTCTTCATTCCAGCGGTCTTCCCTGCCGAGTCATCGTAAAAAGCGAATGAACTGATCTATAATATTGATTGATGTCTTATTCTCAGATATGTGAAACACTGAAAAAATACCGTACGGAATTAATGGGGATCGCGATCATCTGGATCCTGTTTTTTCATACGAGCTGGATCATCTTCGAACCGCTGAACACGTTCATCCATAAAGGATACGGAGGAGTCGATGTCTTCCTCTTCCTCTCCGGTTTCGGGATCTGGCATTCCCTGAAAAAAGGAAACGTACTTCAGTTCTATCTGAGAAGGATACGGAAGATCTATCCTTCCTATCTGATCGTCCTGATCGTCTTCTTTCTTCACAGATATTTCTATTCCGGAGAAGTCTATACTCCGGCAGATCTGTTAAGCAGTTTCCTGCACAATCTCTTTCTGACCGCTTTCTTTACCTGGCCGAAGATCCTCTTCAACTGGTATATCTTCCTGATCATGTATCTCTATCTCCTCTCTCCTCTTTTCTATCAGATCATCCGAAGAAAAGGAGGCATCCCCTTACTGATCGCTTCCGTTCTGTTTACGTACTTTGCGTTCGGGAATGCGAATTATATGATGGCTGCCACGAGAGTATTCATCTACATCCTCGGGATGCATACAGCCTATATGGGAGAGACTCATCCGGAGAAGAGGGTGAGTGTTCCGCTGCTGCTGATACTGGTGGGGATCGGGATTGGGTTCATGCTGTATTCGCAGAATGCACTGATACCGTATTTAGAGATCTACGGTCTCTGGTGGTATCCGTATATGATTATGACTCCGGGTCTTCTCTATCTCTACTGTCTTCTTCTGAAAAAGATAAACAGGCCTTCCTATCCTCTTCTCACACTGACGGGAAGATCCTCCCTGGAGATCTTTCTCATCAATGTCAGTTTCCGGGAGATATACTTCTATCTCGTCAGCCGCATCACCGGCTGGAATGACTGGGTGTGGCTGCCTTCCATCATCCTGATGGCTTTGAGCGGGATCATCTTCCACTACCTTATCGAAAAAGCGATGAGTATCCTGTTTCACCGCTCTTCAAAAAACACATAAGCATACAAAAGGCGGAATCACTTCCGCCTTTATTGTTGATTCCTGAAGATCAGAATCTTCTCAGAATGTTCTGATATACTGCTTCCGGATCGATCTTCTTGCCGTCCAGGAAGCGTTCTTTGATGTTGCGGTCATCCCCGATGTAGCAGAAACGTTCGAGTTTCTCCAATACCGTATGGGTATAGCCGATATCTTCGATATCGTCGATAACTAAGGCATTGAAGTGATAGCCCTTTTGGATCTGTCCGACTTTTCCGAAAGGTCTTCCTCCTTCATTCGTCGCATGATAGAAGGCCTTGATGAAGTCGATATGTTTATAGTCTTCTTCATAGAACTCTTTCATCTTGGAGATCTGTACCGCTCTGGCCGTCTGTTTATATACCGCCGGGTAATGTCCACCGCCGATGTCTGTTCCCAAAGCTACCGGGATGCCTCGATCCGTGATGCCTCTTAGAGGCATGATGCCGGCAATGATGTTGGAAGTCGCATCCGGACAGTGTACACTGTAGCACTGATGTTTCTTCAGGATCTCATAGTCTCTTTCTTCCGGGAAGATCACATGCGCAAAGAAGATCGGACCATTGTCCAGGAAACCGAGCCGTTCATAGATATCGCCGTCTGTCTGATAATCCGGGAACAGCGACTTTGTCCAGGCGGATTCCGCCTTGGATTCCACGAGATGGGTATGAAGACCGCAATGGTACTTCTGCGTGAGCTTTCCCAGACCTTTTAACAGTTCTTCGCTGCAGGTCGGCGCAAAACGCGGGATGACCAGAGCCTTCACTTTATCGCTGTCCTGATGTTCCCTGAGGAAACGTTCGGTATCTCTCAGAGAGTCATCTGTCGTTTCTACCAGAAACTCCGGAGAATTCATGTCCATATTCACCTTTCCGGTATAGGCATACATCCCTGCTTCTTTCAGTATCTTATAAAACAGATCGCAGGCATCGTAATGAATCGTCGTAAAGAAGTTCGCATGCATGGTGCCGTGTCTCAGCAGTTCGCGTATGACCTGCGCATAGATGGTCTTCGCATAGGAGATATCCCTGAACTTCGCTTCCTGAGGGAAGGTATAATTATTCAGCCAGTCAAAGAGAAGACAGTCCATACCGATCCCTCTCTCCACATACTGAGAGGCATGGATATGAAGATCCGAGAAGGCCGGGATCAGGATCCCTTCCCCATAGTCTTCAACTTCCATTCCCATGTATTCTTCAGGCAGTACATCATAGACGTCTTCTATGATCCCGTCATCGACGACCACATACGCTCTTTCCTTTACCGAGATCTCCTGATCCGATACAGCAGTTACGACATTGGCTCTATAGATCTTCTTTTCCATCTTCACCCTCCATATGCCTTATAGTAACAGATTCTCCCGCAAAGGTTGAAGAAGAATCTGTGATACACTGAAATCATGATCGGAGGACGCATCATGAATATTCGGGAATTCACCAATAAAGCACTCAACCCTGTCGATATGTTCAGTGAGAAATGGGCACTGGTATCTGCAGGCGATCTCGGCAATTATTCCTGCTGCACCCTGTCCTGGGGTTCGCTCGGAAATCTCTGGGGACATGTGAATGACGGAGGACCGATCATCACGATCTACGTCAATCCTGCCCGCAATACACATCATTTCCTGATGGAGAACGATACCTTTACGATCTCCTTCTTTCCGGAAGAATACCGCAAGGACCTCTCGATCCTCGGTTCCAAGTCTTCCCGGGATGGAGATAAGGTAGCACTCACCGAACTCACTCCGTATTCTTATAAAGACAACGTCTTCTATAAAGAAGCTTCTCTGTCCTTCCTCTGCCGGAAGATCTACTGGGATGACTTCAAGATGGAGAATATCGAAAGCGACTACGCCAAGAGGATGTATACGAAACTGCCTCCACATACCGTATTCATCGGTCAGATCCTCGAAATAAAACAGGGAGATTAACTCCCTTTTTTCATGCGGTATCTCTGCAGGTCCACTTTATTGTCCCGTACTTCGATCCCGTCTTTTTCCAGTCTTTCTCTCTGGACTTCGATCCCTCCGTCTCCGAAGTTCTCCGCCAGTTCTCCCTTACTGTTTACGACTTTATAGCACGGCACATGGAGAGGGTCGGGATTCTTGTGCAGGACATTGCCTACATAGCGGGATAGTCCTCTGTTTCCGAGATATTCGGCGATATCTCCGTAAGTGACGACTTTTCCTTTGGGGATATTCAGCAGATAATCATAGACTTCTTTTTCATACTTCATATTTTTATTATTACACAGATGATATTGACCATGAGAAAAGAGAATGTAGAGTATAATGAGACTATTACAGGAGGAAATTCCATGAACAAAGCGATCAGTACTATAGACCTGAAGAAATGGTCCTCTGCTTATCAGAACTCAGCTGAGAGAAGGATGGCTACTTTAGCATTAGCGAAGAATGACCTGACTTCTGTCGCTTACTCCGCCAAAGATGCTTTTGCGAACAACTACAAATTCTCGATCGATCTGCCGACTCTGCCGGTCACGACTCAGGAGAATACCGGAAGATGCTGGCTGTTCTCAGCCACCAACATCCTGAGAGAACGCATCGCCAAGAAACTGGATCTTGAGAATTTTGAACTTTCTCAGAGCTATCTGGCTTTCTGGGATAAATTCGAACGCTGCAACTATCTCCTCGAAAACATCATCGCGACAGCCGACAAACCGAGCGATGACCGGAATGTCCAGTTCCTGCTGACGACCGGTGTCCACGACGGAGGACAGTGGGAGATGTTTGCGAATATCGTACGCAAGTACGGTGTCGTACCGAAGGATGTCTTCAATGAGACTTTCCAGTCTTCTCATTCCCGTTCGATGAACGAAGCCCTCAACCGCAATATGAAGGTATGTGCCGTCAAGCTCCGCAATATGATCAAAGACGGTGCATCCGACAAGGGTGTCCGCAAGGAGAAGGAAGCGATGCTGGAGAAGGTATACGGATTCCTCTGCAGCTGCTACACCGAACCGCCGGTATCCTTCAACTTCGAATATGTCGATAAGAAGAAGAAATATCATATCGAAAAGGATATGACTCCGGAGACTTTCCGTGATAAATATGTCGGGGATCTGCTGGATAATACCGTCAGCATCATCAATTCCCCTACCAAAGACAAACCGTACCACAAGACCTACACCGTTGAGTTCTTAGGAAATGTCGTAGGCGGCAATGAAGTCGTACACCTCAACCTGCCGATGGACGAGTTCAAGAAGGCTGTCATCAAACAGCTTAAAGCCGGAAAACCGGTATGGTTCGGTTCCGATGTCGGAAAATTCGGAGAAAGAGAAAAAGGCGTCTGGGATGACAAGTCCTATGATTTAGAGACAGTGACCGGACTCGATCTTACGATCTCCAAGGAAGATTCTCTGGATTACTGGTACGCTGCCATGAACCATGCGATGGTGATCACCGGTGTCAATCTGGAGAACGGAAAACCGAACCGCTGGAAGATCGAAAACAGCTGGGGCGACAAATTCGGACAGAAAGGCTACTACGCCTGCTCGGATACCTGGTTCGATGAATACGTCTTCCAGGCAGCCGTTGAAAGAGAATACCTCGGAAGTCTTGTCAAGTATGCGGATAAGAAAGCCGTCATGCTGCCGGCATGGGATCCGATGGGAACATTAGCAGACTAAACAAGTATCTATAAGAAGCAGAAGACCGGATCTCATGATCCGGTCTTTTAGTATCATATCTTTTATATAAGATCTGTGCTTTCGTTTCGAATGTATAACCGTGTAGCCTCCCCGATCGGACGTATCTTTTCGATCTCGTCAAATATCTTCAGTTTCACGTTTCGAATATCAATATCATTTTGCAGATTCAGGAAATAATGATCACTGACTCCAAAATACTTTGCGAGACGCAGAGAAGTATCTGCTGTGATCTTTCTTCTGTCATGAAGAATATCCTGCACTTCAGATACAGGTACATGAATATCGTGCGCGAGTTTATCAGCTGATATTCCCAGCGGTTCCATAAATTCCTCAGTTAAGATCTCACTGATCGTCAGGGTTTCCATTACTTTCACCACACCTGACCTCCTATAGTTTATAGACTATTCTGCTTATATATAAACGAGGCCCGGGCAGACCGGGTCTTTGGATTAAGCGCACATCAATCGGATCGAAGAGATTTTCTGTGCTCAGCTTCATTGTAGGACGCATATTACCTGAATGCAATGCATTTCGCACGATATTGATCACATGCAATATGCAATGCATATTATATAGGATAAATACAATAAAATGATGGTAGAGGAAATATATGGCATTCCGTATTGCACCAAAAAAACCATCCGAGAATAAAACGATACGCTTCCCTTTAGATCTCATCAATGAGATCGAAGAAGCGATCGTCGGGAAAGGTGTCACTTTCTCTGCTTTTGTGATACAGGCCTGCCGTTATGCCCTCAAAAATCTCGATAAAGACGGATCCGGTTCTTAAAAGCACGAAGACCCTTCCAGGCGGAAGGGTCTTTTTTTTATCGTTCAAAGAAGAAACGGTCGGCGTATTCCGGGTACTTCGTCAGATCGAAGACTTCTTTCGAATGCGTCTTTACAGTTTCATCTGCCAGATGTCCGTGCAGCCATACCGCATGTACGGCAGCCTGATAAGTGTTGTGATAGAGGGCGCAGAGTCCGGCCATCATTCCGGTCAGCACATCCCCGCTTCCGGCTCTGGCCAATGCTTCGTTTCCGGTCTCGTTCACATGGACTCTTCCCCCTGCCGAGATGATCAGGGTCTTCGGACCTTTGAGGACGAGCGTCACGTTCTTCTGTATTGCCAGATCTACGGCGAGATCGGCGATATTCTCCCGGATCTCTTCCAGAGGCTTATGTACCAGATGCGCGAATTCGCCATAGTGCGGAGTCAGGATCATTTTATCAGACAGTCCGTAGAGTTCTTCGTTCTCAGCCAGGATATGCAGCGCTTCCGCATCGAGGATGACCGGTACTTTCACAGTCTCCAGGATGTCCTTCAGATACTCTTTCTTAAGCGGATGATTCGTCAGACCGGATCCGGCCGCCACAGCGTCAGCCTTCTTCAGGGCAGGGATCCCTTTCAGAAAGGAAGGATCCTGACAGGTATCCGGATGATAGACAGCGGTGATCTCTTTCGATGCGGCGATCGGATAGATCGTATCCGGCAGACAGACATCGATATAGGAAGCTCCGGCACTTCGTGCTCCGATGATGTTGAGGATACAGGCTCCGGCCATCCCGTAGGAACCGGACAACAGAAAAACTCTTCCGTTATCGAATTTGTTGGAATCTTTCTTTCTCTTCGGATAATGCTGGAAGAATTCTTCTTTTTCCACCTAGGACTGTTCCTCTTCATTGATGTTCATATGCATGATGCTGCGGTATTTCGAACCCGGAGTCCGCTCCAGTTCAAACGGTTCTCCATCGATATTCGGATACTGCGAGATAAAGTCTCTCAGCAGCTTCTGATCTTCTTTACTGAGTTCGAACGAGAAGATCTTTTTATTGTCTTCCACATGACGGCTGTTCCGTACACCGATCACGCAGGCAGCGACGCCCTTCTGTTCCAGGACATAACGGGTCGCGATCTGGGAGATATTCACATGATATCTCTCGGACATATCCTTCAGGATGACCAGCAGTTCCTGATAGCCGTCCCATCCTAAAGAATCCTCAATGATCTGCAGGTACTTGACCTGAGATCTCGTTTCCGGAACGATATCCTCTCTCTTTCTGCCGATATATCTCTCAGCCAGGAAACCTCCTGCCAGTGTTCCGTAACAGATCAGCGGGATATTCTCCTTGAGACAGTATTCCTGAAGGTTCTTCTCGACTCTGCGGTCAAAAAGAGAATACTGGGCCTGGCAGGAAGTGATCGTCACTCCGGCATCGACCAGTTTCTTCAGATTCTCGGTATCGAAATTCGTGACCGATACGTGGCGGATCTTGCCGATATCTTTGAGATACTGCAGATCCTTCGCCGTTTCGACCATGCCCGGGATCTCATAATCCCACCAGTGGAACTGTACGACATCGAGATGCGATTTATGCAGACGGGAGATCGAACGGTCAATGATCGATTCCGTAAAATTCCTGTTTACCTGAGACAGGTATTCCAGATCCGGTACATACTTGGTATGGATCTGGATATCGTCTTCATCAAAAGACGGATCTTTCTTCAATTCCTGAATGAATTCTCCAATGAACTCTTCTGCTCCGGTATAGATATCGGCACAGTCAAAGCTCGTAAAACCGGCTTCCTTCAGTTTATAGAAAGCTTTCTTTACATCCGCAAAATCGAGAGGTCCGATCAGACTGTGACCCAGAGACAATTGCCAGCATCCGTTCAATACTCTTGAGATAGTATATCCCGGTGCCAGTTCTATCTTATTGTCCATCTTCTTTTTCCGGCAGCGGCACTCTCGTCACTTCGTTATGATGAAAGACCCTCTTTCCGGTCCTGGTGATGCGGAAACGTGCTCTGCAGTTCGGATCCGGACAGGCGATCTCGGCATCCGTCGTCATCCAGTCATTGTCATCCGTGACTCTCTGCTTGGCAGGGAAAAACGGAATGAGCGCTGCCATCGCATACATGGAAAAGGAAGTTCCTTCCGGAAAGACGAGATTTTCTCCCTCTACCAGAAAACAGTCTCCCACATGATGACTGCAGACGAAGTCTTTTTCGTCTCCGACTACTTCTACCTTCAGGTCATATAACTCAAAACGGTCGTCCATTGCCTGTACTCCTTATTATTCTTATTATAAACGCTTCCCTTTCCTTCCGTCTCCTCATTCATTCACCCTGTTGAATTATGATATATTAATAGTGGTTTGAAGGGTAATGATTATGAAAGAAATAGATAATTATCGTCAGGAGATCGACCGGATCGATGAAGAGCTGCTTCATCTTTTTGAACAGAGAATGGAAGTATCCGAGAAGATCGGACAGTATAAGAAAACGCATGACCTTCCGGAGACAGATCCGAAACGGGAAGAAGAGATCCTGAAAAAAGATGAGAGTCTCGTACAAGAGAAATGGGTAAAGGATGCGAAAGACTTCCATCAGGAACTCTTCCGTCTGTCGAAAAAGAATCAGAAGAAGATAAAG
The DNA here is from genome assembly GCA_045544415.1 of Erysipelotrichaceae bacterium. Lineage (GTDB taxonomy): Bacteria > Bacillota_I > Bacilli_A > Erysipelotrichales > Erysipelotrichaceae > Colivicinus. The sequence continues at coordinate 20,198 of JAZPYW010000173.1, forward strand.
GGAGAAGGAGAAGACTTCCTGAAAGGAAATGCCGATTATTCCGACTATGTCGATGCGGCATTTTCGGCCAGCCGCAAGGCGAAAAGCGATATCGCCGCCGGATACGACACGCTCAATGCGACACTCGGTTCTCTATATGGAGAAGACGGACTCATCAAGTCGTTCACAACGGTCTACGATACTTATGCGAAGATCGACAGCCGGCGCAAGACGTCCTATTCCTCATCGATCGCCGGAAATGACGATTTCAACGAAGAAGTATTCAAGTGGATCAATCGGAATGAGAATCTGCATCTCTATCACAGAGGCGTCGCCTCTCCGGGCGGTACCGGGGCGATCGCATTAATCATCGATAACTGTCTGGAACGGAATGAGACTCTCCTGATACCGGATGTCGCCTGGGGTTCCTACCGGCTGATGGCGAAGAAGAACGATCTGAAGATCCGGGAATACTCTTTCGTAAAGGGAGAAGAGATCTCTCTGGAAGATCTCAAATATCAGTGTGAAAAGCTGATGGACGAACAGGGAAAGACCGTCGTCGTCATCAACGACCCGTGTCAGAATCCTACCGGTGTATCTCTAGGCAAAGAGAGATGGATAGAACTGGTCTCCTTCTTCAATGAACTGTCGAAGAAAGGTCCGGTCCTCGTCCTCAACGATATCGCCTATATCGATTATGCCTACGATCAGGAACACGTGACCGATTATCTCTCTGCCTTCAATGAGGCCCCTGAAAACGTCGTCTTCGCCATTGCCTTCTCGACCTCCAAATCTCTGACTGCCTACGGTATGAGACTGGGCGAATGTGTCCTCCTGGGAAAGGATCCCGCAAAGGTCGATCATCTGGCCAACGCCTTCATCCGGGATGCCCGTTCTTCCTGGGGTTCCGCCAACAACGGTTTCATGGACTGCTTCGTAAAACTGATGCGCGAGCATAAAGAAGAATATCTTCGGGAAAAGGAAGAAGCCATTCTCGAACTGAAGAAGAGAAGCGATATTTTCCTGACTCAGGCAAAAGAGACAGGACTGCCGATCTATCCGTATAAGGAAGGATTCTTTGTGACTCTGAAAGTAGAAGGCGAACGTCTGGACCGTTTCCAGAAAGAACTGGAGAAGGAACACATCTACGGAGTGAAATTCAAGAAGGGAATGCGCATCGCGATCTGTTCCCTATCCATAGAAAAAACGGATGGCCTTGCCTTCCGTCTCAAAGAGATACTCGATCATATACAGTAAGCCGGGATGACCGGCTTCTTTTTTTATTGTTCGCCCCGGATATGGTTGCAGAGACGCTCCAATGCCAGACGATAGCCTACCGGGCCGATACCTTTGACACTGCTCAGGCAGAAAGGACGCAGATAGGAGATATGGCGGTATTCTTCCCGCAGATCCGGATCGCTGAGATGGACTTCGATGACCGGAAGAGGCTCAATAGCCTTTACCGCATCCGCAAGAGCTATAGAAGTATGAGTATAGCCTGCCGGATTGATGATGATGCCGTCATAGTGTTCATAGTAGGCTTCCTGTATCCAGTCGATGAGGACACCCTCATGATTGGTCTGACGGATATCGACTTCACAGTCCTTCTTCTCTGCGAATTCCTTCAGTTCCTGACAGATCTCATCGTATGTCTTTTCTCCATAGATCTCTGTTTCTCTTATCCCCAGCATATTCAGGTTCGGGCCGTTCAGCACCATGACTTTCATCAGTTCTCCTCCTTTTCCACATATACTCCCGTCTTCTTCAGATCTTCAAAGAAGTCCGGATAACTCTTATTCACTGCTTCTGCACCCTCTATGACAGAAGGGATACTTCCCATTGCCGAGAGGATACTGAGAGCCATGATGACCCGATGATCCCCATGACCGTCGAATCTCATTCCTCCCGCAAACTCTTTTCTTCCCCGTATGCGTACCTCATTCTCCGATACTACTACAGCAGCACCGGTCTTTTCCAGTTCTTCTTTCATCGAAGCGATACGATCGCTTTCTTTAAAGGAGAGACGGGATGTGTTATGAAAGACCGATACTCCCTCGATACGGGATGCCAGTGTAAACAGGATCGGACCGAGATCCGGGATATCCCTCAGATCTGCAGAGATCGCTCTCATCTCTTTCGGAACGATCAGCATTCCATCATCATCTTCCTGTACATCTGCACCGCAGTCCTTCAGTATCGAATAGACTTTATGATCTCCCTGACGGGAGTCTTTCCGAACGTTCCGGATGCGGATCTCCTTATCCGCAAGCAGTGCTTCTGCCGCAAAGAAAGCTGCCTGAGAATCATCGGCAGGGATCTCATAAGTAAAAGGATGATAGGTCTGTCTCCCTTTTATCTCTATATGGTCATCATCCCGATAGACCGTTACTCCGGCCTTTTTCAGGATGTCTATCGTCAGGTCGATATAGGAGGAAGAACCGATCTCCCCCTTTACGAAGATCTCGCTGTCTTCATCGCATAACGGCAGTGCAAACAGCAGCCCGCTGATAAACTGTGAAGAGATGTTTCCCGGGATCTCATATCTTTTTCTGCGTATATCTCCTTCAACTGTCAGAGTCGGAAAGTTTCTTTGGAAGGTCCCGGTCTCAAACAGCTGTTCATAGACGGACATCGGTCTTTCCAGCAGTCTCTTCGTACCGGTATAGACGCACCTTCTCCCATTCAGCGAAAAGATCGGGATCAGAAAACGCAGGGTCGAAGCAGATGCACGGCAGTCAAGAACGCCTTCGGTATAAGTCGAAAGATCTCCGCCCTCTACGATCAGATCATTCCCTTTCACCGTAAAGGAAGCACCAATACTGCGAAGTGCCTCTCTTGTCGCAAGGGTATCTTCGTTCCAGCTGACGTTATGCAGGACGCTGGTCCCTTTGGATAAAGATGCCGCGATCAGAGCACGATGCAGGAGAGCTTTGGCAGATGGGACACTGACCTCGGCTTTTTTGCTGTCTTTATAGGAGATGCGAACTCTCACAGGATCTGCCTTCCCAGGGCTTCTGCCACTTTTCCGGCTTTCTTCATCAGCGTGTGGAAACGTTCCGGTTTCAGAGACTGTGCTCCATCGGATAAGGCAGCTTCCGGATCATCGTGGACTTCGATGATCAGTCCGTCGGCACCGCCAGCGATGGCAGCCAGAGCCATCGGTTCTACCAGTCTCCAGTCTCCTGTCGCATGAGACGGATCGACGACGACCGGCAGATGAGTGCGTTCGTGGATCAGCGGGATGACCGAGAGATCGAGGGTGTTCCTCGTCAGGTTCTCAAATCCCCGTACACCTCTCTCGCATAGGATCACATTCGGATTTCCGCTTGCCAGGATATATTCTGCCGACATGATCCATTCTTCTACAGTCGCAGAGATGCCTCTTTTTAAAAGGATCGGTTTTCCGGTCTGTCCTGCTTTCTTCAGCAGGGCATAGTTCTGCATATTTCTCGCGCCGATCTGAATGATATCGACATGTTCGACAAATTTTTCGATATCATCTTCCGACATCAGTTCGGAGACGACCGGCATATCCTGTTTCTTTCCCGCCTTCTCTAAGGCGATCAGTCCTTCTTCTCCCAGTCCCTGGAAGGAATACGGCGAAGTGCGCGGCTTATAGGCACCTCCGCGAAGAACTTTCGCACCGTACATCTTTACTTCTCCGGCGATCTTTTCGATACTATCTGCCGATTCTACTGCACATGGTCCGGCCATGACGACGATCTTCTCTCCCTGACCGATCCGTATCCCCTTCACATCCACGATGGTCGCTTCCGGATGAGTCTCCCGGTTCGCCATTCGATAAGGGACCTGAATCCTTCGTACTTCTAAGACCCACGGATTGGCCGTAAAATCTCTTTCCGAGATAGCGGAAGTATCACCTACCACACAGAGGACGATATAGGAAAGACCCGGTTCCGGACGTACTTCTACGCCCTGATCCTCCAGTCTTCTGATCAGTTTCTGAAGTTCCTGTTCCGGTATTTCCTTCTTTACAGTGATGATCATAGATATTCCTCCAGTTTTTCGGTGAGTTCTTCTTTTGTGCCGTTATTGGTGATCGTGATATCGGCATATCGTTCATAGAGATGTCTGCGTTTCCGATACAGTTCTTCCAGTCCCTTTTTATCCGGGGACAGAGGTCTCTTCGGATCGGTGATCAGTAAAGACAGATCCCGGTCGATACGTACGATGAGAGAATTGGCCGCCAGTGCTTTCATATTCTCTTCTCTTAATACTGTTCCTCCTCCGCAGGAAATGAGGCTTCCGTTATTCAGCGAGAGTTCTTTCAATACTTCGCTCTCGATCTCCCGGAACTTCTCTTCTCCTTCCCTGCTGATGATCTCGAACGGGGTCTTTCCGGTCTTTCTTTCGATCTCGGCATCCATATCGTACCACTTCCGTCCGCAGGCTTCCGATAATCTTCTTCCGGCCATCGTCTTTCCGGCAGCCGGCATTCCGATGAAGGCGATATTTCTCTTGGAATGAAGGAGCTGATCGAGACACTTTTCCAGGAGGCTTTCATCCAACTTCCTATTCAGAAAGAGTTCATCCGCATGGAAGGCCTGTCTCACCAGCATATCAACTCCTCCCAAAGTCTTTATCCCCTTGAAGGATGCCTGATAGCAGAGACGGGTACGAAGCGGATTGGCGATGATATCCACCAGGACTTCTGTATGAGTCAGTCTGTTCAGATCAGCCGGCACTTCTTCGATATGAGGGTACATACCGGCAGGTGTCGTATTGATCAGTACCGGAAATTCCGCTTCCCGCTCATAGAGTTCTTCATAGGAAAGATCTCCCTTATGAGTGCGGGATACGATATACGGGATCCCTCCGAGATCTTTCACCGCTTCTCTGACGGCCTTGGAGGCACCGCCGCTTCCCAGTATCGCGGCATTCCTGCCTTTGAGGTCTACATCATTCTTCTCCAGCATATCCCGGAAACCGAGATAGTCGGTATTGTATCCGAACAGTCTTCCGTCTCTGTTTACGATACAGTTAACTGCTCCGATAGCTTTCGCCTTTTCATCGACCTCATCCAGATATGGGATGACCTTTTCTTTATAGGGAATGGTCACATTGAGACCGTCGAAGTCTCTTTTCTGCAGAAAAGCTTCCAGTTCTTCCGGAAGGATGTCGAAAAGTTCATAGTCTTCATCGATGAGGAAGCGGTGGATCTCCGGAGACCAGCTGTGTCCCAGGGGATGACCGATGAGTCCGAGTCTCATTTTTCACTCCTCAGATAGAGAGTACCGTATCTCTGCATCAGCAGGTCGGCTGTCACCAGTGCCGCGATACTGTCCACGACCGCTCTCGCCCGATGGATGATGGCCGGATCATGTCTGCCGGTCAGTTCGATCTCAGTATTCTCTTTGGTATAGAGATCGATCGTCTCCTGCCGGATCCCGATCGATGATGTCGGTTTGAATGCGGTACGGAATACGATCGGCATCCCGTTGGAAATACCGCCGTTGATCCCGCCGTTATGATTCGTCTTCGTGACGATACTTCCGTTCTCATTGCGGAAGGCATCGTTGGCTTCGCTTCCTCTCATTTCCGCCAGGGAAAAACCGGTACCGAATTCGAGACCTTTCACGCCCGGTATCGAGAAGATCCCATGTCCCAGCATACTCTCAAAAGAATCGAAGAACGGTTCTCCGATCCCTGCCGGCATTCCCAGGATCACTGTCTCCAGGATGCCTCCTACCGAGTCTTTCTTCGCTGCCACAGAAGCGATCTCCTCTTTCATCTTCTCTTCTATCGTCTCATCGAGGACCGCAAAGGCCTTTTCATTCAGCAGCGGGATCTCAGTCCCGTAGTCGGTAAAAGCTTTATCTTCGATCCCATGCAGCATCGCAATGTGAGAGCCGATCAGGATCCCCTTATCTTCCAGGGCCTTGCGGATGATGGCTCCGGCTGCCGTAAGCGGTGCCGTAAGTCTTCCGGAGAAGTGTCCTCCTCCGCTCCGGTCTTCATAGCCCAGATACTTCTCATGTGCCGCATAGTCCGCATGGGAAGGACGTGCATATGTAAAGGAATAATCTCCCCTCTTCACGTTCTTATTCTCGATCAGGATCGTCAATGGCGTTCCTTCACTGGTTCCGTCTTTCACACCGCTCAAAAATACGATCTCATCTTCTTCTTTCCTGGCAGTAGACCAGTCTCCGTACGGTCTTCTCTGGTCCATCTTCTTACGGATATACTCTTCATCGATGACGATACCCGGAGGAAGTCCGTCGATCACGACACCGACAGCCGGACCATGCGATTCCCCGAACAGGGTCAATGTCAGGACATTCCCAAATGTGTTTTTCACTGTACGATCCTCCTGTTCAGTTTCTCCATCGTCCACTCTTCCAGTCTTCCTTCTCCGATCTCATCGGCTAACACGACGGTGACGCGGTCATGATCGGCTTTCTTATCATTCTGTATCAGTTCCATCAGTTTCTGCGGATCTGCCTGCAGTTTAACTGGAAGATCCAGTCTTTCCAGCACCTTTTTCAGCCGATCCCTGACTTCTCCCTCTTCCAGGATCGTCATCATTCCGGCTGCGACGCATTCGCCGTGGAGAAATTCTCCTTCATAGTATGCCTCATACGCATGTCCGATCGTATGTCCGAAGTTCAGGATCTTACGGATCCCTTCTTCTTTCTCATCTTCCGTAACGATCTTCTTCTTATAGCGGAGACAGTGCTCAATGATCTCTTCCAGATGATCCTCATAGTCTTCCTTCTCCAGGATCTCAAAAAGTTCCCTGTCTCCTGTGATGCCCATCTTTACTGCTTCCGAAAGACCGTTGTTCAACTGTCTTTTCGGCAGAGTCTTCAGGGTATCGGGATCGATGAGGATGAGGGACGGCTGATGGAAAGCACCGACCGAATTCTTGACGCCTCCGAAGTCCAGTCCCGTCTTTCCACCGATCGAAGAGTCGACCTGGGAAAGAAGTGTCGTAGCGATATTGATATAAGGGATCCCCCTCATATAGGTAGCAGATACGAAACCGCCCATATCTCCGACAACTCCGCCTCCTAAGGCGATGAGCACATCCCTGCGGGATACCTTCTTCTCCAGCATATCCCGAAGGATATCCTGATAGGTATCGATATTCTTATTGGGTTCTCCCTGTTTCATCTCATAGAGAGGTGCTTCGGGAAAAGCTTTATGCAGGAGATCTTTATAGACCGCAGGAACTCCGTCATCTGTGAGGATATAGACGTTCTTATAAGGAATATAGTCCCGGACATGACTCAAAAGACCTCTTTCGAGGACAATGTCATAATTCCGTTCCTTGGTCTCCATAGTGATCTTCATATTCCTGAAAATAAAACCATATGGCATTATCCATATGGTTTGAATTCTTCCCTGACAGATAATGGACCTTTTAGCTCTTCCACCTTACAGGTGTGGATCTGCCATGTCTAAAGTATACCTTTCTTATCTCTTCCAGGCAAGTTTGAAAGACTTACGCTTTCCAGAGGGAATGGAGATTGCAGTAAGCGTAGACCGCTTCTACCTCATCATCATCCGTTACAGCGAAACAGGTCTCCGGAGCTTCTCCCGGATTCAGATACTTGATCTGCCAGCCGTTCTTGGTCTGTAAGACGACCCACTCGATATAATGGACATCGACCATCGGATGAGCGACAGCACCGACACATACTTTAACGGTATTTCCATTCACTTCGTATACCGGTACGTGTTTCTCGACCGCTGCATCGGTCGTTCCGGCAACGATCTCTTCCATCGGTTTACCGCAGCACATCGTCGGACATGGTTTCTTATTCAGCATAACGACGATCTTGCCGCAGGTCGGACATCTGTAGAATTTCAGTTCCATATTATTTCTCCTTTATTTTCCAAACGTTTTTTCTTACTTTGATTATAACGTATTCTTCAGAAAGAAGATATGCCTTCCACCGTATCGCTGCGCATCCTTCCTATGGTAAAGTAGGTACAGGAGGTATTTTATGAAGCGTACCCGTTCTCTCCTGCTTGGCCTCTTTCTGGCCGCCCTTCTCTTATTTGCCTATCTGAATATTCCTAGAACTCCGGCGCCGGATCCGGATCCTGTTCCTGTCGAACCGGTAAAAGACTACTATACAGCCGAGGACATCAAAGCTCTGGAAAATACCGAACTGTTTGCGGAAGATACGATCGAACACATCTTCTTCGGAACGGTCAGTTCCAAGGGAAAGGCCAGCGGCTATCACTATGACCGGGTAGAGAATACACCGGGTGAGATCATCGAAGGCACAAAGAGCGAAGAAGATGAACACGGCGTCTATACCGCAAAGGTACGGGTAGACGGCATCGACAAGTCCGGCAACAACGGCTATTCGACGTTCTATCCGGATTCCTATTCCCCGCAGGAAGTCATCGATGCGATCAACGAAGCCTACGCCAATAAAGAGAAACTCCGGGGAGACCTCTATGCCGGACTTACAGAAGAAGGGATAGAGATCGATATGGCACTGGATAAGAACGGACTCATCGTCACTGCTTATCCGATCAAGGAGGATTAAATGGAATACCGTTTCCGTATCAAGACATTAAAAAATAAGACCACCCAGAAGAAAAGACTCCTCATGGATTTTGAGGAGGGATATGAGATCCTTTCTTCCTTTCTGGAAGAGGAAGGATCCCAGTTCTATGATCAGCTATTGAAACTGATCGATGAGGTACTGGATGGAAAGGAATCCTCTGTCTCTTTCCGGGGGAACCGGTATCAGGCCTACATCGATCCGCAAATGACCGTCATCAGCGATACACTGGCGGATGATGAGATCGGAGACTGGTGTTCTCTGGATACTGAAGAGCTTCCGCAATTGCTGGAAGACTATCACAAAATGTCTTTAAAACTCAAAGAAAAGGAAGATGAATGATCATCTTCTCTTTTAATATAAGCTCTGATAGATCTTCAGTACTTTTTCTTCATTCATCGGCAGATAGCTGTTGCGCAGCAGTCTCTGCTGATTCGCGATGACGGAAGAGGCAAACTCTTTCAGTTCTTCTTCCTTTACTCCGTATTCACGAAGGGCCTTCTTCGGCAGGATATGATCCAGCAGTCTTTCCAGAGAATCGAAGACATTGGCAGGATCGCAGCCCAGTACAGATGAGAGATGATCGATGAGGATAGTCAGTTCACGGTCTTCACGTTCCCCTTCCTGAGATACTTCTTCCCGGTATTCTTTCAGGACTCCGGTAAAGAGGGCGTAGTTGCTTTCACCGTGGGCGACATGGTACTGGCCGCCTAACGGATAGGCCATCGCATGGACCGTACCGGTACCGGCAGTACCGAAGGCCAGTCCCGCAAAGCTGGAAGCAGTGAGGAAGTCCTTCATCAGTTCTTTTCGTTTTTCCGGACCTTCCTTTTCCATCAGCTGATAGTCTTTCAGGATCATATCCATAGCCTGATAGCTGAATGTCTTTGTGAAAGGTGTCGCTTTCGGAGATAAGGCGGATTCTACCGCATGTACGAGGGCATCGATCGAACTTGTCGCAAAGACCTTGAACGGCAGACTCTCCAGCAGTTCCGGAATGAGAACGGCTTTGTCCGCAAACATCGCTTCACTTACCAGTCCCATCTTCGTTCCGAGTCTCAGACGGTTGAGCACGGCGATATTCGTCACTTCGCTTCCCGTACCGCAGGTCGTAGGGATCAGGATGAGTTCCTTCTGTCTGCTGAGATCCGGCATGCGTCTGTACAGATCATCGATATCATCACTATCCGCCACAGAGATGACCTTTGCCAGGTCGAGGATACTTCCTCCGCCGATCGCGATCACTCTGCTGCAGTCTTGCGGTACATCCTTCAGTATGGCTGCAGCCATCTCATCGGTCGGTTCTCCGAAACCGTAATTCTCCTGATACAGCACTGTGCACGGCAGTTCATACTTGTTGAAATACGGTTCATAGATATAGGCGTTGCTTAATACCAGGTCGCTCTTACGTATCGTAAAGTCTTTTAAGAATGCATCACAGGTATCGTATGCATAGATGCGCGGACGGAAAATGATCTGTTCCATAATTTCTCCTTCTATTGAAAGAGGAATGTCTCCATTCCTCTTACTCTGTCTTTTCTTCTACGGCTTCTTCAGCCTCGTTCGGGGCAAATTTGAGTTTTACTTCCTCTGCTTCCTTCTTCATGGCTTCTGCTTCAGCCATAGCCTGTTTGGCTTCAGCGCGCATCTGTTCGGTCATCTCCTGCTGTTTGCGGGCTTCTTCCTTCTCGATCGCTCTTCTTTCCTTCTCTTTCTTGCGGACGACACTGCCTGCCTTTAGAGATAACGCAAAAGCGATCAGACCGATGATCACGGCGACGACACCGTACAGCACTCTTCTCATGACCGTACCGAACTGGGCATTCGTCATGATGGAAGACAGATAATTGATAAACGGTTTATTGGTCACATATGTAAAGAAGATGACGGAGAGTCCTCCGATCACCAGAATGGCAGATAACCAGCCTAAGATCTTTTTCAGCACTTTCATAATAATTTCTTCCTTATATCATAATCATATCACAAAAAAGGGATGTGCTCTTGAAGCCATCCCTTTCTTATTCTATTTGAATAGCGGATAGAAGCTGGTACCGTTTTGAGGAGAACGTACATTGAAGTAATCGCAGACAGTCGCTCCGACATCGCTCAATGTTGAACGAAGACCTACGTGTACTCCCTTTCGGTCTTTGTAGCGGATCAGAAGCGGTACACACTCTCTGGTGTGCTTGGAGTGTCCGATATCCGGATCGTTGCCGTGGTCCGCCATGATGACGAGGAAGTCCTCATCTCTCATCTCATCCAGGATCAGCGGCAGTTTCCCGTCGGCGATCTCCAGGATCTCCCGATAACGGGTCGAGCTCTGAGAGTGACCGGCCAGGTCTGTCTCCTGGATATTCGTACAGATGAAGCCCTGATCCATCTTCTTCATCGCTTCCAGGGTGAGATCCATACACTCAGCCGTAGGGACGCAGGAGATCGATGTACCGTGTTCGTTATGGACGATATCCGCTACCTTTCCGATGAGGGTGCAGTCGATGCCCGAAGATGTGAGGATGGTCGGTGCCTGAACGTTCGGATCGACTCCATAGCCCAGATGCAGACACTGATAGCCCTGATCATAGGATTTGGACTTCGCTGAAGCGATACCGATGTATTTTCCTTCCCGGATCTCTTCCGCCGCATAGAGGTCATCCATCGTATTGCCGGTACCGCCGAAAACGATGACTCTTCCGACCGTTACGACTTCCCGGACTTCTCTGGCGATCGCCACTTCCTTATCGAAAGGTAGATAATCGAGCGGTGCCGTCACGTTATAGCACATGCCGAGATCCGCTTCCAGATTGTCAGCTACCGTACAGTATTTATCGCATACGACATAGCGCAGACCGTTTCGGTTGACGATCTCAACTTCATGACCATAGTCTTTCAGATGTTTCGCAACGATATCGACCTTCTCCTGGAACGGAATGATCTCCGGATCCTTCGGTCTCGTTCCCATGATCTCCTGATGACCCATGAAGGTATCGGCACCGAAGTGCGTCAGTTCACTCTTTCCGTAGTTCGCATCTTTGGAGAATTTCATCCTCTCGCTTTCCTTACCGTAAGCATTCATCAGACCGAGTGCTTCCAGGTTCGGCAGTTTCATATCCGGATGATCTTTCAGGATGCTGCCGATCGTACAGGCTCTCTCGTCTCCCGGTCTCTTCACGGCTGCATCTTTCTGTGCACCCATTCCGAAACCGTCCAATACGATCACAATAAATCTTCTTTTCATATCCATTCTTTCTAAGCGGACATTTCGATACTTCTTCTGAGTACCTCCAATACCGTATCCGCACCGGCACGATTCGGGTTCACCCGGATCATCTTATCGATCAATGTCGGATCTTTCGCCAGGAAGGTACCCGACACTTTATAGAAGAGAGGCGCCATCTCATACTTGCTTTCGGCACCGATCGGATGAGGCAGTGCACCGAGTTCGGCCGCATGTCTCAATACCTCTCTCGCATTTTCCTTTTCCAGTTCGATGATGAGGACCTTGGACTGAGCATTAGCTAAGGTGACATCCTTGACTCCCTTTACTTCTCCGGCCTTCAGTCTTCTCAGGATCTCTTCACCCTGTCTCGCCTGTACTGCCAGCGATACCGGTGCATAGACGAGTCCGCGCAGGACATCCAGCGCTTCATGTCCCTGGGTCTGACATCCTCCGGAATAATGCATCTTCCGGATCTTATCGATATATTCCTTCTTCCCGGTAACGACACCGATCCCTTCCGGACCCTGCAGTTTGAAGGTCGAGAAACAGGAAAGGTCTCCTCCGAGTTCGCTGCCGATCTTATTCACTTTCATGACGGCATAGTTGTCATCGGTAACGATCGGGATATCCGCATTCTCCTTGATGACACGGATCACTTCTTTGATATCGTAGGAATCATCGATGAGCTGCCTTGAATACTGTACGAGGGCAGCCTTGATGTCCGGTTCCTTCTTCAATACTCTGCGGATATCCTCCAGATCATTGAAATTTGCCCGTACCGGTATGAGTCCCAGCATCTCGAAACTCGTCGATGTGGTCGAATAGATCGGTGCCTGATGGACGAGGATCTTATCGTTCGCCTTCGCTGCTGCCGCAAGGGCATAACGGATCGCCCCGGTACCGGATCCCCGCACCATGATCGCTGCTTCCGAATCAAAGAATTCCGCAATGGCATTCTCTGCCTTCAGTGTCGTGATCGGTTCATTCTCCGGCTGATGTATTCCCAGATCTCCTCTGGTGAGAAGTTCATTTCCGGTGAAGTGATGCATCATGCAGGAGACCATCCGGAACTGCTTTTCCATAGCCTGTTCCAGAGTGATGCTTTCCAAAGGATATGTTTCCATAATAATCTCCTATATCTGATAGCCATCGTTCCGATAGCTCTCTATATCTAAAAAATATCTTTCTATCAGTTCATCCCGTTCATATGGTATGTATTCAGCAGCTTTGAGCAGTTTTGCGATTTTCTCTTCCGTGCTTTCGCATAAGAGTAAGGTCGCACATCCCAGCCTCTTCTCCGGGATGACCAGAGCGGTAGCTTCCGCGGTATTTGCAACCCGGATATAGCCTTTTCCGCTCTGATTCTGTATCTTCTTTGTCTCTTCATCGAAATGTCCGAAGAGAGAATCCCCGAAGCCGTACAGATCTACCGGTCCTTCTTTCAGGATCAGTACATCACAGGCAGAAAGGATACTTTTCAGATATTCCGTCAGTTCTTTTCTCGGCAGATAACGGTCTTTCAGGCTGATGATCGTAGAATCGATCCCCTCATAGACCTGATCCGAGAACACTTTTCCATAGGTATCCGCACTCTCTAATCCGGTAGAGATCCTGATCGCCTTGTACAGTATCTCTTCATCTCTGGCCATGAAGCCCAGAGAATTCCCAGCCGTCATACCGTCGGTATTGACCTTGAGATTCTGGATGCGGTCTTTCTCGATGAGTTTGGAGATGAATCCGAGGATGTTGACACACATGGCCGGAGCCAGCACTGAACCTCCTCCGTCGTTGCCGATACCTAAGTCATTGATACCCGCAAAGACATTGAGGGCCGTACCGGACGAAGAACCGGACATATAATGACCGGTGATCGGATTGATCAGTTCCGTATCCACAGCTCTGCCTGCCAGCTGCGATTTCTTATCCAGCGTATGCAGCGCAAAACCGTGTTTCTCCAGTTTATGCATGAGGGTATTCGGGATCGAAGGAACGTTCTTGATTCCGACGGGAATATCGTCCTCTTTGATCTCAAAAGACCTCACTACAGAGCGGTACGGATCCAGTAAAGCCAGTTCGTGTTTCTCGGAATTCTTCATATCACCATGTCTCGCTGATCTTATCTCCCAGAGCGGTATAGATGCCCAGGAGTTTCGCTTCTTTCTTCTGTATTCCTTCTACGACCGCCACATGGGAACGGGTCGTAAAGACCTGCGTACGGTAAGCCATGACTGCTGTATCGGATACTTCGCAAGGTCTTTCGATCTCATAGTGGTAATCGATCGATTCTTCGCTCGGTGCTTCCACTTTCAGCATTACTGCATCTTCCCTTGTCTTACCGACGAGGACGTTCTCCATATGAGAACGGCGGTAGTGGCCTCCGCCATAGCAGTAACTCTTTCCGTTAAAATTGTGGGAGATCTCCGATACATAGACGTAGGCCGGGATCTCGATCTGATCGCTGTACTTATGCAGCGGTGTCGTTCCGGTCAGCCCGTGTCCCGGTTCTCCGCTCGTTCCGCCCAGTTCTCTGATGAGCGGCAGAGATGCAGTACAGGTCGCACTCGGAAGATTGACATTAAAGTTTTCGATCCCGCATTCTTTCAGGATCTTCTTTCCTCTCTCCATTGCCTGCATATTGGCAGTCGGAAGGATCTTTCCTTCCTGCTGAGAGTACAGCAGTGCCGGGAAGACCGTGAGTCCTCCGACTTCAACATTCTTCAGACTGTTAATCTTTTCCACGAGATCTTTCAGCTCTAAGGAGGAGAATCCCCCGATCTGTCCGGAATAGACTTCGGAATCATCATCGCTCAGACGGATCAGCAGTTTCTGAACCTTGTCGAGCTTTCCGGCCGTTTCATCGATCTCGAGGATCTTTTCATAAGAGTATACCGTGACATAGTCCGGATCAGCAGAAAGGATCTTAGTGAGAAGTGCCTTCGGGATCTGTTCGAGATGTCCGACATTGGCGATGTGCACTCCGTACTCGATCATCTTCAGCGCTTCTTTATAATCGACGACGACCGCACCCTTGAAACCGAGTTCCATGAGTCTCTTGGCTATGAGCGGATTTCTGCCGATCTGCTTCAGCATGAAATACAGCTCGATCCCGTTGCGGTCTGCCTCTTCTTTCATCTTCCGGGCATTCTGTGTGATAGCGTCCAGATCAAGTACATAGGTATCCGGCAGGATGATCCCCTCCTGATGAAACTGAAAAGCACAGTTCAGGAGTTCCGGATTTCTTTCGATCACTTTTTCCAGAAACATAGTGTATACTCTCCTCTAAATTCAGATATTCGAGTTATCGGCGATCCTCGCCGGATTATCGACCAGGAACTTTCTGATCATCTCTTCAGAGAGTCCCTGCTTTCTCATAAGCGGAACGACACTTCCCATAACAGCTAAATAACCCTGTTCCCCGAAGGAAGTGAAGTATGTGTGACGGGATATATCATTAGATAATACCAGATGGTCTTCGTAGCCTGCCTCGACCAGTTTCAAGGCGTTGGCAGCCCGTACTTCATCCGGCATATAAGCGACTTTACCGCAGGTATCAAAAGCGATATTGACGCCATAACGCAATAAAGAAAGATGATATTCGGGATCATCGATCAGATCCTGATGACCGATGATGATCTTATCCGGATCGGTTCCTTCCTTCAGCAGCGTCTCGATCGTTTCAACAGCTGTGTATCTTCCGGTATGTGTCGATACCGCAAAACCCGTCTTCTTCGCAGCGATACCGGCTGCTTCCAGGATCTTCTTCTCATTTCCAACGAATTCCTTTGGAGAAGAAGCGATCTCCCCGATGAGACCTGCCCTGATCCCGGTATCACCGATACCTTCTGTCAGATCCCGGATATATACTTCCGCGATCTCTTCTATCGATGCCTTATCGAGCCATTCCGGATGATAGGAAGAAAGATAATAGCCTGTGGAACAGACGATCTTGAGTCCGGTCTTTTCCGAGATCTCTTTCAGTTTGAGAGGATCTCTTCCCATATCGTTCGTCGTCACTTCAAAAGCGGCCTGTATCCCCTGATCCATGGCCTTTTCGATCTCCGGTACGACTTCATCGACATCCTTGATGAAAGAATATCCGTCTTTCCGTACCCGGTCGAGATCGACGATAAAATGTTCATGAGCCAGTGTACATCCCAGCTCGTTTTTCGGGATATCTCCCAGTACTGTACGAATCATGTGTTAATAAAGGCATCCCGGAGACCCGGGATGCCTGTCCTTTCTAAACTATTCCGGCTTTCCTTCTGCTTTGTCTAACAGTGCTCTCGTCAAAGCAGGAACGACCTGGTCGGTATGTGTCTTGACATAACCGAATGCCTTATGTTTCCCGCTGTAGACCATATGTCTGATCTCTTTCTCGTTCGGGCATTTTCCCTGCTTGGATACAACCAGACAGTTGCTGTAACCCAAAACCATGATCGCGGTCGCAAGAGAACCGCCGCCTCCGGTCATGCAGCTTCCTAAGTAGTAATCCACTTCTCCGCTCTTGACCTTACGGGCTGCAATCATATCGGCATCCGTCAGTGTCTCTACTCTTCCGGCAAACTCTTTGTCGATGATCTGTTTTGTCTGTGTCGCTGTCAGTCCGCAACATTCGATTTTCATAAGAAAGCCTCCTTGTATAGTTTTATAATACTACGATGTGCAGTAAGATCGCTAAGTTATACAGCAGACCGACGGCTACAGCAGCCAGAGGACCTACGGCAGACTTCGGAATACGCTGACCGGTAACTTCATTTAATGTATAGAAGCCGCCGACCATCATCAGACCTACAGCGCCCCAAGTCGCATTACCGGCCATGAAAGCACCGATCGTCAGAGCTAATGTCGTACAGGAGATCATAGCGTCACGGATATGATCACCGCACTTAGCGAGTTCAGGGAACTTGGAGAGAGCCTTACCTAATAAACCTAAGAGCTGGATCTCAACAAATTCAACTGCGAAACCGGCAACAGGAGCCAGGAACCAGACACTATCCGGTACTAAGGCACCTACCAGCATGACGGCTGTCAGACCTACTGCCTGATAAACACCGGTAGCTAAAGCTGTGGAAACGATCAGCGGGATGAAGGCGAAGATGACACCGATCATAGCTAAGTAGAAGATGTTCATATTGCCTTCTGTGATCGCAGATGCGAGGATGATCGGCTGATATGCCTGAGCTAAGATCTTGATACCTAAGGCATTCAGAGCACCCTGGACACACAGATAGACCCAGTTGGATTTGATTCTTTCGGCATTCTTTGTGAACAGGTTTTCTTCTTCAGCAGTCGTTTCAACAGATTCTGCATTCTTGGAAGCTTTTACTGCATAGACGACTAAGCAGACCATACCTGCCAGCATAGCGAATGTGTACGGATATAAAGCGACAGAAGTTCCGCCGACATTAACTGCACCGACAACTGTACAGAAGATATAGACGATACCGGTGATGACGGCAGAGATGATACCCTGTTTTGCGCCAAACTGTCCGGCGATCGCAATGGACGGATACATACAGAAGATCGGAAGGACCGGTCCTGTGATGTTTGTCAGGTCATTCAGGAAGTTGTACGGTAAGCCGTTGAAGAAGGCACCGATCGCCTGTGTACCTAACGCGCAGAGGAGACCATAAGCAGCTCCGAGACCTAAAGCGACATACTTATTCGGAGACCAGGCACCGATACAGTCTGTGGCGATAAGGATCAGGTGGCACGCGATGAGTCCTGTACCTAACCACTGGTTGAAACCGGCCATGACCCAGCCGACACCCATACCGGTGACGACGACTGCGAATTCCGCACGGGTCATTCTGCCTTCCATCAGTTCCGGGAAGACAGGTCTGGCACCATCATTGAAGTTCGAGATACATTTGTGGGAAAGCAAGCTTGCCCATGCCGCGATCGCTACGAGTACGACAGTACGTAACGCCTGCGGGAATACGAAATTTGTAACCATAATTTTACCCCTTCTTTTTTAATTTATCTTTCAATCTCAGCCGGAGTGTGCCATTCTCCGTTGGCCTGAAACTGAGCGATCAGATTATTGATGTGCAGCAATGCATATCCCTGTTCTGTCTCATTCAGCGGGTTATGTGTCACTTCCATCACTTCTTTGAGGATCTCTTTGGATAACTCATAGGTATCCAGAGATTCAAGTTCCCGGACGACTTCTTCCGGAAGTTCATCGACTTCCTCTTTTGTCGTCAGTCTTCCATATGCTGCACAGAGATGAGCGATAAACGAGGCTGCATTCTCTTCTTCGAGCGTTACCCCGTATCTGTCATGAAAGAGTTTGATCACTGCCTGAACATCTTCGATATCCGCATCGGTGATCATACCGCCTTCTCTGTACAATTCAAAACGTTCACTGAAATCCATATACTATCTTCGGAAGAGCCCTTTTTTCGGCTGCTTCTTTTCCTTTCTCAATTCCTTGTTTGTTTTTATGACCGGATGGTATTCTTCGTAGCTGACTCCGAAGGTCATTGCTGTAAGAGCCAGACAGAGACGGTCGGAATACAGAGAGATGATCAGGGCCACAGTCATGACGACCAGCAGGATCAGGTAGTTGTTTGCGGAAGCCTTGGTCATACAGAAGGCGATCACGATGCATATCAGCAGTACGAACAGATATCTCATGATCCGGAAATGTTTCTGTGTCTTCGTATCGATCCTCATCTTCTGATGACAGTGGTCACAGGAAAGGACTTCCCGGATATCCTTATATCCCAGTTCTCTTTCTTTCCCGCAATGATAACATTTTACCCGATTCTTCATTATGAATATCCAAAATTTTGTATTTTCAACTACTTATAATTCTATATTAGGTATGGAGATTTGTAAACAGATTTGAAACGATTTCAATATCTCGGGATGATTTTATCTTTCCGTACCAGTTCCTGAACGTTCAGTACGGTAGAAACATTGATGTGTTCGCGAAGCAGTGCTCCGATCTCTTCCCGGTCTTTGGAATAGACGACGACGGCTTCGGTCTTGCTGTCATCGTATCCTTCGATATCCGCATAATGGATCGGAACTTTCTTATCGATCACTTCATCGATATTCATGACGGTCGCATCGATATCTCCATTCTGCAGGCATTCGATGGTGCGGGAGTATTCGATCGGAATATATTCTACATTCTTTCCTTCGCAGACCGATTTGACCAGTTCCGTCTGATCGTAGGAGGTATCATCCACTCCTACTTTCATGCCGTCTTTGATCTCGTTGTTTTTACTGTTGCGGAACATCAGCACATGTTTATCGGTATAGGAGCCCTTGCCGAAGCTGAGAGCGATCTCCAGGGTCTTCTTTTCCTTGATGTATTCTTCAGCCGCAAAACGGGAGACGATCGCAAAATCGTAGCGCCCGTAATCGACCATATCCATACGGCTCTTGGCGCCTCTCATATAGGCCAGATTCAGTGGAGTCATCCCGACGTTCTCGGAAGAGATGATGATACCGGAAGCCAGACCTTCATAACGTTTTGTATACGGTAAAGGCATCGCTCCTACGAGGTAGGTGATACCCGCAAACTGCAGCAGCATCGCATTGTTTTTACGGACCAGATAGGAACCCAGATGCCCCTTGGAAGCCAGTTCGATCGCATCGGAATTGATCAGGTTCTTCAGGGCATTCTGTATCGTACCCCTTGCCAGATCAAAACGTCTCGAGAATTCCGTGATCGTCGGGATCCTGTCCCCGATTGAAAAACTCAGGAGCGTTCTGGACAATTTCATGATAGCTGTACCGTTCTTACTGAGCAGTTCTTCTTTGATCATTCTATATATATTGTACAACTATCTGAATATTCAGGAGAAGAAGTCATACAAAAAGCGGTATCCCAAGATACCGCTTCGTGTGTATTTCTTATTGTCCGCCCTGATCCTGAGGAGTCTCAGGTGTCGGTTCCGGTGTTACTTCACAGCCGCCTGTGGCAGAGATAGCGACATCATAGGATGCTCCACATACCGAGCACGTATATGTATCATATCCATCCGTATCGCAAGTCGGATCAACATGAGCACTTACTGTGAAATTGTGCTTGTGGAAACCTGCCTGGATCACGACGTTCGCGGAATCGATCGTCGATCCTTCGGCAGCGCCCTGTACCCAGCCGTCAAAGCCATATCCCTCGTTCGGTGTTGCAGAAACGATGAACTTGCAGGCGTTGCTTGGAGCCGGCTGCTGAACGATATTTACCGTTCCGCCTTCACTCAACATGATCTCTACCTGTCCGCATACCGGTTCTACCAGTTTCGTGACATAGTAGATCTTCATGGTATCCATACCGGTGATCTCTTCACCGTTCTTCGGTTCTGTCTTGACGAGGTCGCCGATCTCATCAATGCCGAGTACGCCTTCTGCTTCGATCAGTTCGTATCCTGCCGCATTCTCTTCGGCGAAGAGCTTGCAGGCTTCGACCGTCTTACAGTCAACTGTCGTCGAACGGAAATCGCCCATGACGGTGACATCTACGACCGGATATTCCTCTACCAGAGCACCCATACGAGGATACTGAGATAATACCAGACCCAGAGAACCGGCGTCATAGCCCGGATCGTCCGGTCCGATGAAAGTCGGATTCAGCTTACAGTTCTTTTCGGCACATCTGGCGATCGCCTGTTCGTAGGTGTAGCCTTCCAGTGTCGGAACATAATCCGGCATCGGCGGTACATATACTGTCTCGTCATACCATTCCTTGATGTAGGAATCACGGTAGTACGGCCACCAGACATGGAAGTTCTGACCGCTCTGCTGGTCGGATGGAGAGATCGAAGTTTTCTGCATCAGGAAGTCGATATGTGTCTTGGCGTCCTCAAGAGCTCCGTTATAGAGACGGTAGCACCATAACGGTAAACGCATGGAATAGTTGTAGGTCCAGGAGTCGATACCGGTAACACGGCCGCTCTGGATATCGATGACCTTGGTAAGAGGCATCGCGGAATAGTTCTTGATGTTGATGATGTAGTTGAAGACATTCGTCATCTGCGACAGAGACAGGTTCGTGGAGAAGTTGTTTCCGGCAGCCTCTAACGCATTCAGAGCTACGTTGATATCTCCCGATTCGATCATCGCAGATGCGATACCGTAAATGACCTGCTGCTGGTGGATCTGACGGTCGAAGTCGCCGTTCGGCATTCTCTTGCGTTCTCTTGCGAACGCCAGGGCCTGCTGGCCGTTGGCCTTATATTCACCCTTCGGTACCCATACGACGTATTCGCCGCGGTTGCCTGATGCAGACTGTCCGACGAATTCGATCGGAGAATTGATGACGACACCGCCGATCGCATCGACGATATCTACGACACCCTGGAAGTTGACTTCCATGTAGTAATCGATATCGATATCGACGAGATCTTCGACGGTCTCGATGAGGCAGGCTCTCGAAGTACCGCGGGCTGCGTTGATCTTGTCTTCCGCACCGCCATAGCAGGAGATCGGTACTAAGGAGTCTCTGGCGATGGAAGTCATACCAACGGTCATCATCTTCGGATTGACCGTAGCGATGATGATGGAGTCTGCAAGACCGTAGGTACCGGCTTCATTTTCCGGTGCGAAACCGATCAGCAGGATATTGAACGGTTCGGTGGAGAGGTCTTTCTTGGCAGCTGCCGCATCAGAAGTCTGTATCTGTTCCTCGAAGGATTTGAATTCCACGAGTTTTTCTACGTAGGCACTGTAGTCTACCTGATCATCGGATGTGAATCTCTGACGGTAGGAAGCCGGGAAGATCGCTGCATCGATGACATCTTCGACTAATCCCGACAGCATATCATCCATCGTGTTGTACGGGATATAGGTAGCTGTGACGCCTTCCTTTTCCATCAGCTGCTGGCCGATGGAAGAAGCACCGACGCTGGATTCATTCAGGACACCGACTTTCTTGCCTTCCAGTTCGCTTAAGGAAGCGTAGCTCTTATCGTAGCTGACGAAGCTTCCGTAGATCGTTTCATACATCTCTTCCGTCTCATCATCGATCAGGTTATCGACCGATTTGTTGATACGGATGATATAGGCCGATCCGACGATGCCGGCGATCAGCAGCAATGCAGATAAAGCCAGGACGACACTGCGCAGGATGGTATCATGATGATTCGCTCCTACGAAGAAGATGACGTCGAGGATCAGAAGTACACAGACGATGATCCCCAGTAAGCTCAGAACGAGGTCCAGAGAAAGTTCATAGTAACGTCTTGAAAGGATCGCAAATACTGCCACAGCGATATGAGCCAGGGCCAGAAGGACGATGGAGACGATATTTAAAACAGCACTTTTCTTATTACGATGTTTCATACTATTCACCTGCCTCGCCGTTCTCTGCCGGTGTTGTATCAGCCGGAGTCTGCTGACTTGGAGCGTCTTCCAGCTCATAGATCTGTACGATCTCATAGCGGCCGCTTTCCTTATTCTTGATCACATAGAATGCCTGATGATGAACGAATACATCCTTGAAGTCACGGTCGAATTCGCTCTGCTTATCGACATAGGTCCAGGAAGCGTCGACGTAGTAGCAGTCATTCTTCATACCGTCTACCTCAAAGTCCATCGCTTTCTCGGCGGCATTGATCGTTACTTCCTGTACTTCCAGGAGATTCTCCTGGCCGTATTTATCCTGATAGTAGTTGATGTAATGATAGAAATAGTCGCGGGCATCCGAAAGGAAGTTCGCTCTCGTTCCGGAATAGATATAATAGGAACCTCCTACGTCATAAAGGCCTTCTTTATTGGACCAGGTATAGAAATCGGATACATAGGACTTGACTAAAGCAGCGGCGATCGCTTTCGGATCACCCTCTTCGGTATTCTCTTTTTCTACTGCAGCAATGAGTTCCTGGAAATATTCAAACTGGATATCCGTACAGTTGGCTCTTAATGTGTATGAATAGCTCGGGATGTTGTAGGATGGAGCTTTCTCCGGCGGTATATCATCCCCTCCTGCCATTTTCTTTATCGCATTTACCGAGTGAACACCGAGGATCCCGATTACGATCAATAGAGGCAATAGTACAAGGATAAGATTTCTGTATCGTGTTTTTTTATCTTGAAACAATTTCATAGAATACCTTTCCTCTCACTAACTTAATAAGTTTATCACACTTAATATTAATAAATCTATTTATATATTTAAAAAAAGAACCTGTCAAGTGTACAGATTCTCTTAATGATCCCAGTCGTAATCCGTATAATCTTTATCGAAACAGTTGTACGGATCGTAGAAGATCTCCTTGATGATACGGTCGTCACCGGAAGAAGGATAGTAGACGAAGGTCATATTGGAGGATGGATCGTTGATGTTTCCCCAGTTCTCCTGAAGACCGTCTAATGTGATATAGATCTCCAGACCGTCTCGTATGTAGGTGTAGCAGCCTTCGATATTGGAATGGACCTCTCCGTTGGCTACAGCGCCTAAATAAGGCTGATACGGGTTAAAATCCGTGAAGCCTGCCTGATGTATCGCATTGATCAGTTCGTTCGGCAGAGTCTCTTTATTAGGGATATAGCGCAGGAAACGATAGCCGGTCTTCCCTTCCAGCATATGCATATACTTGACCGGATCATGTTCAAACACCATGTCCTTGATCATCAGATCTTCGCCGTTGTTCAGGTAGAGACTGTTCAGTTCATCATTGTTCTGATGGTCGAAGGAGACCCCCATACTGTTTACGGTATCGGCCAGGTATGTCGTGATGATGCCGGCACCGGCGATATTCGCATGGAAATCCAGGGAATGGATACCCATATAGAAACCGAGGTCTTTGCTTAAGCGGATGAAGTCGATATACGGGATCCCGTGTACCTCCGCCCACTTCCATACTTCATTCAGATAGGCCTGGTTCTCTTCATCGATCCCGTTGATCGGTGTCTTGTAGAAGAGGATCTTCGTCCCGTGTTCTTCACAGATCTCATAGATCCTCTCGAGACTGTACAGATCGATCTCTTCGAGGGATACTTCCGCTACGTCATCATAGTAGGAGGCATGCCACCAGTTTTCCGGATAGGACCACTGTCCTTCTAAAGCCGTATAGCCGAAGTTCGGATCGATCTCCACTTCCGGTATCTCCACTTCCCTGAAGGCATTCTCCGGCAGGAATACCGAGAGATCTTCCAGTTCCTTCCAGTCGTTGTGATTGTTCAGGAACTCGTTCATGATCGCCTGACGTTTCTCATCCGGAAGATAAGACAGGATATCATAGCGTTCCTGTCCGGTGACCTTGCTTTGGGAGATGATATAGCAGCTGTCATCATCGCAGCCTGCCTTCAGCGGCATGACCGTGAATACTTCAAAGATCAGCAGTTTCGGATCCTGTCTCTTGTATACTTCCTCCAGCATCTCGACACTGACTTCATACGGCTGACAGGCACTGGTGAAGTCGTAGGCATAAAGACCGGTCTGAGTATAGAAGATGCCCGGAGAGAAGGAGTGTTCCGCATGGGAGGACCCCAGTACCAGGACATCGATACTGTTCTCCGGCATCGCCTGGAACGGATCATCTGAGAAAGAGACTTCTTCGTTGTGGAACACTTTATCCAGATACCAGTAGGACACTCCGAAAATTCCCGTCATCAGAAGGGCTGCCAGAAAGATACGAACTAAAGAGAATAACTTCTTTTTCATCAGAACCACTTGTATATGAAATCGGAAGGATCGAAGCTTCCCCCGTATACACCCATCACCAGGAATACGACGACGAGAAGCGCATAGAAGATCCAGCGCAGCACAATGAAACGGTCTGCCAGGAATTCGATCATGTCTTTGAAATACCGGCAGATATCGAGAAGGATCGTAATAACGAGGACCGCAAACAGCCACAGTACTTCGTTACGGGTCATACCGATCAGCGCAAAGTCGATTCCTCCCCCTCTCTTCAGAGCTTCCAGCACGCTGAAAACTTCCTGCAGCGAGGAAGAACGGAAGATGAGCCAGAGGAAAGAAACGACCGCAAAGTTGATCAGGACGGCCGGGATCGCAAGCACTTTACGAAGGCTCTCCGACTTGCGGAAAGGCGCATAGAGGATGTCTTCCAGGATGCGAAGCACGCCATGCAGAAGTCCCCATAACGCAAAATTGACGGTAGAACCGTGCCAGATCCCCGACAGCAGAAAGACGATCAGGATGGCGAGATACTGACGCAGTTTCCCTTTTCGGTTTCCTCCTAACGGGATATAAACGTAGTCTTTGAACCACGTTGAAAGAGAGATATGCCACCTCGACCAGAACTCTTTCAGAGAACGGGAAAGATACGGCGTATGGAAGTTCTTCGGGATATGGAAACCGAGGACTCGTGCCGATCCGATGGCGATGTGGGAATAGCTGTCAAAATCGAGATAGATATAGAACGAATAGAGAATGATCCCCAGAAGGACGTTCATACCGGTAAGTTCGCTGTTCGCAAAGATCCTCTCCGAGATCTCTCCGATATAGTTCGCAAAGACGACTTTCTCAAAGAGTCCAAGTAAAAACTTGATCCCTCCGTTCTTGGCATCCCGGTATTCGAATTCCTTTGGTTCTTTCAGTTCCCGGAAGAACTCTTTGGCCCGGTTGATCGGACCGGCTGTGATGCACGGGAAAAAGAGGACATAGTTGAAATAGGAGAGAGGATCTCTCTCCTGTTCAGCATCTCCGCGGTAGATATCGACGAGATAGGAAATGATCTTGAAGGAATAGAAGGAAAGGCCTAACGGGAAGAGGATCCCTCTTTCAGGCAGAAATCTTCCGGCATACTTCATGAATGCCAGTACCAGTATCACCGGGACCACCCCGATCAATAGATTCCCCTTTGTCTTCTCCTTGACGATACGGAAAGAGGCCATATAGCCGAAAAGGGCCATCATCACCACAAAGAGGAGGTCATAGCCCGAGAAGGAATATAAGAATATGATGTCTGCGATCAGCAGGACAAAAGGATGGATCTTTCCCGGAAGAAATCTCGCCAGAAGAAAGACGAGAAAGAGAAAGAGGATAAACCAAAAAGAGACCGGTGTAAGTACCGGCAGAGAACGGGGAATGTCAAAATAGAAACTTCCCAGATACACTTACAGGATCTCCTTGATGATATAGTTTGGACGCCTCTTGGATTCCATATAGGTACGGCCCAAATATTCGCCCATGATGCCGATGACCAGAAGCTGTATGCCTCCCAGGAAACAGATGATGGCGATCATGCTTGGATATCCGGCTACCGGATCTCCGATCGTCAGTGCTTTGATGACGATATACAGCATATACAGGAAACCGAATCCGGATACGAAGATACCCAGGATGGTCGCGATACGCAGCGGTGCCGTCGTAAAGCCGACGATACCGTCGATCGCATATTTGAAGAGCTTCCAGAAAGACCACTTCGTCTCTCCGGCCACTCTTTCGACATTCTCGAATTCCACATACTTTGTCTTGAAACCGACCCACGGGAAGATACCTTTCGAGAAACGATAGTATTCACTCATGGACAGTACCGCATCGACCATCTTCCGGGACATGATGCGATAGTCTCTGGCTCCATCGACGATCTCTACTTCGATCATCTTATTGATGATCTTATAGAACATACGCGCAAAGAAGGAACGGATCTTCGGTTCTCCCTTGCGGGTGACCCGGTAGGTAGCAGCTGAATCATAGTCTTCTTCCGTAACGGTACGGTACAGTTCCGGAAGCAGGAACGGCGGATCCTGAAGGTCGGCATCCATCAGCACGACATAGTCTCCCTTGGATTCTCTAAGTCCTGCCAGGATAGCTGCTTCCTTACCGAAGTTCCTTGAGAAAGAGATGACTTTGATGCAGTCATCATTCTTCTTGAGCTCCAGACATTTCTCTACGGTCTTATCTTTTGAACCGTCATCCACAAAGAGGATCTCATACGTCGTATCGATCTCTTTCAGGTATTTCTTCAGTTCCGGATAGAAATACGGGACCGCTTCTTCTTCGTTGTAGCAAGGTACGATAATACTCAGCATAATTTCCTCCTAATAGATGGTGTTCAGCAACCCGAACATCCGGTGTTTCATCAGATAGAATACGATCCTGTGCTTGTAGGAATAATCCATCTTCTTCGTATTTTCATACCAGTCCGGATCATTCTCTTCCAATAGATCGGTGTTCTTTTCAAAATATTCTCTGCGCACGTCCTTATCTTCGATCTCCCGTATCCTCAATGTAGTTGCCAGGACACAGTGTTTCTGATAGAGTGCGCTCAGTTCCTTATGGGTGATCCCCAGTTCTTCCTTTATGTGAGCTAGAGATTTATAGATGTCGAAGATCCGCGGATCGGCACTGTGCGAGATCGAACCGTTTCTCTGTACATAATAGTAGAGTCCTTCATCCACATAGGATACTCTCTTCGCCTGTGCCAGCCACACCGGCACCGAAGCGAGATCTTCATACCACATTCCCTTGATGAAATATTTATTTCTCATAAAGGTGTGACGGTAGAGTTTATTGTTGGCGGAATTGTTGATGAAGATGATCTCCTTACTGTCTGTATAGGAGCTTACCGTGAAGTCTGCCCCCCTGGAGATCTCCTTCCTTCCGTCCTCATAGGTATAATACAGGTCGAAACAGACGATGTCGCTGTCATTTTCTACTGCATTCTCATAGGTCTTCTCCAGCATCGTCTCATCGATATAGTCATCGGAATCCACGAAGCAGAGATACTCTCCCAAAGCCAGATCCAGTCCGTAGTTGCGGGCATCGGAAAGACCGCCGTTCTTCTTATTGACGACGAAAAAACGCGGATCATCTTTGATGAATTCCTTCGCCAGTTCAATACTGTTGTCTTTGGATCCGTCATTGATGATGATGCATTCAAAATCCTCAAGGGTCTGTCTCTGTATCGATTCCAGACACTTGATGATGTATTTCTCTACGTTGTATACCGGTACGATGACACTGACTTTCATTTATTCATTGACCTCATAATAGAAATGGATATTCTCCGGCTCCTGCGGTAATTGGTAGTAGTTTTTGAAACATTCGAGATGGTAGGTATCCTCCGGTTCGATGTCTCCTCCGTGTACCGAAGCGATCGGCATGCGCGGGATCCATACTTCTTTCTCCTGAGGGTTATTGCGGTAGTATTCGATGATCTCCAGTCTCTGTTTCTGTTTCTCGCCTACCTCGTGGTACTTCTTGACGAGGCTCACGCTGCGGTAGATGCACATCAGGAAACAGAAGATCAGGAAGAAGAGAGTGATCCAGCGCTGCGGCTTATAGGAATCATAGAGGATGCCGCTGATCACGATCAGATAGAAGACCGTATAGAGAGAAGATCTCGCTCCGTAGATCGGACTCATCAGCATCACCAGAGCACAGCCTCCGGCAATGACGAGATAGAAAGACGTCCGTTCCTTGATCACATGACCGTCTCCGAAGAGGAGGAAGACCGCAAAACTGTCGATCACATATAACGGCCAATACAGCATGCTGAAGAGAGATGTTTCGCTGTTGAAGAAGAAGGATCCAAACGGGAAACTGAAGAGGATCAGGAAAGCAACTCCCTGCATCGCGATGCTCAGGATCTTGAACCATAAGAGATCTTTTCTCCGCGCAAAGAAGATGAAACCGGCCAGAATGACCGCATAGAAACCGACGGTATAGTAGTTGTTTAAGAAGGTCTGACGGAGGAAAACCGGGTAGTTCAGAGCGATCTTCTCGAAGATATTCAATGCGGCAAATTCCGCCGAGTCTCTCATCAGACGATAGGCACTTCCCGGAGACAGTCTCATCAGAAGGAAGGACGCTCCCGCAAAGAGGAGATGCATCGCAAACCACTTCATCAGATATCTTCTCTCAAAGAAGGAATATACCAGCAGGATCAGGATGGCTCCGACCATCATCGCTGCAATATTCTCCATCATCATACCGATGATGAAGAGAGAAATATTGGAAAGGAGTACAGCCGCCAGTAACCCTCCGCTGATCAGTCTCGTCGATACCATCTTCCGTACGACGACGAAGTACCATATTGAAAGACATAAAGGAATGACATAAGTCGTACCCATGATCCAGGTATAGGTCTCCATACGAAGTTGCGCTGTCACCGTCAGCATCATCACCAGAATGAGGATTGGGATGGAGATATACTTCCTTTCCACTTTGATCAGCTGGTAGATACCGATATAGATCAGGGTAAATATAAGCGGATTCAGGATGTTCCAGAGGGCTTTATTCTTCGCTACGCTGAATCCCCACAGCTCACTGAAAAAGCGTCCGGACCAGGTCTGATAGAACTCCAGGGCCTTCTGAAACGGATGTGCTCCTCCTAATGCGTATCCCCAGTCATCTCCTGCTGTCGG
Organism: Erysipelotrichaceae bacterium; assembly: GCA_045544415.1. GTDB lineage: Bacteria > Bacillota_I > Bacilli_A > Erysipelotrichales > Erysipelotrichaceae > Colivicinus. The sequence continues at coordinate 49,229 of JAZPYW010000173.1, forward strand.
CGTCTGATACGTCATATACGCAAACAGGATAAAGACGAAGATACTGATGAGCACATAAAAATTCTTCTTACTGAGAAGCTTTTTCATCTTCCTAATTATAGTATAGAAAAAGGCGTTTCTACAAACGCCTAATTGATCAGTCCCATGCGGTAGAGAAGACGGAATACAGCCGGCATATGATAATACATCGTCTTATTCACAGCCCTGAAGTAGGCATTCTTCTTCCCTCCCTCATTCAGATACTTATTCTTCTTATATTCCGGGAAGGTCCCGTTGAGTTTCTCCCAGTAGAGATCCAGTGCTTTCTTCCGCATCTCCTTATCCGTGATCCGGCAGGCAGCCAGATAGGTATTCCCCAGATAATAGCGGATATAGAGATATTCGATCTCGTCTTTATATTCATCGTATACCTCGTGATCGATATAGTACTGTCTTATATCATCCAGTACTCCGATGACTCCGAATACCCGCTTATTGAAGGTATGGCGTATCGAAGTCTTTCTCTGTACATAGTAGATGAACGGTTCTTCCACATAACAGACCTTATCCATATGCAGGACCAGCCGGTATAAGAGAGAAGAATCTTCATCCGATACGACATTCGGACACTTCAGACCGGTACTCTTGAACCAGGAAGTACGGTAGAGCTTGTTCCATAAGACCGCAAAGAGCCCTTTCAATAATTCATGTTTATCTTTATAGCCGGTATCTTTCTGTATCTTCTCTTTATCATCGAACTTCCAGATGAAATCGCAGAAACAGATGTCGCTCTTCGTCTCTTCGATCTTCTTCAGCATCTTTTTGACCATGTCTTCCTTTACATAGTCATCGGAATCCAGGAAGCCGAAATACTCGGTCTCTACCTTCTCAATGCCCATATTCCGGCAATCGGATACACCGCTGTTTTCTTTATAGAAATACCGGATATTCGGATGATCTTTCTGCAGTCTCAAAAGGATCTCTTCCGTCTTATCGGCAGAGCCGTCGTTGATGACGATGATATCTACCGGTTCACTCTGTTTTAAAAGAGACTGTACGGCCCGTTCGATATCCTTTTCTCCGTTATAGACCGGAATGATGATACTGACCTTATTCATAGCGGTCCTCCTGGACTCTCCGCAGGAGAACACCCATCATCAGTGCCAGGAACATCGAAGTCGTCAGCTGGTCCAGAGTATGACCGGAGACGTAGGAAGAAGCCAGACCCATGCAGATGGACATCATCAGGGTCACATTGAGATAGTTCCATCTCTTCTTCTTATAGCCGAGGATGATCTTCAGACCCAGATAGGCCGTAAGCAGGATCCATCCTCCCATCAGCAGCACAAAGCCGATCGGTCCGAAGGCATAGTACTGCCGTACGAAATCCCGTTCGATGATGATGCCTCCATGCATGAAAGTAGAGTAACCCATGCCCAGCATCTTTTCCTTCGTGCTCATGTCTTTCCATTTATATTTCGTAAAGATCGTCTGTATCTGACGTCCGTTGATACGCTCTTCCAGTTCATAGTCGAAGATCAGATCCACCCAGAACTGCGGGTCGAACTTATAATCGTACATCTCCCGGTAATAGGCAGGAGGTGTTACCCGGATCATATAGTGATAAGCTTCAAACATGTAGGTATAGAAACCGAACCATTCATCCGAATACTTCTCCAGACCGATACCGCCTTCCCGTACTGCCTTGGCTGCATCCTTCCTCTCCGGGTCATCTCCCTTCTGAAATTCATAGGAACGGGCATCGATCTGCATATTCTGATAAGCCGGAGAATATGGATAGATCATCCCGCACACCGCGATCATCAGAGCGGTACATAAAAGGAATACCTTGTTCAGTTTTTCATACTTCAGCAGCATCTCGACGATATAGATGAGGATCATCATCACCGGTACGATGATGGCTCCATAGGTAGCTACTCTCGTCGACAGCATCATCATAGCGATGCTCTGAATGAAGATCAGTGCACCTTTCAGCACTTTCTTCTTTATATCTTTTTCTTTCAGGAAGAAGTAATACAGCAGCGGCAGGATCATAAATAACAGGATCGAGATCGTATTGCCTTCCTCAAAGAAGAATTTCGAGGCATAGAGACGTGGATGATGAGTCTCGGAATCGAACGGAAGCGAGAACCAGGAAAAGATATTGGCGATCGTATAGCCTTCATAGGTAGACATCGCAAAGGTAAAGAGATTTCCCAGCAAGATCGGGATCCCGATGAGACCGCTCAGCCAGTAGGAGATCTTCTCCAACGACTTCTCCGTGACATCCTGGGAATAAAAGACCCAGATATAGACCAACGGTAAAAGCAGCGTAAAACAGTATACTGCTTCATCTACGAAAGAGAAGTAGTAGATCACCGGCAGATAGATCTTATACTGCAGGGCATCAGCCGACTTGCAGTGAAGAAGGAAATAGATGCCGAAGAGGATCCCGTATCCCAGAAGACACAGAAAAGCCCGTTTCTTCTTCTTTTCATAAAGCAGGAAAGTGGCGACTACGATCAGCGGAAATACCAGGAGATTGACGATCGTCGTCAGTCTCGGCAGTCCGATCTGATTCAGAAAAGGATAGGCCAGATAGTCCAGCTCGATGAACGGATGAAGGATGACCAGGATACAGGTCAGGATATATAATGTGCGTTTATTGAACCATTTCTTCATATCATTTCCAGTGTTTCATGCGGTAATAGAGTTTATTCAGACTTCTGTTTAAATATATCCTATCCCGCTTGTTGGAGACAAGCGCATACTTTTCCAGAGGTCTCGGGAAGTATTTCTCCCGATAATCATTGGCCCGATCGATCAGTTTATAGGCGAAGTCTCTGTTTTTCTGCATCATGGCCGCTCTGAGGATATCGGTGATATTGAGATAGGTGATGTAGTAGAGCTCATCGTAATACTTCTCGAACTCTCCTTTTTCCTTGAAAAACTGCACCAGTCTCTCACCGATCGTGATCACATCGTCATCGTGTATCCTCGACATGATCTGTCCCGGCACTCCTACCTGATAGCGGTACATCGGCTTATCGAGATAGCTGATCTTTCCGGCATAATAAAGCACTTTCGGTGTCGTTCCCAGATCTTCATAGATGAGACCGTCCGGGAAACGGATCTGATTCTTATGGAAGACTTCCGTCTTATACAGCTTTCCCCAGCAGGAATTGGAGGAGAGAGCCAGTAAAGAAGGTGTTTCCTTCAGTGTATAGGTACCGTCCGGTATCCGGTTGTGTATGACTTCACTGCTTCCATCCGAAAGATATTCCTGCAGATAGGAAAAGACGACGACATCGCTGTCTTCTTTCTCCATGAGTTTCACACAGGTCTCGACCATGTCTTTCTCGACATAGTCATCTGAATCCACAAACATCATCAGTTCGCTCTCGACATGATCGACTCCGAAATTCCTCGTCGTCGCGATCCCGGTATTCTCCTTCTCATAACAGATGAACTTCTCCGGATATCTCATCTTATAGTCGTCGATGATCTTCTGCGATCCGTCTTTCGAACCGTCATTTACGACCAGAATGGAGACGTTCTCATACGTCTGAGACAGTAAGGAATCCAGACAGCGCTCCAGATATTTTTCTACGTTATATACCGGTACGATGACCGTCACTTTCTTCATACGAAAAGCTCCTCGATCTTCTTCAGATTCTCTTCATTCTCGCAGACATAGGAAGAGGTGTTTCCCTTCAGTTCCTTTATCTTTTCCGGATGTTCCAGGAGGTCTTTCAGAGCCCGATAGAAACTCTCTTCATCGTTCTCCGTGATGATCCCGTACTCCTTCTTCAGCAGCTCATCGATCCCCGCCACCTTCATCGAAAGAACCGGCAGACCGCATAAGAGCGCTTCCGATACGACCGTCGGCAATCCCTCATAAAGAGAGGACAGTACCAGAAGATCGGCATGTCTCATATACTTGAACGGATTCTTCTGATTGCCTTCAAAATGGACATTGTCCAGATGGAGGTCTTCTTTCTGTTTATAGAGTTTCTCTTTCTCTTCCCCGTCTCCGAGGATATAGAGGCTGTATCTCAGACCGTCTTCATCGAGCCTCCTGCAGACATTCAGCATACGGTCATAGGACTTCTGCGGATGAAGTCTTCCTACTGCCAGCAATACCGGTCTTTCTCCTTCAAAGGTATAGTCTTCCTCCTTCCGGTCTTCGATCCTCTTTGTGTTCAGCAGGTTATGGATCGTGATCACATTGTCCAGACCATAGATCTCTTCAAAACTCTCTTTGGCGACTCTCGATACGGCGATATTCGTATCGACTTTATGGAAGGCTTCCGTCATCGTCTTCTGATAGCGCTGCGAGTAATTGCGCACCTTATAATCGCTGTGAACGAAGTTGAGCTTCTTCTTCGCGTCCCCGTTCACCGCAAAGAGCGTCGATATGCCTTCCTTATAGGCGATCTCCACATCGTAATGATCGAGACCCATCTTCTTTCTCTCTTTCCGGATGCGCTCATTCATCTTTCCGGTCTTCAGCAGATAGAAGAAATGAAGCTTTCTTAAGACGTAGGAGAGACCTCTCTTCCTGCATTCGGAAAACGGCAGATCGCATACTTCAAAGAACTTCGAAGTATTCAGGAGCTTTACTCCCTGAGGAAGATCTTCCGGAAGGACTTCCTGATCCAGAGGAAGCAGAGAGATCTCGTATTTTTCTTTATCCAGTGCATTCAGCAGATTGAAAAGGACGGAAGTGACACCGCCTGTTTTCAGTTCATCATTGATGAAGAGGATCTTTTTCATTACTACTATTCTATCATCACTTGTATTATTCAAAAAAGATAAGGGTCATTCCTTATCTTTCCGGGTATTCATGATCTGGGTGAGCTGTAGCTCATAGACCTGTTTGTGTTTCTTGGCGATGACCCCTAAGATGAGGCCGGACATGAAGCAGAGGATGGCGATCGTGATCGAGAAGCAGCCGACGATGAGAGACGGAAACTTCTCCACGACACCGGTCTTGAAGTATAAGGCAAAGGCCGGAATGACGATCACGAGACCAATGATCAGGAAGAGGAAGGAGATGATCCCGAAGAAAAACATCGGGCGATATTCCTTGAAGAGAGAAGCGATCGTCTTGAGGACGATGAGGCCGTCGGTATAGGTGCTCAGTTTGGATACGGAACCTTCCGGACGGTCCCGGTACTGTACCGGGATCTCGACCAGTTTAAAGTTCTTGTCTACGGCGTGTATCGTCATCTCTGTCTCGATCTCAAAACCGCTGGACAGCACCGGGAAACCCTTGACGAAGGCATAGGAGAAAGCCCGGTAGCCGGTCATGATGTCTTTGACGTTGTTGCGGAAGAGCTTATTGATGAGGAAACGGACCAGGCGGTTTCCGAAGTTGTGGAACGGACGTTTGTTTTCGGTGAAATAGGTGGAAGAGAGACGGTCGCCGATGACCATGTCTGCCTTGCCTGCCAGAATGAGATCACACATCTCCCGGGCATTCTCAGCCGGATAGGTATCATCGCCGTCGATCATCAGATAACAGTCCGCATCGATATCCCGAAACATGGAACGGATGACATTTCCCTTCCCCTGTTTGTATTCATAGCGGACGATAGCTCCTGCCTCTTTCGCAAGCTTGTCGGTACCGTCGGTAGAGTTATTGTCATAGACGTAGATATCCGCCTCCGGCAGAGCTTCCTTATAATCCTTAACGACTTTGGCGACTGTGATCGCTTCGTTATAGCACGGTATGAGTACCGCGATCTTCTTATCTTTCATAGATTGTTCCTTCATTTACCTATATCGTACCATACTAGTTCTTATGTATTACGTAATAATTGACCACCATCTGCATGTAGGAATTGTACAGAGGATCGAAACGGATACTGCCGTCCTCCTGTACGACGATGTGATAGATGATCCCCTTATACGGATCCTGCTGGCCTTCTCCTGTCGGCCAGTACTTCTCGATGAAGTTCCCGTCGTAATCCTGAACATAGAGGAAGATATTCTTCTTGGCTTCTTCATAGAAGTCTTCCCGGGTCATTTCCTTATGTCCTGTTTCCGAGGAATGATAGCGGAACGTCAGACCGCTCACCTCTTCTCTCTCCTGAAAGAAGGTATCGAAGTAGTCGATGACCAGGACATCGGAAGTGCGTTGTTCCAGTTCAGCCTTCGGAAGCAGATAGAACAGGGAATTACGTTCGATGCTGAAGCAGAATACGAGGACAGAGATCAGATAGATATACCACGGATAGGTCTTCTCCTGCAGCTTATGGACAGATACTGCGAATAAGAGGAGCACCGCAAAGAAGAGATAGGAGTTGATATAGCGGTCAAAGGAAGCCAGACGTGCTGCTTCTTCCGGCGAGAATGTCGTCATATACAGCAGCATCACCGTAAACGCATAGCCGAGGGCGCCGATGATGATGCAGCAGACGAACGGCAGATTCTTCTTATTGATAAGCCAGATCGCGATGCATACGACGAGGATCACCACGAAGTAGGACATCGGGATCGGGTAGTAGGACATCGGTCTGGTCAGAAGAGCGATCAGGAAGGTACGGGCGATCGTACGGGCATAGCTTCCCGGAGTCACGCACTGCTTCAGCAGATCAGACAGCGAGATATCACTGACGACGAACTGTCCGTGCCAGCCGCTGATGCGGATCAGGATGGACCAGCTGAGGTAGAAGAGAAGCGGAATGACCGCAAGGATGATCAGTGTCCGTATCTGTTTCGTATCCTTCTTCAGGAAGACCGTCAGGATCATATAGAAGCCGATGATCAGATAATAGGCGATACAGATCTGCTTGCTTAAAAGGAGGGCACTCAGACCTAAGGCATAGAGGATATCGTTGAAGAAGGAGAAACCTTCAAAGTGATACAGGAAGAAGATAGAGGCAGCCAGAACGACGATGACCCAGTCCAGATAGATGGAGTTGTAGGCAAAAGCCCATTCCTGTGCCGTCTCTGTCATCGAGACCCAGCAGCCGATCAGCAGGACGAAGAAACCCAGTACTGCTGCCTTCAGGATATCTTTCTTCTTCAGTTCATATTTGCTGAATAACGGTAATAAACAGGCCAGCTGAAAGGATACCTGTCCGGTATACAGGACCGGTTCCGAATATTTGAAACCGTTGAATCCGCACCACAGGAGTTTCTGCAGAGTCATGAACGGAGGATAGTCGTTATGGGTATGCAGGACATCTCCGACGATATAGAATCCGTCATGACGCAGACTCTCGAGCACCATCGGTCCCCAATGCATGAACTCATCGCAGTTGTCGAATCCCTTGTTGTGATAAAGGATCGCCAGATAGATCAATAAGACGATATATACGAAGAATCCCGGTGTCAGCATCCTCCTCCAGAACTCCTTCAAGTCCTTCTTCTGCAGCAGATCCTTTCCCAGAAGTATCCAGAAGCCGGCTCCAAAGAGACAGGTGACATAGAATCCCAGTCTCATCTGATGGAAGAACGAAAAGAGATACAGCACAAAGACCGCTGCCAATTGACCAAGCAGCGCTGATTTTTCAAATCGTTCCTTACTTTTGAGGACGATGAGCCCCGGTATGGAGATCATCCACCATATTCCAAACAGTATATACATTTATGTTCCTATTATATATTCTTTCTTCTCCTGCGCAGGTCAAATACGATGAGAACGAGGAAGGATAGAGCTCCGATCGCACTCATCACTGCTCCATACTTGAATCCCTGCGGTACGAAACACATTTCGATACGGCTGTATCCGTCCGGTATCTTCACGCCGATAAAACCGGCATTGACTTTATCGTAATCGACTTCTGCCCCGTTCACGAGGATCTTCCAGCCCTTGTCATACGGAATAGAGAATACAGCTACCGATTCTCCCTTGGAATCGATAGAAGCGCATAGAGAATTTCCTGTCACTTCCACATCATATACTTCGCTCATCTCTTTGTTCTGGATATAGTTCCGGTATTCCTCCGGACGATCGGTGATCAGCGTATCTTTCAGTGCGGCCGGATCCTTGTTCCAATCTTCTGTTCCCATCACCTTCGTGACGGTCTGACCGATCTTCTTTTCATCCGAATTCTTCGCGATCATCAGGAAACCGCGGTAGTCCCTCGTCAGGATCTCGTAGTTTCGAAACGGGATCTCTTCTTCACTCAGCACGATCGCATAGCGTACCGACAGGAAATCCAGAAGATCCGGATCTTCGACGCTGAATTCCCAATCGATCTCCTTGACCGTCGGGATATTGCCGATATATTTCATCTCATTGAAACTCGGTTCATAGGTAGAATCGTAGGTCATGACTCCCGGGATATTGTAGTAGATATTCATGTTGCGGGATGCAGACCAGTAGAGGCTCTCATACGGTACATATACCCGGTAGAAGGAGGAATAGTTCCCCTCTTCCAGGGAATTGAGATAATCCTTCAGGGAATCTTTATTGGAGGATTCTCCGATGACATTGCGTGCCGCAAAGTAGTTCTCTTTCTCTACGCCTTTCACCCGATATCCGAATAAGGACGCAAAGAGACAGAGCTCGCATAATGTGACGACGATGAGGGTCTTTTCTCTTCCTCTATGGATCAGATGATAGACGAGGATGGAGAAAGCGATCGCGATCAGGAACTCGGAGAACTGAACGAGATAGTCCTTGAAGGAAGAACCTGTGGCGATCACACTGACTGCACTGATGAAAATGACTAAAGCACTCTCGATGATCATCGTCCTCTTCAGAAGACGTTCATCTTTTTCCGCCTCCAATGCTTTCATAGCCGTCAGGATGGAGAAGGCAATGAACACCATGGTCCAGCGGAAGGAAGGCTCCGCAAAACCGTTCAGTATGGCGCTTAACGGCGGGCAGAAGAGGAAGAGCGCAAAGAGGATGTAGACGATGAGCGTCGAGCGTACATACTTTTTGTCTTTGTTTCTGATGAACTGCGGTACCAGCACCGACACACAGGCTGCCGAATAGAGACAGATCTCCTTGATGTTGTGATGATAGTCATCGAAGATATCGTTGCCGAAGATATAAGTCTGATTCGGTACGAACGGTGCTATCAGCAGATGCAGGTAGGTCTTGAATTCCGCATAGGTCAGGCCATAGCCTCCGCTTCCTACCCGGCTGTTCTGCAGGATGAAGAAGACGACCGGCAGAATGAAAGCACCGCTGATCAGAAAACCGATGAAGTAATAGCCGATCAGGATCAGCGCTTCCTTAAAGAATCCTTTTAAGGTTCCGTGGATATTGTAGTAGCGGTAGAGGAAATAGACGACCGTATAGGCACTCACCGCAAAAAAGAGGTAATAGTTCGTTAAAAACAGTAAGACGACGGAGATGATGAAGAGGATCTTCCGCTGTCTTTTCAGATATGACTCGATCCCTAAAAGGTATAGAGGCAATAAGGCATAGAAGGACAGGAAGCCGAATTCAGAGGTGTAGTAGATACTGAAGGAAGACAATCCGTAGATCAGTCCTCCGAGGATGCAGTGCCTCTTTTCAAGTTTGAATTCATCCAGATACAGATAAAAGAATACTCCGGCACAGATGATCTTGACGAAGCAGAGAAATTCATAGATGTATAAATAGCTGACCGATAACGGATAAGTCAGGACATTGAACAGATCAAAGAGTCCGTACGAAGCCTTGGATGCCCATAGATTCGTACCCAGGAACAGGATCCAGGAATAGAACGGCAGTTTCCCCTGCCGTAAGGCATCGATCGTCTCTCTTCTTGATAAGACATAAAAAGGATCCCATTGGGTCTTGATATCTCCGCCTCCCACAAAACTCTGTCCGGAGATCCAGGCCGGCAGCATCATGCATAACACTCCAATGGTCAGCAGGAGAATGAGGGTAAACAGAGGACGGTATTTCTTAAGAAGAGAATCCATATACATCTATTATATCGGGAAAAGAGAGAATCCAAAAGAAAAGGCGGATCAGGCTCTGATTTCGAATGACCATGTCCTCTTTTCGTGATCATTAAAAAGGATCTCTCCTGAGAGAGATCCTGATCGGTCTATTCTTCGAACTGAGAATTGTAGAGTTTCGCATAGAAGCCGTTTCTGGCAAGCAGATCTTTATGATTGCCTACTTCTACGACATCTCCCTTATCCAGAACGATGATGATATCGGCATTCTTGATGGTAGACAGACGATGGGCGATGACGAAGGCCGTACGTCCCTTCATCAGTTCTTCCATAGAATCCTGAATGAGCTGTTCGGTACGGGTATCGACCGAAGAAGTCGCTTCATCGAGTATGAGTACCTTCGGATCCTTGAGGAAGGCTCTGGCGATGGTCAGTAACTGTTTCTGACCCTGAGAGATCCCGGAAGTCTCTTCCGATACGACAGTGTCGTAGCCGTTTTCCAGTGTCTTGATGAAGTGATGGACATGGGCCATCTTGCAGGCTCTGATGATCTCTTCATCCGTCGCATCCGGTTTTCCGAAGCGGATATTGTCTTTGATCGTTCCTTCGAACAGCCAGGCATCCTGAAGCACCATTCCGAAGAGATCACGCAGATCATGACGGGTATAGTCCTTGATGTCCTTGAAATCGATATAGATCGTACCGCCGTTGAGTTCATAGAAGCGCATCAGCAGTTTTACCAGCGTCGTCTTGCCGGCTCCGGTAGGTCCTACGATCGCTACGTTCTTGCCCGGAGCTACATACATGGAGAAGTCCCGGATGATGATCTGATCCGGATCATAACCGAAACGTACGTTCTCGAAAGTGACATTGCCCCGGATGACGTTCTTGCCGTTCTCATCATAGATGGATACCGGATTCTCCGTATCCTTGACTTCCTCTTCTTCATTGAGGACTTCGAACACTCTCTCAGCTGCAGCGATCATGGACTGTATCGTATTCATGACCTGTGCGAGATTGGTGATCGGCTGATTGAAACGGCGTACGTAAGTGATGAAAGACTGGATGTCTCCGATCGCCATACGGCCGCTGATGACTTCAAATCCGCCCATCAGACAGACGATGACATAGGTGAGATTGCCGATGAAACCGGTGACCGGCATCATGATCATCGACAGGAACTGAGACTTCCTTGCGGCATTGAAAAGCTCTTCATTGAGTTCATCGAAACGTTCCACAGACTTGTCTTCATAGTTGTAGGTCTTGACGATCAGATGTCCGCTGTACATCTCTTCCACGTGACCGTTCACATCGCCCAGGAACTTCTGATGAGCCGAGAAGTACTTCTGGGAACGTTTGACGACCAGGGCTGCCAGTATTCCGGAAAGCGGAACGACCAGCAGAGCTACTAAGGTCAGTTTCCAGGAGATCATCAGCATCATGGCCAGAACACCGACGATGTTGACCATAGAGTTCAGGATCTGAGAGACAGTGGAAGTGAGGTTGTTGGCGATATTGTCGACGTCGTTCGTGACTCTCGACAGCATCTCGCCTCTTGTCGTCTTATCAAAATAATTCAGCGGCAGTCTGTTGATCTTGAGGGAGATATCCCGGCGCAGACGGTAGCTGATATTCTCGGCTACATCGACCGAGAGGAAGGAAACGAAGTAATCCAGTACGGCACTGACTCCATAGAGGATGATCAGCGTACGGACGATGGACCAGATGGCTTCAAAGTCGATGCCGGATCCGCCCCGATACTTGGACAGGATCCCTTCTGCCAGCAGTGTCGTAGCTCGTCCGGTAAGACGAGGTCCGTAGATGCACATGACGGTAGAAGTCACCATGAGTGTCAGCATCGCCAGCATCTTCACATAGTAAGGCTTGCTGTAGCGGACGAGCTGTTTCAGCGTTCCGGAGAAGTTCTTGGCTTTTACGACCGGTTTATTACTTATCGGCGGCATAGGCTAATTCCTCCTCACTGAGCTGCGAAGCAGCGATCTCTTTATATACGGCACAGTCTTTCAGAAGGTCGCGGTGTTTTCCCATACCGACGATCTTTCCCTCATCCAGGACGATGATCTTATCGGCATTCTTGATGGTCGCGATCCTCTGAGCGACGATGAATACAGTAGCTTTTGTCTTCTCGATGAGTTCTCCTAAGGCTTTTCTCAGTTTCTTATCCGTCTCGTAATCGAGAGCGCTGAAGGAATCATCGAAGATATAGATATTCTCTTTCTTGGCTAAGGCACGGGCGATGGACAGACGCTGTCTCTGACCGCCGGATACGTTGGAACCGCCCTGAACGATCTCGCTGTTCACGCCTTCTTCCTTTTCGGAAACGATATTCTCCGACTGGGAGACCTGTATCGCCTCGTTCATCTCCTCTTTAGATACTTCTCTTCCGAAGGAGATATTGGAAGCGATCGTTCCGGTAAACAGAACAGCTTTCTGCGGAGCATAGCCGATCTTCTCATGGAGCTCTTTCTGAGAGACATCGCGGATATCACTGCCGCAGTAACGTATCGATCCGGACGTCACATCGAAGAGACGCGGAATGAGTTTGATGACCGTAGACTTTCCGGAACCGGTAGAACCGATGAAGGCCACCGTCTCTCCCGGAGAAGCCGTGAAGTTGATATCTTCGAGGACATATTCTTCTGCCCCCGGATACTTGAAGTAAACGTGGTCGAATACGATATCTCCGTTCTCGGAAGGAAGCGGGACCGTCTCCTCCTTGTCCAGGATCTCATTCTCCGTATCCAGTACTTCTGCGATACGTTTCATGGAGACCAGCGATCTCGGGACCATGAAGAAGGTCATACTGACGAACATAAAGCTCATGACGACATGCATCGCATACTGGATGAAAGCCATCATATCGCCGATCGTCATCGCATCGATATCGATCTGCTTGGCCGCAAACCAGGTGATCGCGATCGTCAGGCCGTTCATCACGAAGGTCATGATCGGACCGATGGCGGACATGCAGCGGCTGACGAAAGTATCGATCCTCGTCAGTTCCGCATTCGTATCATCAAAGCGTTTCTCTTCCGTCTTCTCGGAATTGAAGGCACGGATAACCAGCATACCGTCGAGGAATTCTCTCATGACGGAGTTGATCTTATCGACGAGCTTCTGGATGATCTCGAACTTCGGTACAGCGACGATCAGCATGAAGATCAGCGTACCTAAGATGATGCCTACCGCTACCAGCAGGATCCAGGAGATCGCCGGATAACGTACGACTTTAAAGACAGCCGTCAGACCCATCATCGGCGCCATCAGCATCATCCTCAGCATCATCTGTATCAGCTGCTGGATCTTGGTGATATCATTCCCCGTTCTCGTGATCAGAGAAGAAGTATGGAAACGGGAAAACTCGCTGCTCGAGAAGGATTCGACCTTGCGGAAGACATCGCTCCGCATATTGGCAGCTACTCTCGCCGATACTCTGGTAGAGAAATACGTAGAGGCGATCTGCACGAGGACGCTCAGCAACGAGATCCCCAGCATCTGCAGACCAACTCTCAGGATATAGCCGCTCTGTATCGAAGCAACACTGAGTCCGACATGATCATAGAGCTTGGCGATCCCGAGTTTGGCCATGGAAGTGAAGTTGTCTTCGAGACCGGCTGTCGCTTCTTTCAGCACCGGCATGATCGCTTCGACATTCGAGGTATCCAGACCCATCTCATCGGCCAGATAGAAGTAGACCAGAGGCATCTGGATATCGCTCAATTCTGCCCCTTCTTTCCGGATCAGGACATCTTCCGCAAAGGTCACGGTCTGATCCTTGATGCGTACCTCTCTTCCGGCTTCCGCCTTCTCATAGGCATTCAGGATGACCGTCTCATCATTCCCGTAGAACTTCAGCAGTTCCTGTTCATCACTTACTGTCAGTACTTCCGGTATCTCTTCCGTGATACCGCCGTACTGTATACCGTTCGTAACGATGGAGGACATATAATCCGGTAAGGCCAGTTCTGTCTGGACCTGTATGAAGGTCAGTCCGACGATCAGCAGGACGATCCAGGCAAACGGTCTTAGATATTGCAGCAGTTTCTTCATCCTAGTCCTCCTTTCTCAGATTCTCGCTCATTTTTTCCAAAGTCTTCAGAAAGGCATCTCTCTCTTCATCTGAGACCCCTTCCAGTGCTTTATACTCTAATTCTTCCGTCTTTTTCAGATACTTGCGCAGTTTCTCGCTCTCGCTCTCAGCCGGCCGGATGATATTCTTCCTTCCGTCTTTCTCGCTTTTCTCCCGTACCACGAGACCCTTGAGTTCCAATGAATCCAGGGAAGCCGTGATACTGGCTTTTTTCATATGGAGAAAGTTCTCCAGATCTTTCTGACACGTCTCCTCTTTCCAATGAGTAAACAGATATCCCATGATCTGAAGCTGAGTGATATTGAGTCTCTTGCCCGGCATGAGATCGCATTTCTCTGCCCTCTCCGCAAGTTCTTTTTCAAAGTTCTTGATCTCTTTTAATACACCCACAGGAATACTCCTTTTTAGTTCGAACTCGAACTATTTCAGTCTACTTACATATATAAAAGATGTCAATAAAAAACCGCCCGTTTCCGGACAGCCTGATCATATTCTTTTCAGAGTTCTTTGAAGACAATCACCTGATACGGATGAAGGGTAAATACGCGGTCTTCATGATCGAGAGAAGAATAGTTGTTGAGGAGGACTTCCACCTTCTTCAGTTCCTTCGGCAGAGAGTACATCGTATCGCTGCTGGCAAAGTTCCCCAGGACAAAGTATCTCTTTCCCTCGTATTCCCGATAGTAGGCTATGACCTTCCTGTGCTCATGATCGACTTCGATCGTCTTTCCATAGATCCAGGCATCATCGCTCTTTCTGAGCTCCAGTACCTTCTGATAGAAACGGTAGACGGAATGATCGGATGCGAGATCCTTTTCCACATTGATCTCCTTATAGTCCGGATTCATGCACTGCCAGGTCTTGAAGCCTCTGTTGAATCCGCCGTTCACTTTATCATTCCACTGCATCGGTACTCTCGCATGGTCCCTGGCTCCGTATTTGATGAAACGGAAGGCCAGTTTCTTCGGCATACCGTAATGACACATCAGGTCATAGACGAAATGCGATACCGGATCTTTCATCTCCGAGATATCTTTGAAGTCTGCCCCGGTCATTCCGATCTCTTCGCCCATATAGATGAACGGTGTGCCAAAACCCAGGAAGGTGATCCCCGCCAGCATCGTTGCGGCCTCATAGCGGTAGTTCTTCGTATCGATGCCGAAACGGCTGACGCTTCGCTGATTGTCGTGATTCTCCAGTACCAGAGTATTCCAGCCGTCTTCATAGTTATTGACCTGCGGTGTAAAGAGTCCCTTCTTGAACTGCTTCAGATCGAACGGTTTCGGGAAGAACTTCTTGCCGGCGATGTTGTCGGAATCCAGGTGCGCAAAATCGAAGATCGAATCCAGTTCATGACTCTCTTTCGCGACATACCGGCGGGCATTTTCCTCGGACGGATGGAAGGACTCTCCAACAGTAAAGCAGTCGTAATGAGAGAGTACCTTCTCATTCAGCTCTTTGAGATATTCGTGGATGCGCGGCCCGTCCACATAGTACGGAGCACCCTTCTGAAACGAATCTTTATTATTGTCATCCTGCAGCGGATAGACCTTGGAAAACATGTTGAAGACGTCGAAGCGGAAACCGTCGACTCCTCTTTTCAGCCAGAAGTCGAGGATGGAGGCGATCTCTTCCCGTACCTTCGGATTCTCCCAGTTGAGATCCGGCTGTTCCTTGCAGAAGAGATGGAGATAGAACTCGTCGCTGTAGCCGATACGTTCCCAGGCACTTCCCGTAAAACTGGATTCCCAGTTGGTCGGCGGAAACAGTTTTCCCTTCTCTCTTCTTCCTTCGCGGATGATGTAGTAATCGCGGTATGGCGAATCCTTGGAAGACAGAGCTTCTTTGAACCACGGATGTTCGATGGACGTATGATTGACGGCCATATCCATGATGACCTTCAGATCCCGTTTGTGACACTCCTCCAGCAGACGGTCGAAGTCTTCCAATGTGCCGAACTTCGGATCGATGTCCTTGTAGTCACTGATATCGTAGCCGTAGTCATAATCCGGGGAGACATAGAGCGGGGAGAACCAGATCGCCGTCACACCCAGATCTCTGATGATGTCGAGACGGGAGATGATCCCTTCAATATCTCCCCAGCCGTCATTGTCGGAATCCTGATAGCTGAAAGGGTAGATCTGATAGACGACCGCATGTTTATACCATTCTGTTTTCATAAGTGACCTCTTTTATAAATAAAAGACGCGTACCGGAACGTAGTGCGTCTCTATTGACTCTCGTGATGGAATTTATTTGCCTCAAAGAAGGCATCGTCGCTCTTCTTCGGATGACCGGTGAGCCGGCGTACGAAACCGATGATCGGATGGAAATTCGGATTGATCATACCGGTAAGCTCGATAAAGATCCAGGCCATGAGACATAAGACGGCCAGAAAGATCAGACCGGCTGTTTTATGGAAATACATCAGTACGGCATCGCAGCCGAAGAGGAAGGTGATGAAGTAGAGGACCAGCACCGTATTGCGGTGGGAGAGGCCCAGTTTATACATGATGACGTGATGGAGGTGCGATTTATCGGCTTCGGAGATCTTCCGGTGTGCGACCTTTCGGCGGATGATCGCCAGTGAAGTATCCGCCAATGGGACGAACAGGATGATGATCGGGAAACCCAGGGTGATGAACGCTGTCGTCTTGAAGCCCAATAAGGCCATGCAGGCGATCATGAAGCCCATGAAGAGAGCTCCGCAGTCTCCTACGAACATACTGGCCGGATGGAAGTTATATGGAAGGAAGCCCGCAATGGCTCCTACCAGGATCAGGGCCATCGAAGCCAGGTCGATACGTCTCATAAAATAGGCGATAAGACCGATCGTCATCAGGACCAGGATCGAGATACCTGAGGATAGACCGTCCAGTCCGTCGATCAGATTGATCGCATTCGTGACGCCGACGATCCAGAACAGAGTCACAAAGAGTGAGATCGGTTCGAAGTTGATCGTAAACAGAGACATATTGATGATGGAAAGATGGATCTCTCCATACAGGATGACTACGAGGGCACCGACGATCTGGAAAGCCAGTTTGATGATCGGCTTCAGGTCGTAGATATCGTCGATGAGTCCGCCCAGGAAGACGATCAGACCGCCGATCAGGATGGAATCGATCTGTTTGTCCGCATCGAAGAAGATCGCCATCGTCACGACAAAGGCAATAAAGATCGCCAGTCCGCCGATACGCACGATCTTACCGTGATGTACCGTTCTCTTATTCTCTAAAGCGTAGGCTTCAATAGAAAGACCGATCTTTTTGACTAATGGAGAAAGCACTAAAGAGATCGCCATGGCGACCGTTACATATGGTAGTCCTCTTGTGATCACTCTCCACATACAAAAACTCTAACGGATATATTATACCGTAAAATAATAAATAATATTCATCAGTAATGAACCTACCAGATAGGCAAGTCCCATGGCCATCAGCAGATACAATACCGCTGCTTCCTGTGTCTTCCCCTTCTTGAGGAAACGGTTATAGTCTAAAGCACTCAGTCCGTACATCGACAGGATGAAACTCAGAAGGTATACAGCTACCCGGAATACGAATCTACTCATAGAGGAACTTTCCTCTCGTATAGACGTTCTTTATATTCAGTTCCTCATCCATGATCAGGATATCCGCATACTTTCCTCTGTGCAGACTTCCATACTGTTTTTCGAAACCGTAGAGCGTATAGGCATTCAATGAACTCATCAGCAGCAGATCGGTATAGTCTGCCCCCAGTTTTCTCATCAGTTTCACAGATCCTTCGATCGTACTGTTTTCGCTTCCGACCAGGATGAGTTTCCTGCGGTCGATATTCTCTCTCAGCAGTCTGAGAACTCTCTCTCCTGCTGCACCGCAGTCGACCTCGGCATAGTCTTTTCCTTCTAAAGCGATATTGACTAAGGCATCTCCGTCTTTCGAGAAGCCTTCCATATCTTTGAAGAGAGGACGGAATCCTTCATAACTGCAGTCTTCCAGATCATCTTCCCGGGCCTTGCTGCGGCCTAAGAGTCTCAGGATATGATGTTCCCTAAGGTATTCGCTCCATTCATAGGAACCCAGCAGTTCATAAGCGACGGTGACGGAAAGGACACCCGGATATTTCTCAAGATAGGCATCCGCAGGAAGATGTTCCAGATCTTCTTCATAATCGACTTCCGAATAGTCCGGATCCACATACGGTCCATCGAGATGGTAGCCCAGTCTCTTAGCAGGAAGAGATACCTTCTCTTCTTCACGGGAACGCAGGACTGTCTCGATATAGGCAGTGACACCCTTTCCCCGTTCATCATTGTAGACATCCGCATCAAAGAAGCCCGGCATTATCAGTGCACCCTTCAGATCGATCCTCCGGCAGTCCTCAAAGGAGCCCTTCAGTTTATTCGTATGCGGGAAGACATCGAGGATCTTATCTCCCTCGACCAGTAATGCCCCGTCCAGATACTCGCTGTTTCCATCGACGATCAGATGTCCGTGTTCCAGCAGGATCTTTTCGGCACTCAGGCATCCGTCGATATCTTCTTTCGTGATGATCCCTTCTCTCAGGATCTTCACCCCATCTGTCACATCGACGATCGTCGAAGCCACAGAAGACTTCGCATCGCCTTCGACCAGTGTATCGATCCTTCCGTTCAGCGCCTCATAGACATCCCGGAAATCCTTCAAAGATGCTTCATGAGACAGATTGGCGCTCGTCACCAGCAACGGTTTTCCCAGTTTGCGTATCAGTTCCCGTATCCACTCATCATCCGGGATCCGTATCGCGATCGTATCCTTTCCTCCGGTCACATAGTCCGGAAGGTCTTTCTTCTTCAGAATGATCGTAAAGGCACCCGGAGAGAATCTCTTCAGCAGCTTTTCTCCTTCTTCGGAAAGCACTGCCGCGCCCTTCACCATCCCGATATCGCTGACCATCATCGGCAGAGACTTGGACATCTCTCTTCCCTTGGCCTCATAGATCTTCTGTATCGCTTCTTCTTTATCGTAGAGACAGCCCAGACCGAATACGGTATCGGTAGGAAAAGCGACGATCTTTCCCTCTTCCAGGTCTTTGATCACCTCTTCGATCTCTTCTTTTTTACGTATGACAGTTTCCATCTTTATCCTTTCACGACCCCTATGGATCCTCGTCTCTTATCTCCTCCATTATACTAAAATAGATTATACTGATATTATGAAAAGAATCTACGTAGGTCCATCTCATCTCCAGAGCGAATTCTATCGCGTTTTACGCCTCCGTGAAGGCGATTTTCTTTTGAATGTGACCTATACCTCCATTGAAGATCTCCTGAACAGTCTCACTGTCCGGGAAGAGATCTCTTCTTTAAGAGAGAAACTGAAGGCCATGGATCTCAAGGTCTTCCGCCGGTCTCTCGATGATGATGATTTCCTGAAAGAAGTCCTCTCGATCCGGGAAGACCTGCTTCACTACCATACCCCGATCGATTCCCTGCACGTCGAAGAAGAACTGAAGACGATCCTGAAGAATACCGAACTATCCTATGATGAGTCTTTCTTCGATCAGGATCTTTCTGCCTATACCGTCCTCGATATCGATTACCCTCTCTATGAACGAAGAGTCATTGAAAGGATGAAAGCGCAGGGAGCTTCCGTATTCTCTTTCGATAAGAAGGAGAATACATCTACCCTCTCTCATCTCACCAATATCCGTGAAGAGGCCGAAGCAGTAGCCCAGTATCTGATCACCAACGATCTCCCTCCGGAAGACTGCGGCGTCATCCTCTGCGATCCGCAGAACGAAGACCTCTATCTCTCCGTCTTTGACCGCTATCATATCCCGGTCTCATCGAAAGGTGAAGACAACGGAGAAGTCCTCCGTTTCCTGGCGCTCATCGACTATTATCTCGATCCGAACACCGAGAACCTGCGTCAGGTCTTCAACCGGAATGTCCTGTCCAACGGTGATTCCGCCATCAACCTCTACCTCCTGCGTCACTTTCCGGAAGACGGAGATATTTTTCAGCCGTTCGACCGTTTTCAGAACGACGACCGCTACTTCTCTCATCTTGAAGAACGAGCCGAAGAAAAACGCAGGGAGATCTCCTCTCTCCTCAGCGAACTGAGGTCTGCCGAAGACCTCCTCTCTGCCTTCACGATCGCTTTCAATGCCCTGGAAGAAGGAGAAGAAAAGGATTCGATCGCTTCCTTCTTACAGACCATATTCTCAAAAGATATCACTGAGGAGAACTATCCGAATATCCGTACAGGACTGCTGAAACTGAGAAAGAAAAAGAACTATCTCTCTTCCCTCAGCATCGGAAGTCTTTCCTCTTCCACCTATACAAAAGACTATCTCTTCGTCCTTGATGCGACAGCCGATCACTATCCGGGTTTCAAAGCTCTCTCGTCTCTTCTTCACGAAGATGATGTGAAAGATACGGACTATCCGGATATCCTGGAACGCCAGAGAGCGCATCAGGCCTGTCTCTCCTATCTGAAGAGGGCGAAACATACCTTCTATCTCTATCCGGAGACGACTTATGAAGGCCGTTCCATCGATGCGGCCTATGAGCTCTCTTCCCTTCCTTCTTTCAGCTTCCCGCTCATACAGAACGAAGTCTCCTACCGTCCTTCCCACGTGATGGATCCGTCCCTCGTCAAGAAGGACCTCTATCCGAAAGGCACCCTGAGAGCTTCCATCTCCTCGATAGAAAAGTATTTCCACTGTCCGTATTCCTACTTCCTCAACTACGTCCTGAAACTGCGGAAACCGGACGACCAGTCTCTGCAGGCATCCACGGTAGGTTCTCTGCTTCATCACTTCATGGAAGTCATCGCCAAGAAGCACGGCAAGAACTATGCGGATTTCACGAAGGAAGATATCGAAGAAGTCGTAGACCCGGAGATCGATAAACTCTTATACCGCTATCCGAAGGATGCGCAGATGATCTTCTTTGCGAAAGAGAATCTCTTCCGTTCTCTGAGTCTGCTGAAAGAGTTCCTGCAGGGTATGGAAGCCGAGACCGACTTCGAAGTGAAACATGAAGAATATCCTTTTGAACACGTCATCCTGGAGGAGAACGGAATAAAGCTCCTGTTCAACGGGATCATCGACCGGGTCGATGAATTCAATGACTATTTCCGTATCCTCGACTATAAATCATCCAAGAAGACCCTATCTTTAAAGGAAGTATCGACCGGGGAGAAACTGCAGCTGTTCACCTATGCGATAATCTATGAAGAAGAGTCGCACAAAGAAGCGACAGCCGTCTATTATGTGACGCTGAATACCGGACTTCTGCCGAATCCGTACTATACCTATTCCACCAAGGAAGGTCTCAAGACGGTCGAAAAACAGGGTTTTGAAGAGTATCGGGATAAGATGAAGCTCAAAGGCATCGTTTTCGGCAGCTATGATCATCTCTATTCCGCATCTTCTTCCCTTACGAAAGCGACGAAGAACACGACCATCGATTTCGCAGAAGTGAAGGAAGGCATCCGGGCGATCTATTCTCATCTCTTAGAAGAAGTCTCTGCCGGACACTTCCCTGTCCTTCCGTCCAAGGGCGCCTGCGAATTCTGCGACTACCATGCGATCTGCCGCTATGATTCCCTGCATATAGAGAAGGAAGCCATCTACTCCTTCCGT
Organism: Erysipelotrichaceae bacterium; assembly: GCA_045544415.1. Lineage (GTDB taxonomy): Bacteria > Bacillota_I > Bacilli_A > Erysipelotrichales > Erysipelotrichaceae > Colivicinus. Next base: position 70,788 of record JAZPYW010000173.1, read on the forward strand.
GAGGACTGATATGCATTCCTATACCGGTATCAACTTTAAGGACAGCCAGAGAGAAGCTGTCGAAGCCAGAAACACCAACGTTCTCGTATTTGCGTCTGCCGGAGGAGGCAAGACGGCCGTACTGGTAGAACGTCTTTTACAGCGCATCATCGATGACCGCATCCCTCTCGATGAGATCCTCGCGATGACCTTCACCAATGCGGCAGCCCGCAATATGAAGATCCGTCTGGAAAAGGCCTTAGTCTCCTGTCTGAAAGAGAACGATGATCCGTTCCTTAAAAGACAGCTCTCCCTCATCGAGACTGCCAAGATCACGACGATACACTCCTTCTGTCTCTCCCTGATCAAGGAATACTATTATCTGCTGGGGATACGGAAGTCACGAATCGAGAATACCCTGACGGATTCTCAGCGGAAGCTCCTGCTGGAAGATTCCTTCCGTGAAGTCATCTCGTCCTGTGAACATCTCAATGACCTGTCTCAGGCTCTGTCCGGAGAGATCTTTTCGATCGGCACTCTGGAGAAAGTCATCAACAGTATATTTGCGAAAGCCGTGAACCACTATGATCCTCTCTTATGGATCGAGGAACACCGGGCTTACGAGATCTCCTCTTTTGAAGAGCTTCCGGAAGCGTCCCGTTTCTATTACTTCAAGGAACTGAAAGCACAGCTGAAGCTCTGTCAGAATGTGATCAGCGAGATCGTGGCACTGAGCGAAGATGAGAACTATCAGAAGATCCTCGAACAGATGCCGGACCTGATCGAAGAAGAAGACTATCAGCAGCTCCTTTTCAAGATCGGCAATACCTTTACGAATCTGCCGACTCTGCCGAAGAAGAAGTACGGCGAAGAACTGAAGGCAGTACTGGATCCATTGCGCAAGAAACTCGTGCAGATCCTGACAAATAAAGTATCCGCCAAACTCATCCCGCTGAACGCCCTCATACGCGATCACAACACTTCAGCAGCCTTCGTCAACGAGCTCCTCGATCTCACGAAGGACTATTACCTCACCTATCAGCGAAAGAAAGAAGAAGCCGATGCGATCGACTTCAACGACTACGAACATTTCGCTTATGAACTCCTCTGTCTCAATGATCATGCCCTGGCAGAAAAGCTTCGTCATAAGTTCAAGGAGATCATGATCGATGAGTTCCAGGATACCAACGATACCCAGTACAAGATCACTTCTCTTCTGGAAAACAAGGACCTCTTCGTCGTCGGAGATGTCAAGCAGTCGATCTACCGTTTCCGCAATGCCCGTCCGGCCATCATGGAATCCTTAAAAAAGGACGATTCCTTTCATACCGTCCATATCCGCCACAATCACCGTTCCAAGGAAAACATCATCTCCTTCAACAATATCCTCTTCGACCGCATCATGAATCTCTTCGGTATCTTCGATGAGAACGATGCCCAGGAGACCGGTACTCCCGAACAGAAAGAAGGAGGCGGAAAAGTCGAGGTCCTGCTCGGAGACGGACCGGACAAATACGAGATCGTCACGGATCAGATCCT
>JAZPYW010000174.1:0-9360 GCA_045544415.1 Erysipelotrichaceae bacterium
GACGCTTATCCTCTTTATCCAGTTCTTTCTGTATCATCAGGGGCTGAAGCACCATTTCGCTGACTTCCAGATTCCTCTGTTTCTTCAATAGACCCGAGGCGCAGAAACTGCAGCCCATGTTGCATCCGACCTGAGAAGACAGACACGCGGAATATCCGTAATCAAAGATCATCAGTACCGATTCGATCAGACAGCCGTCTTCCAGTTCGAACAGATACTTCCTCGTTCCGTCTTTGGATATCTGCACATCACGTACTTTCAGGGTCGTAAATGAAAAATCTTCAGCCATCTTTTCCTGAAGTTTTTTACTGATATCCGTCATCTCTTCAAAGGAAGAGACTCTTTTATCATACAGCCATTTAAAGATCTGTCTGGCCCGGAAAGGCTTGAGCCCAAGGGTCGCCAGATAGTCTTCCAGATCTCTCAATGTCAGATCATAGATCGATTTCATAGTTCCATTATACCTTTTTTAGTTTCGCGTAATAGAAATTGTCGCCTTTTTCTTCCAGAATGAGGCGTTCTTCCATAAGTTCAAAATCGTTGTGTTCCGCAAGAAAAGAATGGATCTGACGTTCGTTCTCCTTACGGTTGATCGTACAGGTACTGTAGAGAAGTATCCCTCCCTGCTTCAGCAGTTTTGCCCCCTCTTCCAGGATCTCCTTCTGCAGCGAAACGAGTTCATCCAGCGAAGAAGGCTGTATGTGATAGCGGATATCGGCACGCCGACCCATGACACCCAGTCCGGAACACGGCGCATCGATCAGGATGCGGTCGAACATCGGCTCATAGACTGAAGAGAGTTCCCGGGCATCGGATACCGTGTAGTGCGCATGAGGAAATCCGAGCTTCTCCGCCTGCTTCCGTATCAGTTCGACCCGATGTTCATGAAGATCGTTCGCGTAGGCATTCTCTTCCTTTACGGTATCCAGGGCATTGAAGAACTTTCCTCCCGGTGCCGCACACATGTCGAGGAAGATACTGTCTTCCTTCAGATCGAGGTGACGGACGATCTCGTTGCTGAAGAGGTCCTGGACATAGAAGAGGCCCTGAGTAAATTCCTTCGTATTCAGAAGATTGTTCTCGGATGTGAAGATATCTTCGTTCTGTATCTCGATAGGAAGATCTTTGAGGTCGTCATAGGAAGCTTTACGGTGATTGAGCCGGTAATAGACCGTACTTCTCTCCTGCAGTTTCTTCAGGATCTGCATGTGCTCCACAGGATATTGACGCACAATGAGATTGCAGAGCCAGTCCGGCAGAGAATAACGGACTGCCAGTTCCGAAGGACTTTCTCCTTCGATGGTCTTGAAATGATCGATCTTCCTCAGTACGGCATTGAGAAAGGAACGCTCATAAGCGTTTTTGCCTAAGGATGCATATTCGTTATTGACCGCATATTCCTTCTCCCTGAGATAGAAACGTTCATATACAGCCATAGCCAGGATCATCCGTTTCCTCCGATCTGTCTTCTTATCGATCAGCGAGAGAAACTGGTATTCCAGATAACGGTAATGACGAAGTACGCCGTTGATGAGTTCGATGCAGAAAGGACGCTGCTGCACCGGCAGTTTTTCCAGTTCCTTGCGCATTTCGAGATTTGTATAGGATTCTCCGTCGAAGGTACGGCAGAGGATATCCAGGGATAGACTTCTTTGATTCATATTACTCCAGGTATAGAGGATCGATATCGATCTTAATCTTAGACATGTTCCGCTGTTTGAGATAGGCATCCAGGATGCGGTGTACGGAATTGATCATGGAAACGAGGTCCTTATCCATCAGCAGGATGCGTACCCGTTCGTATTTCTTGAGTTTCGGCAGTTCATAAGGGCGGTATACCTTATACGGAAGTTCTTTTATTTGTTCATAGAGATAGTTTACGGAAGCTGAGAGACGCTGCGTATTGGTATCCTCGCACATGATCTCGATGATATGAGCGTATGGAGGATAATTGCTTTTACGGCGGTAGTTCATCTCGATGTTGAAGAAGTAGGCATAATCCTGAGAGAGTACCGAACGCAGGACATAATGGTCCGGATTGAAGGCCTGGATGATGACTCTGCCTTCGGTTCCGGCACGTCCGCTTCGTCCGCTTGCCTGCATCAGCAGATCGAAGGTCATCTTGGCCGAGTTATAGTCCTGATGCATCAGTCCGGCATCCGCATTGAGTATGCCGACAAGCGTCACATCCGGATAATCCAGTCCCTTGGCGATCATCTGCGTGCCGATGAGGATATCGATCTCATGTTTCTCAAAACGTTTCAGGATCAGGGAATGAGCTCCCTTACGGGATACGTTGTCCCTATCCATCCGCTCAATGGAGGCATGAGGAAAGGCCTGATGGAGCGTTTCTTCTACTCTCTTGGTCCCGAATCCGTAATAGATCAGGGATTCTTCATGACAGTTCGGACATACTTTCGGTACCCGATAGGTCCGGGAGCACTGATGGCATTTCAACAGGTTCAGGTCTTTGTGGTAGCTCAACGGGATATCGCAATCCTGGCACATCAGCGTCGTATTGCAGGAAGAACATTTGATGACCGGAGAATAACCCCTTCTATTCAATAAAATGATCGCCTGTTTACGATTGTCCAGAGTTTCCTGTATCGCTTCTTTCAATGACTTTGACAATATATAATCATTATTTTTACGTACTTCTCTGCTCAGATCGACGATATCGATATGCGGCAGTTTCAGGTTGATACGTTTATCGAGGACGCAGTAATGATAATCCCCTTTCAAAGCCCGGGAATAGGAATCCAAAGACGGTGTAGCACTTGCGAGAAGGACCTTGGCATGGTGGTCGATGGCCCTTTTGACAGCTACGTTTTTCACGTGGTAGCACGGCACATTGTCCTGCTTGTAGGAGGAATCGTGTTCCTCGTCGATGATGATGATCCCCAGGTCATGAAATGGCAGGAAGATGCTCGATCTCGTACCGACGACGATCTTGGCGCTTCCCTTTTTGATGCGCTGATACTGTTCATAGCGTTCCTGGTCTGAGAGTTCCGAATGATAGAAGACGACTTCCTGGAAACGTTCCTTGACTCTCTGTATCATCTGCGGTGTCAAAGAGATCTCCGGCACCAGGATAAGGACTTCCTTCCCCTGCTTCAGGTATTCTCTGGCGAGGTGGAGATAGACTTCTGTCTTTCCGGAACCGGTGATGCCGTAAAGAAGAGAAACTGTCTTGTCAGTATGAAGGATCTCTTCGAATACTCTCTGCTGATCGTCGGTAAGCTGTTTGAAGGCGGTACTTTCCGAGAAAGTCTCCCGGTATTCTGCTTCTTCTTCGTAGATGGAGATCGTTCCGGAATCGATCAGACGGCGGATGATGGAAACGGAGAGTTTCCTTGCTTCCGAGGCTTCCATACCGTCATAAAGTTGAGCGAAGATCTCGCCCTGTCTCTTGGTGAGGCCTTCACCCTTTCCGATGATACGGATCTTTTCTATCGTTTTGGCTTTAACAGTTTTCTTTGAGGTCTTCAGCGTCTTCGGCAGCATAGCATTGAGACAGCTGATGAACGGCGAGAGCGTCGTCTTTGCCATCCAGAGAGCCAGATCGAACTGTTCCCTGGAGATCACTGCTTCTTCATCGATCACTCTCTCGATGAACTGCAGTGTGTAGCCGTTCTCCTTTTCGTATTCTTCCTTCGTCTTTTCCGTATAGGTACAGGAAGTCACGAGAGCCGTCGTATCCGCGTGATGAAAGGATACGGATACCCGTACATACGGAGATACTTCAATATTGCTTCCATAGGTAAAAGGATGATCGATATTCAAGGAAGCATTGGTGACATATACTTCAAGAAGATACATAACTATATTATAAAAGAAAAGGCTCTGTTTTACCCAACAGAACCTTCCATATTGATCTTGAGCAGCTGATTCAGTTCAACGGCATATTCCATCGGCAGTTCCTTTGTGAACGGTTCGATGAATCCGAGAATGATCATCTGTGTCGCATCATCCCGGGAAAGACCTCTCGACATCAGATAGAAGAGCTGTTCCTCGGAGATCTTGGAGACCGTAGCTTCATGTTCGATCGTCGATGTCTTATTGGCGATGATGTTGGTCGGGATCGTATCGCTCGTCGAGATCTCATCGAGAATGAGCGTATCGCATTCTACCTTTGCCTTGGAATATTCGGCATTCTTCGACATCGATACGAGTCCGCGGTAATTGACCTTTCCGCCTTTACGGGAAAGAGATTTGGAGATGATGTTAGAGGATGTGTGCGGAGCCAGATGGATCATCTTGGCACCGGCATCCTGAAACTGCGTATCGGTCGCAACCGCGATCGAGATACATACTCCCTTGGCGTATTCTCCTGCCAGGATACAGGCAGGATACTTCATATTCAGATGGGAACCGACATTGCCGTCGATCCATTCCATGACACCGTTCGCCTTCACGTAAGCCCTCTTGGTGACGAGATTGAGGATGTTGTTGGACCAGTTCTGTACGGTCGAATAACGGCATTTGCCGCCTTCTCCGACGAAGATCTCAACGACTGCGGCATGCAGAGAATCCTTGGTATACTTCGGAGCCGTACAGCCTTCCACATAATGGAGGTCTGCTCCGTCTTCGACGATGATCAGCGTTCTTTCGAACTGACCCATCTGTTCGGAATTGATACGGAAGTAGGACTGCAGCGGTTTCTCCAGCTTGACACCTTTCGGTACATAGATGAAGGAACCTCCCGACCATACGGCTGCATTGAGGGCGGCGAATTTGTTGTCGGCATAGGAAACGATCGTTCCGAAATACTTTTTGAAGATCTCCGGACAGGTCTTTAAGGCAGTATCCGTATCATAGAATAATACGCCTTTTTCCTCTACTTCCTTCAGCATGTTGTGATAGACGACTTCCGATTCATACTGAGTAGATACACCGGCCAGGAATTTCTGTTCCGCCTCGGGGATCTTCAGTTTCTGGAAGGTATTCTTGATCGTCTCCGGGACATCGTCCCAATCTTTCTCTACTCTCTCGGACGGTTTGATGTAGTAGGTAAAATCCTGGAAGTCGATATCGCTGAGATCCGGTCCGAAACTCGGAAGAGGCATCTCCATGAATATGTGATAGGCCTTCAGACGGTATTCCAGCATCCAGTCCGGTTCATTCTTGGCTGCCGAGATCTCTCTGATGACTGCTTCCGAGAGTCCTTTTCCGGTATTGAAAACAGATACGTCTTCATCCTTGAAACCGTACTTATAATCGTCCTGTGTCTCTAAAATATCTTCATTCTTCATAGCTGTTTTCGATCAGTTCCTTCATAGCGTTGATGCCGATCGTACCGCATTTGATACGGTTCGGCTGTTTATACAGAGTGTCAAAGGCGTTTGCCTCTTCCAACAGATCTTCATCATATTCTTCCTCATTCAGCATCTTCAGATAGTTGTCGATGATGTTGAGGGCTTCTTCTCTCTTTTTCCCTTTGATCAGATCGGAGATGATGGATGTCGATGCAGTAGAGATCGTGCATCCGACTCCGTCAAAACGTACATCCTTGATGATATCCCCTTCTACATCCATCTGGACGGTGATGTCGTCGATACAGGATGCAGATGCATTATGGATCCTGCGGTAGCGTTCGTTCTCCACAAGGCCTCTATTGCGCGCATGCGCATAATGATCCATCAGTATGATCCTTTTATAATTGTCTTCCATTACAGAAATACCTCGATACACTTTTCCAGTGTCGTTTCTTTGATGACTTCGACGAAACGGTCGATCTCTTCCTTCGTGTTATAGAAATAGAAGGAAGCGCGGATCGTATCGTTCGTATGAAGGATATCCACCAGCATCTTGGCGCAGTGATTGCCGGTGCGTACAGCGATATGCTGCTTATTGAAATAGCCTGCCGCATCCTGGGAGAATACTCCTTTGACATTGAAGGCGACGATACCGGTATCGCTTTGCGGATTATACAGCGTCACATTGTCCAGCACAGATATCTTTTCAATGAAATAGCGGGCCAGATCCCGTTCGTAGGATTCGATGTTTTCCATGCCGATGTGCTGCAGGTAGGCGATCGTCTTGCCGAAAGCGGCGACGGCAGATATATTCGGAGTCCCTGCTTCAAACTTCTCCGGTGCATCCTTCAGCAGGACTTCACCGCAGCAGTTGAATCGGGCATTCGCTCCGCCTCCCTGGAAGAGAGGATCCATGGAATCGAGCAGTGAGAGTTTCCCATAGAGGATGCCGAGACCTTCCGGTCCGCACATCTTATGAGAAGAAAAGCTTAGGAAATCACAGCCGATATCCTGTACATCGCACGGGATATGCGGGACAGCCTGGGCACCGTCCAGATTGACGATGGCGCCTTTCTCATGGGCCAGACGGCAGATCTCTTTGACCGGATTGATGTAGCCCAGGACATTGGATACATAGGTAAGCGATACGAGCTTCACCGGATACTTATCCAGACATTCCTTATAGGCCTCCAGATCGAAACGTCCATCCTCTTTTAACGGGATATATTCGATCCTGGCACCCGTTGCTTTGGCTACCGTGAACCACGGAAGGATGTTGGAGGCATGCTCAAGCTCGGTCGTGAGGATGACGTCCCCTTCCTTCAGATATTTCATGCCGTAACCGTAGGCGATGATGTTCAGAGAAGCGGTGTCTCCGGCCGTATAGACGATCTCTTTTTCATCTTCCGCATGAAGAAAGTCACGGACGATCTTCCGGGTCTCATCATAGACAGACGTCGCTTTGAAGGAGATATCATAGTCTCCGCGGTGGATATTGGCATTATACGTCGTATAATACTCCATCAGGGCATCCAGGACGCACTGAGGCTTGAAAGACGTCGCCCCGTTATCGAAATAGATGAGTTCCGGATGATTGGTGATCATCGGAAAATCCTTACGTATCTCCGCTACATCGAACATACGTCGTCCACCTTTTCCTTTGCGGATCTTTCGATCTCATCGCCCATCTCAAAACCTTCATAGAAGGAATGATCCGGAATGAGATAGGAACGTAACAACAATGACAGAGCTTCTTTATCGCTCAGTCCGCGGGAATTCATATAGAACAGCACTTCTTCATCGATCGTACCGGAACTCATCGAATGAGAAGCTTCCACTTCGTTGTTGTCGATGAGCAGGACCGGTTTGACCTCCGCTTTCTTCGGAGAACCGATCGTCAGACAGCGTGATTTCTGATGCGCTTTGGCATAACGTGCCTGCTTCTCGATCTTGCCGATGACTTCCATGCGGAAATCACTCTCGTCGAGAGCGACGACGTTGTTGGAGATATTGGTAAGGGAATCATTTCCCTTGTTGATGAGATCATAACGGATCTTTTTATTGTTTACACCGAGATAAACGGAACGGATATTCAGGCTGCAGCCTTCATACACTTCGATCGTATTCTCCTGGGTAAACGGATAGCGGTTGAGCTCCAGATAGCGGATCTCGGCATCGGCATTGCGAAGAGTTCCCGTTTCTTTCAGCGAACACTCTCCTTTATGGTCGTTATAGATCAGTATCTGAAAATGACCGTCGGAGAGATCATAAGAGATCTCGTTGACAGTTTCTTTCAGGACGATAGTGACGGTATGGTCTCCGTTTCTTGTCAAAGAGAGCGTACCATCTTTCAGTTCGATATATTCGCGATCAGTCATTGAAGTTCCTCGGATTGCGGGCACAGACACCTAATGAGAAGACCAGCGGTTTTTCATCTTCCACCGGCTGGATCTTGAGTTCATCATAGAGCCAGTCATAACCGTCTGTATCGATCTTCGTAACGAGTTCATAATCGCCTTCTACGACGATCTTTCCGTTGACGATAACGTGGGAATGTGTCGGCTTGATGGAATTGAAGAAACGCTCGTAATGAGATACGACCATCAGTCCGAGATCGGAAGAGGAATACAGATCCAGTATGGCATCGGATACCAGTTTGATCGCATCGACGTCCAGGCCGCTGTCGATCTCATCCAGCATGGCGAAATACGGTTTCAGCATCAGCATCTGAAGGATCTCGTTTCTCTTCTTCTCGCCTCCGGAGAAGCCGTCGTTCACAAAACGCTGAGCCAGATCCGGATTGATCTTGAGTTCCTTGATATGTTTATCCATCTCTTTGATGAATTTAAAGATCGAAGTAGATTCCTCAAAACGGGCATTCATTGCCGCTCTCAGGAAATCGGAATTCGTTACACCGCTGATCTCCTTCGGATACTGCATCGCCAGAAAGATACCTTTACGGGCTCTTTCATCGACACTCATCGCCAGGACATCTTCTCCGTTGAAATGAATGGATCCTTCCGTAACCGTATAAGCCGGATTGCCCATGATCGTCTGAAGCAGAGTGGATTTACCGTTTCCGTTCGGTCCCATGATCGCATGGATCTCACCGCTGTTCACCGTAAGATCGATACCCTTCAGGATCTCTTTCTCCCCTGCTTTCACGTGGAGATTATTTATAACTAAGGTATTCATAGTATCAGATATCTATATCCTTTCTCATTGTCCATTGGCATTATAGCATAACCCTATCTATATTTGACTTTTTATAATCTGTCCGGGAAATGTGAAATTTCGCTGAACTGTGCAGGAAGAATGTTTGTTTTTCAATTTTAATCATTATATAATTATGAAGTTTGGAGGTCCAAAATGAACACAAAGGATTTATTTAAAAAATACGGCTTTGTGATGATCGTCGGACTGGCACTGCTGATCTTTATCGGCGTATATGCCATCGACTCCATCAGTAAAGTCGAAAAGAAAGTCGATACGAAACAGGTCGACGGACAGTATGTCCTCTACAGTGTCGACGATGCCAACTATATGGCTGATGAACTCTACGATACTTTATACAAAGGCGTAGGTCCCGCAACATCTCTCGGTGCCCTGAGAAGATCCGTCATCGATCAGGCTGTCAAGTCTACTTCCGATATGGAAGATCAGGCAGCGAACTATGCAGCCTACATGATCCAGTACTATGGAGAAGAACAGATCCTCTCCTATCTGAAGCAGCAGGGCTATGAATCGATCGATGATCTGCAGAAGATGTATATCGATTCCCTGAAGGAAACCCAGTTCGTCTCCGACTACTATACAGCTCATTATGATGAGTATGTAAAAGATGTCGTGGAAGAACAGAATGCCCGCAAGATCTATCATATCCTCGTCAAGGTAGCAGATGTCGAAGAGACGACGGATGAAGAAGGAAATACCGTGCATGTCGCTCATCCGACCGAGGAAGAGAGCAGCAAGCTCGCATCGGTAAAAGCCGGTCAACATCCTCCTGGGTAAAACCGAAATAGCCGGAAAAATCCTCATCCAGAACAGAGTAGGACATAAAATTGTTCGTCCCGGTAAAAAAACTCTCCTTCGCGATCCTGAGGCA
>JAZPYW010000175.1:0-3532 GCA_045544415.1 Erysipelotrichaceae bacterium
ATCTACCAATCACTCATAGAGCGCTTCCCATCTCATAGAAAGAAAGACCATTTCAAAACGGTCTTTTCTTTCTATCCATTCAAAAGAGGGGATCTCTTTGTTTATTCGATCACTTCACCGTCGGATTCTCTGACCTCACTGACCGTTTCCCCTTTGATCTTGGAGAAAGCCGCAGCGAATGATTCCTTCGTCAGGTTCGAGTATTTGTCCTCGCATAATTCTTTTAATAACGCAATGCCGATAGCCGTCGAATCAGCTCCGGCCAGCAGACATTTCTTTATTTCATCTACTGTATGGATGCTTGCAGCCAGGATCTCCGGAGGATTGTCCAGGCGGTCATAGAAGGACCTGGTCTCCCTGATCATCTCTTCCATGTCATAACCGACTTTGTTTCCTCTGCTGAAGAACGGAGACACGGCGTAGCATCCCGCTACAGCGGCCATATAAGCCTGCTGGAAGGTAAACATCTCGGTGGCGATCACGCGGATCCCTCTGTCCGAAAGAGCCTTCATGGCCTTGAAACCCTCTGTATCCGAAGCGATCTTGAAACCGACTCTGTCCGACAGTTCGTATATGTCTAAAGCCTTATCGACGATCTCTTCGCAGGTATCGCCCTGTATGGACTGAAATACGAGCATGTCTCCGGAATCATCCAGCATGCGCTTCGTCATTTCTTTCAGCGTCATATCTTCTCCATAGTTGCTCAAAAGAAGAGTAGAGTTGGTGAGTACTCCGATCGCTCCCAGTGCTTTTGCTTCGGCATAGACAGACTTGTCTTTTCTGCAGCCGATGTAGACTCTCAGTTTCATGTTCCCTCCCTAAAACAAGGAGGAGGACGTCTGTCCTCCTCCCATGTCGTTTAGTCTTTGAACAGACCGAAGATATAATGCTTTTTGATGTAGTCTTTGACTTCCCAGGTGCAGTCGAAGTCTTCCGCACAGGTAACGAAATCTCCGACTTCAAAGCGGTATACTCTACCCTCTTTTGTCGTGATCGAACCGCCTCCGTGGATGACCAGGAAGGATTCTTCTCTTTCGTCATAGTGTGCAGGCCATACTCCGGCATCGTGCTCCCAGGTCGGTTGAGCTTCCATCAGTTTCTTCTCTTCTCCCGTAGGTTTGCGGATCCAGACCAAATCCTGATATTTCAATTTCATAAGACTTCTCCTACTTCACTTCCGGGAATACTTTCCTCTTCACTTCATCCCATGTGACTCTGGAGTCATTCGGAGTGACCTGGAACGTGATGACCAGACCGTCCTTAGCACAATCTTCCAAAGGCTGAGCATGTTCGCGCTTCATACTGATCGAACCTACACCGGTCTTGACCATATCTCCTCTGTTGAGTGTAGTACCGAAGTTCAGCGTCGGATATTTGAACCCTGCTTTATATGCCTTGAGGGCCATATCCAGCGTCTGGAAGATGATGAACGTCGGCTCGTTCGTTCCGAATTCGTTCTCGTTCCAGCGCTTCGCCGCATCCTCGCAGGTCACGACTTCCAGTGTCGTTCCCGCCGGGGAAGCTTTGACACAGATCTCGGAAAGGAAGGCGTTTTTCGCGATGATATCATCGATGATGAAGATCTTCGTAGCACCCAGCTGATGTACCCACTGTGTGCAGACCTGTCCGTGGATCAGTCTTCCGTCGATTCGAACATTTACAATTTTGCCCATATGTTACCTCCTTGGGGAAATTCGTTGTGAATTAATCTACGATCTTTAACCAGTTCTTTCCGGCAGAGCCGCAGACTCTCATGTAGTCCATCGTTCTCTCTTTGTAGCCGGCCCACATCATGTTGCCTGCCGTTCTGGCGCTGTTGATACCGGCATCGCCTCTTTCGCGGGCTTCCATGTATCTCGTGACGCCGTGCTGATAAGCATCGGTACCCATGTTGACTTTCTGACAGCCGATCCTGCAGACTTTGGCGATGTTGTCAAAGCCGGAGAAGGAACCGCCGTGGAATACGAGCGGTACATCGACCAGCTCTTTGATCTTTTCGAGACGTTCGAAATCGATATCCGGTTCGCCGTTCGTGTATTCACCGTGAGCTTCGCCGATCGAAACAGCCAGACAGTCGCAGCCGGAGAGTTCGACGAACTTCTTCGCCATTTCCGGATCTGTCAGATATTCATCTCTCTTTTCGGCATATTCGAAACCGTCGGCGATCTGCCCGAATTCCGCTTCGACCGTGACGCCGAGCGGACGGCAGAGTTCCACGAACTTGCGGACTTCTCTGGCGTTCTCTTCAAACGGCAGCATGGAACGGTCACACATGATCCCGGTGAATCCGCCGTAAATCGCCTTCATGCAGGCGCCGTCATTCTGACCGTGGTCGAGGTTGATGGCGACCGGCACTCTGACTTCTTCAGCGAGGATGCGGATGATCTTGCCGAACGTGACGAGATCTTTCGTATTCTCTTCGAGAACGTCGATGATCATCGGAGAGTCCATTTCAACAGCCGCCTCTAAGCACGCTCTGACGGAATCTTCGTTGAATACGTTCGGTGCAAGTACACCGTATCCGCCTTTTTTCGCATGCTGCAGTATTTCTAACATCGGGACTAACATAGTAATTTTTTCCTCCTTAATCTACTAATTAGTTTTTTGGAATTGCTGATTTCTCACAGCATTTAAAATCGAAAGGATATCGTGGATCACCTGCGGATGACAGTCGTCGATCAGAAGATTGTGATAGGCATCATAATACCTTGCGAAGAGATTCTTGCATTTGTTGGATTTCATGAAACGGACCATCTTCTTGACATCGGAGGAACCGTTGTTCACAGGATCTTTCTCACCGCTGAGGACCAGCGTCGCCAGAAACGGCGGATAGGCATCCAGCCATTCCGAGGCACTGACCGCTGTGTAGAACGTGAAAATGTCCTTCCAGGCTCCTAAGTCGTATTCGAAGTTGCAGGCAGGATCGTTCCTGATCTTCCTGATCCCGGTCACGCTGTTCGCTTTCCAGTTGAAGCGGTAGGAATCGTCTTTGCCTTTCAGATAATTCTTCTCCGCATTTCCCGGCAGCCGTAAAGGTAGCGCTTCCCTTCCGTAGCGGTTCAGTTCCAGATCGCATTCGATCTGCAGAAACTTTTCCCGGATCCCCTGAAGACCTCTGTCCCCGATGAATACGGCGCAGTTGACGTCTTCGTACATCATCAGATAGTTCTTCAATACCGCCGATCCGAAACCTACGCCGATCACCGCACGAAGGACATAGCGGATCTCCTTCATCTGCTTCTTCTGCTCTTCGTTCTGCATCAGAAGATAATCGGCATAGACCTCCGGCGAATACTTCTGCAGGAGGACCATGAAGGCCGTATTGGTGTCTTTCAGGATGTCCAAATACGCTTTCTCTCCCGGGAAGATCCCGAGTTCCTCTCTCTTCGTCACGGAAGCTCCGTGGCCCATCTGATCGTGAGAGAAGACGATATACCCTCTGTTGGCGATATCTTCCATCGCTTCTTCATAAATCCCCGTATATTCATAGGTATCGTGAAGGATCTGGACAAAGTCGGAGGCCAAGCGGTCT
>JAZPYW010000176.1:0-3425 GCA_045544415.1 Erysipelotrichaceae bacterium
GGCCTCCGACTTTATTCTTAGCCGCATTCAAGGCAGCAGTAGGAGTATTATCGAATTCCATTGCGGTCGTTCTGGATGCCGTAAACAACTTATCGGATGCGATGTCATCCATCGTGACGATCATCGGGACGCGTCTAGGCAACAAGAGACCGGATAAGGACCATCCTCTGGGACATGGCCGCTACGAATATCTGGGAGCTCTCGTCGTCTCGGCTCTGGTCCTCTATGCCGGTATCACGTCTCTGGTGGAATCCGTCAAGAAGATCATCGAACCGGAAGCAGCGGACTATTCGATCCCGTCTTTGATCATCATCGCTTCAGCAGTCGTCGTAAAGCTCCTGTTAGGATCTTATGTCAAGAAGAAGGGTGAGGAAGTCAATTCCCAGTCCCTGATCGCTTCCGGGTCTGACGCCCGTTTCGATGCCCTGATCTCTCTGTCGGTCCTTGTTTCCGCACTGATCTATCTGAAGTTCGATATCTCTCTGGAAGCCTATCTGGGTGTCGTCATCTCTGCCGTCATCATCAAGTCCGGTATCGAGATGCTGAGGGACACACTGGATGATATCCTCGGCAAGAGAGTCGATGTGGAATTCACCAGCGAGATCAAACACTTCATCTGCGAAGATGAGGAAGTAGAAGGAGCTTATGATCTCATCCTCCACGATTACGGACCGGACCGCTATGTCGGAAGTGTCCATGTCGGTGTACGGGATACGATGAGTGCCGAAGAGATCGATATGCTGGAAAGAAGGATCGCCGAAAAGGTATTTGAACGCTACGGCATCATCATGACCGGAATCGGTATCTATTCCGTCAATACGAAGAACGAAGAAGTCGTCAGTATGCGGGATAAGATCTCCCGCTGCGTTTTGGCGCATGACGGAGTCCTGCAGATGCACGGTTTCTTTGTCGATCTGGAAAGAAAGGTCGTCAACCTCGATATCATCATCGATATGGACCGGAAAGACCGGGCAGAGATCTTCGAACAGATCAAAGAGGAAGTCGCAGTGATGTATCCGGATTATACGATGAACTTCACGATGGACCTGGATATCTGATATGAGACTGATCAGGAAATACCCGCACTTTGTACTGACGACAGCGTGCATCGTACTGATGCCGCTTTTTCTCGGTATTCTGAAAGGGACCGGGATCGAGGGAAGTGTTCCGGTACATTTCGGCTTCCGCAATGCGACTACCGCTTTTACTACGAGAGGCAATGCCGTATTCCTCATTCCGGGCATCCTCTTCGTCATCCATATCCTCTGTATCGTCCTGGCTTTCGGAGACCCGCGTCCGGATGATATCTCAGAGGCGCTCTTCCGTCTGCGTTTATGGATCGCTCCGGTATTCTCTATGCTGGTGATCGGTGCGCTCTATGCCTATACTTCCGACGGGATCCTGATCGGCTCCCGGGTACTGGCGCTCTTCGGCTGTTTCCTGCTGACATTGCTTTCCGCACACGTTCCCGATACGGTCAAGGCGCTGGAAGACAAGGTATGTCTGCGCTACCGGAACATGCTGAAGACGGCTTTCTCTTTACTGGCAGTCCTCGTTCTGCTGGGGTACTTTCTCTGACATGGAATACTTCGATGTCGTCGATGAGTACGGTCAGCCGAGCGGAGAAGTCGTCAGCCGGAAAGAAGCTCATGAGAAGGGGATCGCACACCGTACCGCCCATGTATGGCTCGTCCGGGAAAGAGCAGGGGAGATCGAAGTACTCCTGCAGAAACGTTCTCAAAATAAAGATGCCTTCCCCGGCCAGCTCGATACTTCTTCTGCCGGCCACATCCCTCAGGGTCAGGAACCTGAAGAGTCCGCTTTGCGCGAACTGAAAGAAGAACTCGGGATTACCGCGGAAGAGAAAGATCTTCATTACATCGGACATTTTCTCATCTCCTATGAGAAGATCTTCCACGATCATCTCTTCCGGGACCATGAATACGTGAATATCTATTATCTTCGGGAGGAGAGGGATGAAAAAGACTTCACGATACAGAAAGAAGAATTGGATTCTGTCGTATGGCAGAAGTTCTCGGAAGTCTATGAAGCACGTAAAAAAGAGGATCCCCGCTACTGTGTCCCTCTGAAGGGACTGGAGATCCTCAAGAATGCTTTGGATATCTAGCGGCTCAGCCGCTTTTTTTATTCGTAATCGTCTGAATAGTTGTCGAAGTAGCCCTGGATATATACGACCGGGGTACCCTTGTCTCCGGAACCGCTGGTGAGGTCGCAGAGAGAACCGATCAGGTCTGTCAGCTGACGCGGAGTCGTACCTTCGGAAGCCATCTGTCCGACGAGGTTCTTTTCTTTCTTCGTGATCGATTCCTTGATGGCATTCTGCAGTTCTTCACCCTGCAGGTTTCCGTAATCGTTATCGGCCAGATACTTGATCTTGAGCTCGTTCGGTGTACCTCTCAGACCTTCCGTGAAGAACGGAGAAACGACCGGATCGGGGAGTTCCCAGATCTTGCCCTGAGGATCCTTGAAAGCACCATCGCCATAGACCATGACTTCGATCTTCTTGCCTGTCTTTTCGAGGATGGTCTTCTGGATATCCTCTACGAGGCCCTGAGCATCTCTCGGGAAGAGCTTTACCTTTTCTTCCGTAGCTTTGTTGGAACCTAGGAGACCGTACTGTTCATTGCATCCGGAACCGTTGACCGGAGCGTTCATGATGTCATCGAGACCCAGAACGACCTTGGCGCCGCAGTCTTTGAGGATGCGCTTCGTTCTCTTGCGGGTATGGATATCGCAGGTGATGACCTTGTCGGTATAGTTCAGGATCGTACGCGGATTATTGGAGAAGAGGATGACTGCTTCCGCACCGGTCGATTCGATGAGTTCCTTGTAGTAGGAGACATAGTCGACACCGGTAAATTCATGTTTGCGGAAACCGAAGTATTCACGATACTGTTCCAGTGTCAGCGTATCGGTATACGGATCGATCCCTTTTTCATCGAGATCGTCTACCGATAAGAGAGCGTTTCCGACTTCATCGGAAGGGTAGCTGAACATCAGGTAGACTTTCTTGACCGCCATGGACATACCCTTTAACAGGATCGCAAAACGGTTACGGGAAGTGATCGGGAAGATGATCGCCGTCTCTTCATCGCCGACTTTATTGCGGACATCCTGAGCGATATCTTCAACGGTACAGTAATTGCCCTGTGCTCTGGCAACGATGGATTCCGTCATAGCCAGGACGTCGCGGTTGCGGACCGGGAAGCCTTCTTCTTTCGAAGCTTCGAGAAGTGTGTTCGGGATGATCGTGGAGAGATCATCGCCTTCCTTGATGATCGGGCAGCGGATGCCCCTGCTTACAGTACCTACAAATCTCGTCATTTTATTCATCTCCTTAAACAACGTATCTAATATAACACGAAATTATGAAAATTCTTTGATAATTTACTTGAATTTTTTAC